>CALVWO010000043.1 GCA_944367465.1 uncultured Clostridia bacterium
CAACAGTATAGCACTTTTTGCTCGTCCTTGGAAAGGAACATGAAAAACTACTACTTCTTATTATACGAGGAACTATGCTCCCATAGCCGACCGAAAAAGACAAATTCGGAGGAGTTATCTCAGAATCCGTATTCCGAAGTAATCGTGCGAGAAAAAGAATACGAACCCCGATATTTCATCGGGGTTCGTATGCTCATCGTTTGGCGCAGAAGACGAGATTCGAACTCGTGCTACCGGTAAAGGTACTACTCCCTTAGCAGGGGAGCCCCTTGAGCCTCTTGGGTACTTCTGCATACCGGCGCAATGATGTGTTTTTGCAATGCCATATCAATATATCATATTCGGCGCGGCTTGTCAAAGCATATTTTCGTAAAATCCTAAAAAATTTGCAAAAAAATCTCGCTCACATCTTGCGGGTGCGGGCAAAGTATGCTAAAATGGTAAATGCTATAAAGGGTGATAAAAGGAGATATGCTATGAATATCTGGCACGACATCGATCCCAAGCGCATCACGCCCAAGAGTTTTGAGGCGCTCATCGAGATCCCGAAGGGAAGCAAGACGAAATACGAGCTCGATAAGGACACGGGGCTTCTGAAGATCGACCGCGTCCTCTACACGTCCACCGTGTATCCCTCCAATTACGGATTTATTCCGCGGACTTACGCCGACGACGGCGACCCGCTCGACGTGCTCGTCCTCTGCAACGAGGCGATCTTCCCGATGACGCTCGTCAACTGCTATCCGATCGGCGTCATCAAGATGATCGACAGCGGCGCGCTGGACGAAAAGATCATTGCGATCCCGTTCAAGGATCCCACATACAACGGTTATTACGATATTCAGGAACTCCCCAAGCATATCTTCGAGGAAATGATGCACTTTTTCGAGGTATACAAGACGCTCGAACACAAAAAGACGACCGTGCGCGAGATCGCGCACCGCGAAGAGGCGGTGGATATCATCAAGAAGTGCCTGAAGGCGTACGAGGATAAATTCGGGAAAAAGGAATAAAGAGCCGCGGATTTCGGCGGAATGCCGGAAGAGAGACGCGGTCTGATACAAACGATATCAAGGGAATTTAAGGGGAATCAAGTATGAGCAATATCAAAGAAGAGACGGTGCAGGACGAGGCGCCCTGCACCAAGATCGTATTTTTCGGCGACTCCATCACGGAGTCGGGGCGCAATCACATGGACGAGAACGACCTCGGCGTCGGGTATGTCAAGATCGCGGCGGGCAAACTCCGCCTGCTCTATCCCGATACCAGATTCTGTTTCGTCAACCGCGGCAACGGTGGCGAGCGCACGGCGGAGCTCGTGGCGCGCGTCGAAAAGGACGTCGTCGCCGAAAAGCCCGATTACGTCGTGCTCGAGGTGGGCATCAACGACGTATGGTGCCGTTTCTCGCGCGGGGAGGAGGTCACGCCCGAGGCCTTCCGCGCAAATTACGAAAAGCTGACGGACGCGATCCTGGCGACGGGTGCAAAGCTCTACCTCATCCAGCCCTATGCGCTGAAGATGGGGGATAAGCAGCGGTTCCGTCCCTTCCTCAACCGCTTTAACGATATCATCCGCGAGATCGCCAGGGAAAAGAACCTCACGCTCATTCCCGTGGACGAGATCTTCACGGGCGTCACGCAGGATATCGATCCGGCGCAGTTCTCGACGGACGGCGTGCATCCCACGCACCGCGGTTGCCGCTATATCGCCGATCTGCTCATCAAGGAACTCAAAAAATGCCTGGGATAAAGCGTCTGCTCGTCGTTGTGGACATGCAGCGCGACTTTGTGGACGGCGCGCTCGGCTCTGCGGCGGCGCAGGCGATCGTGCCCGCCGTCGGGGCGCTCGTTTCGGGCGCGGACGAGGTCGTATACACACAGGATACGCACGGCGGCGATTATCTTGAAACGCACGAGGGAAAGCTCCTGCCCGTGCCGCACTGCATCCGCGGCACCGCGGGGTGGGAGATCGTTCCGCAGCTCTTCCGCAGGGGCGCGCGCGTCTTTGAGAAGGGGACCTTCGGGAGCGTGCCGCTCGCGGAGTATGCGGCGGGATACGGCGAGATCACGCTGTGCGGCGTCTGTACGGATATCTGCGTCGTCTCCAACGCGCTTCTCATCCGCGCATTTGCGCCCGAGGCGGGCGTGCGCGTCGCGGCGTCCGCCTGTGCGGGAACGTCGCCCGAAGCGCATCAGGCGGCGCTTCTCACCATGAAGAGCTGTCAGATAGAAATCATCTAAAAAGAGGGAAAACAATGGGTCTGTTCGATTCGATCAAAAAGGGAATTGCCGATCTGCTCGGAAAAGCCAAGGACGAGGCGGTCGAGACGGCGATCGACGCCGCCAGGGACAAGGCGAACGACGCGGTCGAGACGGCGATCGACGCCGCCAGGGACAAGGCGAACGACGCGATCGATAACGCCAAAGACGCCGTCCGCGAGAAAGCCGAAGAGCGCAAACAGGAAAAAGAACGCGCCGCCGAGGCGGAGCGGAAGGCGCACGAGGAGGCGCGCGTGTGTTCGCAGTGCGGCAGGCACGCCGCGCCCGAGGAAAAGTTCTGCCCCGAGTGCGGCGGAAAGATCGTCGAAAAATTCCGCGTATGTTCCAAGTGCGGAAAGCGCGCGGAAGATGCGGAGAAGTTCTGCACCGAGTGCGGCGGCGAGATCGTCGAAAAGGTCGAAGAAATCAAAAATTAACTTTGAAATCGCAGAGGGGGCTGTGCCGCGCGGAAGGGCGGCAGGCTTTCTTTTGCTTGGGAGTTTGTATGGAAAAAACAAACGCGATGCGCATACTGGAACGCGCGGGCGCAGCGTATGCGGTGCATACGTATGAGGGCGGAGCGCTCTCCGGCACGGAGGTGGCGGCGGCGCTCGGCGAGGACGCCGCGCGCGTCTATAAAACGCTCGTCACGGTCGGATCGCCGCGTAAATATTACGTGTTCGTCATTCCCGTCGGGGCGGAGCTCGATCTGAAAAAGGCGGCGAAGGCGGCGGGGGAGAAGTCGGTGGAGATGCTCCCGCAGAAGGAGCTGTTCCCGCTCACGGGATACGTCCACGGCGGCTGTTCGCCGCTCGGCATGAAGAAGGCGTTCCCGACCTTCGTTCACCGCACCGCCGAGGGGCAGACGATCTTTTTCAGCGGCGGAAAGGTCGGCGTGCAGATCGAGGCGGCGTTTTCCGAACTTGCCAGGGCGCTGCCCGTCACGCTGAGCGACCTCGTGCGGGACTGAACGGGGCACCCGTGTCCGCGCTTTGCGCTATTTTGTAAAAAACGAAGGGGGCATGTCCGTATCGGACATGCCCCTCTGTATTGCGGTATAAGATCATGCGGCGGCGGTGAGCTTTACGGCGAGCACGGTCATGTCGTCGTCCGTTCCCTTTGTAAGCGAGAGTGCGCTTTGCAGCACGTTTTCGGCGAGCGCCTGCGGGTTGACGGGATGCAATCCGCTCAGATACGCGCAGAGATCGGCGGAGGAGCCGAACGCCGCGGTGATGCCGTCGCTCATGAATACGAGGAAGTCGTCCTCTTTGAGAGAAACGCGCATGGTGGCGGGGTGTACCGCCTCCAGCATGCCGATGGGCAGCGATTCTCCTTCCAGAATTTTCAGCTCGTCGCCCGAGATGAGGAACCCCGCGGGCGAGCCGATCTTCACCACGTCCGCGCAGCCCGTGTCCAGGTTGACGGCGGCAAGGTCGAGGCAGGAGAAGGTCTCCTCCGCCGAGAATGCGATGAGGCTGTTCACGGTGGAGAGCACCGTCTCGGAGGGCATCTTCGCCTTGTAAAAACTCTCCAGAAGGGAGAGCGTGCGGGCGGATATGTCGCGCGCGCTGTCGCCGCTGCCCATGCCGTCTGAGAGGGCGACGAGAAAGCGGCGCTCGTCGATGCGCAGGATGGAGTGCGTGTCGCCGCTCTTCATCTCGCCCTGTTTGGGGCGCGCGGCGATCCCGAACGCCGCGTCGAAGCGCGGTTTGCGGCGGAACACGAAGCACGCCCGCGCCGCGGTGAGCGGGATCTTTTCGGCAAGCGCAAGAGGAACGCCCAGCGCCTCGCTCGCCACGCGGCACACCGCCTTGGCGTCCGCGCGTTCCTCGAGCGTCATGCTCACGGTGTAATCTTCTCCCTCGCCGTATGTAAAGATCTCCGAACTGAGGATCCCGCTCTCCTGGAGCGCGCGCGAAAGTTCGTTTTCCTCGCGCGAGAAGGTGTACGCCTCGCTCTGGGTGAGAGCGATATCCCTGAGGATCTCGCTCACGCCGTGCGCCTGTTCGGCGAGCAGCCGCCGTCCTTCGCGCGCCGCCGCCATCTGCGCGGCATAGCGGCAGTAGTCGGCAAGCTCTTTGTTGAGCGCAAACAGCAGCCCCGCGGCGTTCCCGCACGCCTTGGCGAGCTCCGCGGGCAGGTCGATGAGGTTGACTTTTCCCTTTGCCTTGCCCACGCGGATGAGGCGGTCAAAACTCTCGTATACGCCGTTTTCGCGGCACGATCCGGCGTTGCGGCAGTTTTTGCAGAGGGTGCCGGTGAGCTTTTCGCGGATGCGCCGTTCGGAATCGTCCTCCCCCTCGCCGGCGAGGAACGCCGATTCGATCTCGCGGAAGAGCGCGGAGACCTCGTACAGCTGTTCGCCGACGGCGCGGCGGTTGCGGTTGATGGCGATGCGCGGCAGGGCGCGCTCGCGGTAATAAAGCAGGCTCTCCTGCGCGCGCCGCACGATGCCGTCCGGCAGTACGCACACCACGAGCGACGGCAGAAAACAGGCGAGCAGCGTAAGCGCGATGGTGAGCGCGTCCTGCGCGTACAGTCCCAGAAACCATTGCTGCGCGAGAAATGCGGCAAAGAGGGCGAGCGACGAGGCGACCCTGCCGTAGGGGGCGAACAGCAGGGCGAGGCAGGCGAAGGCGGCGTATGCGGCAACGGGGAGCGCGCTCACGTCGGCGGCGCAGAGGGGCAGGGCGAGCACCACGGCGAACGGCACGGCGGAGGCGCGCCGCACGAGCGCCACGGCGGCAAGGATCGCGGGGACGGCGATCGCGGTGAAGGCGATCTTTCCGAGCGCGTTCACGATCCCGAGCCCCAGGAGCAGCCAGCAGAATCCCAGCGCGGCAAATTCCGCGCCCGAAAGGCGGCAGCGGAAAACGCGCGTGAGGAGGGCGCGCAGCGCGCACTCCGTCAGGACGCAGGCGACGACGACCGCCGCGGCGAGGAGCGCCTTCTGTGCCGTCACGGGCATCGGGAAGAGAGCGTAACCCGCATGCGGGAAGAGAAAGACGAAGGGGAGCTGCGCGACGGCGGCATACGCCACCCGTTCGTATCCCATACGGCGGCGCAGGCGCGCGTATACGGCGAAGACGAGCAGCATGAACGCCGCCTGGACGGCGCAGCAGAGCGACGCCTCGGGCGAGAGGAACGCCGCCGACGCCAGCAGATACGCGGCGGAGGCGGCAAAGGGATTGCGTCCGCAGGCGAGGGCGGCGTACAGCACGGCGAAGGAGGCGGGCTCCCTCTGCGGGAGCGCAAAGTTGAAAAAGAACATGCTCCCCGCGAGGGCGGCAAAAAAGAGCGCCGCCTTTGCGGAGGGCAGGCGGAAGGGGATCGGGCGCATGGCGGATACCTCACTTTTTTTTCACCATTATACCCGCGCGCGCCGCGCCCGCGCGCACGAATAAAGCAGAATTATGGGCGGAAAACGCGAAGGGGGCGTTCGGGGAGGTTTTTCGCCCCGGAAAAATTTTTGGAAAAAGTTTTCCGAAAACTATTGACAAGTCCGAAAGACGTGCTATAATAAGGGTACAAAAAGAAAATAACTTTCATGAAATGTTATTCTCCAACAAGGAAGGACGGTCCGATGAACAGGTAAGTGCCGAGGAGGCAAATCAACCGAGATGCGCGGATGGGAAAATCCGCAGATCATAGGGAGACAAATCCAATTCATCAAGGTCTCCGAAAAATTCAATACGGGAGGTGCGGTATGTACAGGTTCATTTCCCAAGGATTGAAGATTTCGTAGAAGGAGGTCAGACCAATGTACAATTCCACCCGAGGGGCGGAGAACTAAATCGACTTCTGATCATTCGCGGCATCGTACGCTTGCCGCACGGGTAATCAACCCAACATATATAGTGGAGTCGAGATGATCCCTCACCCCGTCAATCAATCTTCGTCAAACGGAGAACGTGCTCTGAGGAACGGAAAGCAACGGCGTGCGGACCGGTAGCGCCTGAGCGGAACGGAAATCGGCAGCTTTGCGGGAGGATGCAACCGGTGGCATCGGAACGCAGGGAGGCAGGAGCGCGCCGCGCGCCGGAGTGCGGGCGACGGTCGGATGGCAGGGACTCTGCCCGACACACAACTGAATACCAGACCACGAAAACAATTCCCCCGTGCGGTTGCGCGGGGGATGACTTTTTTTATGCGGTTTTCCGCGCCGCGGTCAGCGCAGCCCCTCTACCGAAACGGATATTTCCACGGCAAAGGCGGAAAGGGGGGTATCTTTCCATTTCCCGTAGTCGGCGCGGGAACGGCGGTACAGCTCGCGGTACAGGAAAAACAGGTCGCAGCCCGTCTCCGCGCAGCGCGTCCAAAGCGAGCGCATCGCCTCTTCGAGCGCCTTCTCCGCGGCTGCACGTTCCTCTGCCGTCACGGCGCCTTTGGCAACGTCCGAGGGCGCGGCGGGGGTGCTGCGGTTCACGAGCCGCACTTTGAGCGAAATATTCAGCGCTGCAGAGATGCCGTCCTCGGCGGAAACCGTTACCGATCCGTCGTTTCTGAGTACGGAGAGGGTCGCTCCCTCTGCGGGCAGCGTTCCGCCGTACACGTTGCCGCCGAGCAGGCTGAATGCGAGCGTTTCCGCCTCGTCCAGGATGCCCGCCATCTTCCCTTCCGTGAAAATGGCGGTCTGCTCTGCGGAAAAAATCATCTCCTGTTCGTTCTGTCCGCTGCCCTGTCCGCCGTTTTGCGCGCCTGCGCCGCCTTGGGCGCCCTGTGCGCCCTGCTGCGGCTGCATGCGTACATAGGGCATGGATCCGCTTGCGCTCACGCCGTAATAGCCGATGGCGAATTCGCGGAGGGTCGTCGTCATCACCCGCCCCGATTTTTTCGCGGCGTCCGAGAACAGTTTTTCCAGTGCGAGAGAGGAGGCGTCGTCTACGGCGCTCTTTGCACCCAGTATGTCGGCGGCGCGCCCTTCGCATACGGCAAGCAGGCAGGAATCGGGCGCGTATTCGTTGCGCAGGAAGAAGTCGAGCGCGTCGAACGCGCCCGCCCGCGCGGCGTCCTCGCCGAGCAGAATCAGGTCGCAGAACACGAATTTCGGCACCCAGCCCGTTTTGGCATAGATCTGCGAAACGCAGTCGGAGACCGTCGCGCCCTGTCCGCCGATCTCCATGCTCGAGGTGCCGCCCGTCGTGCGGTCGCTGCCCTTGGGTACGGCGATCTGCGCCGTCAGTTCAAACCCTTCCTCCGTGCGGTCGATGCCCGCGGCGAGGATGATCGCCGTCTTCTGTATGTCCACCAGCCCGAAATCGTTGGAAAAAAAGGTGAGCACGAGGATCGCCGCGAGCAGGAGCCACAGCTTTAAGGGCAGTGAGTGCAGGAACTTATTTTTTCGCATGCGTTTTCCTCCCGATGAGCCTCCCGATCCCGACCGCAGTCCACAGCAGCAGGGGCGCGCCTGCCGTGAACAGAGGGAAGATCCAGAAGAGCCGCCGCGTCACCGCGGCGATCGTCTCCGACGGCGCAAAGTTGAATACGAGCATAACGGCGAAGAGCGCCGCGTTGAACAGGACGGAGAGAGAGACCGCGAGCGGCTTCGTCCTGCCGAACGCGTCCGTCAGCGCGTCAGCCGCCGCCTGGACGGGCATTGCCGCACAGAACGTCATCACAAAGGCGATGGCGAAGATGAAAAGATAGTCGATGCGCCCCAGGGCGGTGATGCCCGAAAAGTACTTGCTCATGTGGGCGAAGGCGAACAGCTGCGTCACCGCAATCTCCTGGAAGATGCCGTAGTAGGTGGCGAGGAAGAACAGGATGAGCGCCCCGCCCAGCAGGGAGCAGAGCGCGCCCTTCCACGCGAGCCCCTTTTTGTATTCGAATTTTCCTGCGAGGGGCAGAAGGAGCGCGGCGTCGTAGAACCAGCCCGTCGTTTCGGCGAGTCCGCGGCCGAACCTCTCGGCGCCCGCGTTCCCCACGGGCGCGAGCGCGCCGTAGTCCGCGCTGCCGACCGAGAGGAGCAGGATGCCGGCGAACCCCGTCAGAAAGAGGAGCGCGAGCACATCCCATACCCGCCCCAGGGCGGCGAGCGGCTTTGCGCACAGAAACGCCGAAAAAAGGAAAAAGGGCGCGAATGCCACATAGGAGGGCAGTGTGTCGTAAAAGAGGCTCTGTACGAGGAGTTTCTGCTCCACGAGCGGCACGAAGGAGGCGAACAGCAGGAACGCCGCAAACACGATGCACGCCGTTCTGGCGATCAATCCCCCCGCCATGTCCGCGATCATCGCGTACACGGTGCGCCCGTCCCGTGCGAGCAGGAGCACGGCGAACACGAGCGCCGCCTGCACGGCGATCTGCGCCAGCACGGGGAAAAGCAGGTCGTTCCCCGCCCGCGCGGCGAGCACGGAGGGCATGAGCACGAGTTTCCCCGCAGGCGCCACGGCGGCGAGGAAAAAGCAGATCTGTCTTGCCGAAAGTTTCATTTCTGCCTCCTTTTGTTGGGGCTCCCGATCGTCTGCGAACGCTCTTTCAGGGAAATGAGGTTATATTTCATGAGCGCGTCTCTGAGGTCGCGGCGGATAAAGGGTGCGAAGGGCGCGGCGAGCGGAACGCCGTAGTTCTCCGTCGAAACGAGGTAAATGAGCACGAACGCCGAGAGGAGGATGATCCCGTAGGTGCCGACGCTCCCCGCCGCGAGGAGCATCATCAGGCGCAGAACGCTCGTCTCCTCGATGAGGTTGGGGACGGCGTACAGCCCGATGCCGCTGAACGCGATGATGATAATGGCGGGCGTCGAGACGAACCCCGCGCTCACGGCAGTCTCTCCGAGTACCAGCGCGCCCACCACCGAGAGCGCCATGCCCACATATTTCGGCATGCGGATGCTCGCTTCGTTGAGCACTTCCAGCACGAGCAGCACGAGCAGCATTTCCAGCGAGGGCGAGAGGGGGATATCCCGTATGCTTCCCGCGATCGTCAGGAGCAGTTTCACGGGCAGGAGCTGCAGCTTGAAGAGCTGCGAGGCGATATAGAATGCGGGCAGATAGATGGCGACGAGCAGCGCAAAGAGCCGCAAAAACCGCGTGAACGTGGCGCGGGCGGCGGGTACGAAGTAGTCCTCGCCCGACTGAAAGTCCTCGATCAGCATATAGGGCAGCGTGAGCGCGATGGGGGAGCCGTCCGCGAGCACGCCCACCCGTCCTTCGGCGATCTTCGCACAGAAGATGTCGGGCTTTTCCGTCGTTCCCACCTGTTTTACGAGCGAGTATGGCCTGCCGGAAAGGAATCGGGCGAGGTACGAGGAATCGGGTACAGCGTCGATGTCGATCGCGGAGAGTTTGCTTCTGATCTCGTCCACGGTGCTCTGCACGCTCGTCCCGTCCAGCCAGCACAGCGCCACGCTCGTCTGCGATCGCCTGCCGACCGTCAGAAATTCGATCCGCAGTTCCCCCGTTTTCAGGCGTTTCCGCACGAGCGCCGTATTGAGTTTCACGTCCTCCACGAACCCTTCGCGCGGACCTTTTATCGCCACGTCGGTGGGCGGTTCGGTCACGGCGCGCGCAGGCACCTTTTTTGTCCCGACGACGAGCCCCTCGTCCATGCCTTCCCAAACGAGCACGGGGTTGCCCGCAAGTACCTCCGCCGCAAGTTTTTCAAGGGCGCGCTCCGTGCGTACCTCCGGCGCGGTCACATGCGCCGCGACCTGCTTTGCCTTCTCTCCGCCCGTATACTGCATGAGGGGGCGGAACACCTGTTCCCCCAGCAGATCCTTATCCGTCACGGCGTCCGCAAAGAGGCATATCATCCTCCGCCCCGTGCCGTCCGTAAAGCAGAATTGCAGAATGTCGTCCGCGGGGAGCAGCTTTTTCAGCGCCGCGGCGCTCTCGTCAACGTTTGCGTTCACTTGTTTCATACACGGGCAGTATGCGGAAAAGCGGGGAATATTTTTCTCGGATGAGAAAAATTCCGTAAAAAAAGAGCCCGTCCTTGCGGACGGACCCCCTGCGGGAAAATCAGCCTCCTGCAGCGCCCGCGATCGCCGACGCGAGCACTGCGCGCTCCTCCTCTCTGGCGGCGGGCATATACCGCGCCAGCGTCTCCCGCACAAAGTCGGCAAACGCCTCCCGCGCAAGTTCCGCCCGCCCCGCAAGGATATCTGCCGCCGCGTCCTTTGCCGCGCCGGCGGATATGAACGGCTCCAGAAGCGCCGCGAGCGTCCGGGCGTCGGCGCTGTCCGTGGGTATCATGTCCGCGTTGCCGGCTGTGTGCGCCGTTTCCGCGGGCACCGTGTCCGCACCGCCCGCGCTCTGCTTCACGCGGAGGAACTGTTCATATACCACATAGTACAGCGTTGCGGCGCAGCCGCAGGCGAACCCGCCCTCGAACGTGGCGGCGGCGTCGCTCGTCAGCGGCGCCGCAGAGAGCTCCGCGAGGCACCTGTACGCCGCAAACAAAAGCGTCCCGAGTACGAACGGAGCAAACACGAACAGCTTTTTGGAGGCGTTTTTCAGCACCGTCTTTTTGAGGACGGATACGATGATGGTCACCGCCAGCCCCAGCACGAGCACGTCGCCGCCGAACAGGCGGAACGCGCTCAGGTATTGTAAGATCGTCATGCATCACTTCCTTTTCCCGTCGCCTTTTCACCATATCACGCGCCCCGCGGATGCGGGGTGCTCTCTGCCGTAATTTTGCCGCTTTCACGAAATTGTCATAAATTTTGTTGACATTTTGAAACCGACATGTTATATTTGAAACCGACATGTTATAATAATGCGCGGGTTCAATCACAAAGTGAGCGCATGCGCCGCTGCACGACGCGGCGGCAGACAGGAGAGACGATGATGGAAGAAAAGACCAAAAGGCGGACGCCCAGATGGGTGAAGATCCTTGCGATCGTGCTGTGCGCGATCCTGATTTTGCTGTGCGCGCTTGTCGGCGCCGCGGCGATCGTATGGCGGAACGAGCTCGCCACGCTTTCGAGCTTCCGCAAGATCGTGGATCGGGATCCCACGCATCAGGACGGCGCCGTGTACCGCATGGACATCTCGGGCGATTTTTATTTCGACGATTTTCTTGAACAGGGCGGCGCGTCGGGCGACGAGGAGCTCATCACGTTCATCACGAACAGCATCACGCGCGGGCTCATCGATATGACGATCGAGCAGAGCGAGATCGCCTGTTCCGCTTTCACGGCAGTCACGCCCGAAGGCGACGTACTCTTCGGCCGCAACTACGATTTCTCGCAGACGAACACGGCGCTGGTGTTCACGGAACCCGGGAACGACCGCTACGCTTCGGTCAGTACGGTCGATCTGCAATTTTTGGGCATGAAGATCGACCGCGACGTCGAGGGGCTCCTCAACAAGATCACCTGCCTCGCCGCGCCCTACGCCCCGCTCGACGGCGTCAACGAAAAGGGGCTCAGCTGCGGGATCTTCATGAGCTATCAGGGCGCGGAGACGGTCGCCACCGATCAGCAGACGGACAATCCCGACATCACTTCCACCACGATGATGCGCATGATCCTCGATTACTGCGCCACGGTGGAGGACGCGATCGAAATGATCGAAGGGTACGATATGCACGATTCGGCGCAGACGTCCTTCCATTACATGATCGCGGACGCCACGGGCGCGAGCGCCATCCTCGAATGGACGAACGGCACCGATTCCACCGATAACGACGGATCCGCGCGCGAGCTGCACATCATCCGCAACACCGACGAGGAATTTTACGCCGATTCCGGCAGAACGGCGGAGTATCAGTGGATCACCAACTTCATTCTGCAGCCCGGTTATTACGAAGAGGGCGACGAGATGCCCGGCTCCGATCGTTACGAGCACATCGGCAACCAGCTCGCCGCGGTGAACGGCGTCGTAGAGGATGAGCAGGCGGCAATGGACATCCTCGCCTCCGTCGGCAGAAGGAACTGGAACAACGACGACAGCAACGGCATCACCGTACACTCCGTTGTGTACAATCTCACCGATCAAACCGTCATGTGGGTCGCCAACGAACACTACGGCAGCGAAGAACACACCTTTACGTTCTCGCTTGCGGATAAGTTCTGATATTATTGCGGATAGCATGCATTGTCCGTACACATGCCTGACCCAAACAAGCACAACGAAAGCTGAAGAAAAAATCTCTCCGGAAGGGGAGATTTTTTCTTGTTTTGTGTTACGGAAACACAGAGACGGTGTATTCTTTCTGCTACGGCGACGACGTGCCCGAGATCACGCTGCCCCAGGTATAAGGCGGGAACGGGCAGTTTCCGCCCAGCCCGCACTGCCGCGCAAAACCGGTCAAAATCGTTTGACAAGCGCATTTCAAACGCCTATAATAGAGATACAGGCAATCAAGCGGAAGAGACGCGCAAGAGATCGTTCCCGCAGAGAGAGGGCGCCGCAGGCTGAAAGCCCCTCGGAAGGATGCGCGCGGTATTCCCCCGCCAGCCGCCCGCCGAACAGAACTTCAAGCGGAGCCGTATCCCGCGTTAAGGGGCAATGAGGCGCGCGTATCGCGCGCGAAAATAGGTGGTACCGCGGTATATTCCGCCCTATGCAGCAGCATAGGGCGTTTTTGTTTGGATAAAACGCGGCGGAAGGCAACGATATTTCAAAGAAGGAACAAGGAGCAGGAAATGGATAAGAGTCTGGAAGAGCTTTTGCAGGAGGCCGTGGCGGCGATCGCCGCGGCGATGGACACCCGTGCGCTCTACGAGGCGAAGATGCGCTTTCTCGGGCGCATGGGACGAATCGCGGCGCTGTATAAAAAGCTGAAGGAGCTCCCGCCCGAGGAGCGCCCCGTATTCGGGCAGCAGATCAACGATCTCAAACGCATCATCGAGGAGCGCGCCGCGGAGATCGACGAAAAACTCCGCGCAAGCGAACTCAACGCGCGCCTCGCCGGGGAGAAAGTCGATGTGACGATGCCCGGGCGCCGCATGCGGAAGGGCGCCCTGCACCCCGTCACGCGCGTAAAAAATCAGCTCATCGATATTTTTGCCGGCATGGGGTTCGAGATCTTCGAGGGACCCGAGATCGAGAACGAATACTATAACTTCACGGCGCTCAACACGCCCGCCGATCACCCCGCCCGCGATATGCAGGATACCTTCTACGTGACGGACGGATTTCTTCTCCGCACGCAGACGAGCGCGGGACAGATCAGGCTCATGGAAAAGAAAAAGCCGCCCATCAAGATGCTCTGCCCCGGGCGCGTGTTCCGCTCGGACGACGACGCGACGCACTCGCCCATGTTCCACCAGATGGAGGGGCTCGTCGTCGATAAGCACATCACGCTGTGCGATCTGCAGGGCATGCTCGATGAGTTTGCGCGCGTCATGTTCTCCGAAACGAGCAAAACGCGCCTGCGCCCGTCCTATTTCCCCTTCACGGAGCCTTCCGTCGAGGTGGACGTCTCCTGCCACGCCTGCGGCGGGAAGGGGTGCCCGCTCTGCAAGGGCACGGGCTGGATCGAAGTTTTGGGCGCGGGCATGGTCAACCGCCGCGTGCTGGAAAACTGCGGTATCGATCCCGACGAATACACCGGCTTTGCGTTCGGTATGGGCATCGAGCGCATCGCCATGCTCAAATACGGCATCAACAACATCAAACTGCTCACCGAGAACGACGTGCGCTTTTTGGAACAATTTAAATGAGTAAGTTCACACTTTTTCTTTCAAACTGATGAAAGAAAAAGTCGTGAGTTTGAGTGACAACCCGCGGGCGCGCCTGCGGCTGACCGCGTGTTTTCTCTCGGCGGCGATAAATAGCAACAGTATAGCATCGCCGCCTTCACTCTTTCTCCATAAGTCGCAAGCGACAAATTGAGGGCGCGGGCGGAGGCGCAGCCTCCTTGCGCGAGTGATTATAACTTGCCTCCCTCTTTGAGGGTGAGCCATGCGTAATGCGCAGCAGCGCGGTGCGCTGTGCGCGCATGGCGAACTAAGGAATTGCCTTTCTCAGCGGCAATTTGTGTCCGACACGAGGAGAAAGTCTTGCTTGCAAAAGAATTTCGACGAAGTGGCGCACGAGCGCT
>CALVWO010000044.1 GCA_944367465.1 uncultured Clostridia bacterium
GTTGCGCCTGTCGCGCCTGTCGCTCCCCTTGGTCCCGTGGGGCCCGTGGGACACACACAGCCGGAACCGCCGTTCCGCACCTCCACAGCATCAGATACGCGCACGGCATACAGCTCCGAACAGATGCACGGGCAACAGCCGCACACACAACATCTCTTGTAAATCGTCATATTTATTCCTCCGATCGGCGCAAAACAGCGCCGTAAAGCGGACAATGCACGCATTGCCCCTATTCCATCATATCCTGTAAAGACGGCGGAGGTGCAAGAGAATGAAATTATCTCTGTGTATGATCGTAAAAGACGAGGAAAAGGTTCTGGCGCGCTGCCTGGACAGTATACAAAAAGAGGTCGATGAGATCGTTATAACCGACACGGGAAGCACGGACGGCACGATCGACCTGGCAAGGCAATACACGGACATGGTATATACCTTTCCGTGGAAAGACGATTTTGCCGCCGCCCGGAACCACTCGTTCGCGCGTGCGACGGGCGACTATGCGATGTGGCTGGACGCCGACGACGTGATCGCCCCAGACATGCTCCCCCGTCTGCGCAGCCTGAAAACGCGCATCGAACAGGAGAACGCGGACATGGCTGTATGCAAATACGTCAAC
The DNA here is from genome assembly GCA_944367465.1 of uncultured Clostridia bacterium. Taxonomy (GTDB): domain Bacteria; phylum Bacillota; class Clostridia; order Christensenellales; family Borkfalkiaceae; genus Gallimonas. The sequence goes on from CALVWO010000044.1 coordinate 617, forward strand.
GGCGGGTGCATATACTTCCGCGAGCGCATCGTGCGGCGGGGCGCGGGGATGCTTTGGGAGGGACGCGTTCACGAATGTATCACCCCGCGCGGGAAGGTCCTATCCGATGATTTTTCCGTGACGCATCTCGGGAGCGACAAACCGCGCGGCGCGCGCAATCTGCATATTTACCAAAAATGGCGCGCAGAGGAGCCGCTCGGCGCGCGCGACCTGTTTTACTACGGGCGCGAACTCTATTATAACCGCCTGTATACGGAGGCACAGGCAGTCCTGGAAGAGATGCTTGGCGGCGACGGATGGTACGTGAACAAGATCGAGGCATGCAAGGTGCTCGCCGCCTGCCTGGAGGCGAAGGGCGACAAGAACGCGGCGCTCAGAGCGCTCTTCCAAAGTTTTGCCTACGGGGCGCCGCGCGGGAGCGTGTGCGGCGAGGCGGGGCGCATTTTCCGCGAAACGGGACGCCACCGCGAGGCGGTCTTCTGGTACGAAACGGCGCTCGGATGCCCCGATCATTCCCCCGAGGGCGACTTCGACGACGTGCCCGCGCGCACCCTCTATCCCCTTCTGGGACTGGTGTGCAGCCATTGGGCGCTCGGTCAGCGGGAACAGGCGTATGAATGCCATCGCCGCGCTGCACAGCTCGCGCCGGATCATCCGGCCGTTCTGCACAACGAAAAATTCTTCCGTGAAGCGGGACTGAACACAGCAAAATAGCGAAATTTGCTGGACTTTTGCCGCCGTTCATGCGATAATAGGAACTACGGAGGCAAAATATATGCAGGATCCCGAAAAGAAAAAGCACAATCTGACAAAGCGCGGACTGAAAGTCATCGGAATCGTACTCTTGCTCGGCGGACTGACGTGTACCGTTCTCGGGTCTGTGAGCCTTTTTTCCTCGATCGGAAGAAAAGAATTCCCCTCTCTTTTCTGGATGCTCATGATAGGTCTGCCCATGATCACCATCGGCGTTTCCATGCTCATGTTCGGATTCCGCAAGGAGATCGGAACCTACATCAAAAACGAGAGCGTGCCCGTCGTGAACGAGGCGGCGGAGGAGCTCACCCCCGCCGTGGATGCGGTTGCCCGCGCGGTGCGGGAAACGCAGATCTGCCCAAATTGCGGCGCAAAAAACGATGCGGAACTGCGTTTTTGCGAAAAATGCGGCGCGCCGCTCACCAAAGCGTGCCCATATTGCGGAGAGGAAGTCGGCGCAGATGCCGCATTCTGCGGACATTGCGGCAAAAAACTGTAACAAAGCACGCTTTTTACGAATAGGCGCTGCGGCATTCCCATAAAAAAAGATCCCGGGCAGAACGCCCGGGATCTTTCTTTTTCCGATCAGAAATCGACTTCCGTATCGTAGTAGCAGCACTTGAGAAGTTTTTCCATCTCCTCGACGGAAGGCTGACGGGGATTGGAACCCGTGCAGGCATCGCCGATGGCATTGACCGCGATATCGTGGAGTCTTTCAAGGAATACTTCTTCGGGGACGAAGCCCTGCTCGCAGGGATAGCTGTCCGCGCCGTAGTTCTTGATGCAGTGAGGGATGTTCAGGCCGTCGTTCATCTTGCGCAGATACTTGATGAGGAGCGCGACCTTTTCGTCGTCGTTCTTGCCGCCGAGACCCATATAGTCCGCGATGACGCCGTAGCGCTTCTTCGCGGTGGGATCCTTCGCGTTGAAGGCGATGACCTTGGGAAGATACATTGCGTTCGCGGCGCCGTGGATGATGTGCGCGCCGTAATCTGCGAATGCAGCGCCCGTCTTGTGCGCCATGGAGTGGACGATACCGAGGAGCGCGTTGGAGAACGCCATACCCGCAAGGCACTGTGCGTTGTGCATGCTGTCGCGCTTTGCCATGTCGCCGTTATAGGAAGCGACAAGGTCGTTCTGGATCATCTTGATCGCGAAGATCGCCAAAGGATCGGTGTAATCGCAGTTCGCGGTGGAGACATAAGCCTCGATCGCGTGCGTCATTGCGTCCATACCCGTGTGCGCAACGAGCTTCTTGGGCATCGTCTCGGCAAGGTCGGGATCGACGATCGCAACATCGGGCGTGATCTCGAAATCGGCGATCGGGTATTTGATCCCCTTCTGATAGTCGGTGATGATGGAGAACGCTGTGACTTCCGTCGCCGTGCCGCTCGTGGAGGAGATGGCGCAGAATTTTGCCTTCTTTCTCAGTTCGGGGATACCGAACACCTTGCACATCTCTTCGAAGGTGATCTCGGGATACTCATACTTGATCCACATTGCCTTTGCGGCGTCGATGGGAGAACCGCCGCCCATAGCGATGATCCAGTCGGGTCCGAAATCGAGCATTGCCTGCGCGCCCTTCATGACCGTCTCGACGGAAGGATCGGGCTCGATGCCCTCAAAGAGCTGCACTTCCATGCCCGCCTCTTTGAGGTAGGCGACAGCCTTATCGAGGAATCCGAACTTCTTCATCGAACCGCCGCCGACGCAGATGATCGCCTTCTTGCCCTTCAGCGTTTTAAGAGCCTCGAGTGCGCCCTTGCCGTGGTACAAGTCTCTGGGTAACGTAAACCTTGCCATAATTACTACTCCTTAAAATATTTTTGTGAACGCAACCCGTTCACTTTATTTCCTCGTATATTATATACCACGCTTGCCCGCTCGTCAATCCCCATTTTTGATTTTTTCACGGAATTTTTTCACTTTCCGCCCCCTTCATGAAATAATATATGAGCATATATTCATTTCTACAAATATATTTACGGAATAAACCGCCGCGGCGCGGAAACTCCGCGCCGCGGCATGATCATTCATGTCTTTTTCCCGTGAGCGTGCGCACGGTGAGCCTGAGGACGCAGGTTTTCGAAAGCGCGGCGGGAGCGATCTCCCCTTCCATGCCGTTCTGCGCGAGCAAGGCGCGAAGTCCGCGCTCCGCCTCTTCTCCCGAAACGGGAGCCAGCTTCCCTTCGCCGAACACGCTCTCAAAACGCGCCGTGGCGGTGCAGGCGATGCCGTTTTTCGGCGGAACGTTCTCGCAGAACCTGACTGCCGAAAAGGCAACGCGGCTGTTTTCGGCAAGGAGATCGAGTTTTTTCCCTTCTTTCGCGCCGTGGAAGTAGAGTATGAGCGCGCCGTCCTCTTCCGCAACGCCGAAGTGCATGGGCACGGCATAGGGATATTCCCCGCCGTGAAAGGCGACCGTTGCGTACGGACAGCCGCGCAAGATGGTCACCGCCTCTTCATAGCTCGTCTCGCGGTCATGTCTGCGCATAATGTTCTCCTTTTGTTTTGCGCGCCGCGGGAGCTTCCCGCGGCGCGCATCGTTCCGAAATATCGTTTCATAATTTCCCGCGTCAGTACACGGGAAAAAGTAAACTCTGCTATAAAACCTGTTGCAAAAGGCGTCACTGCGTTATGCCTTTTGCTCTCGACGGCACCAAGGTAGTGTGCCGTCTCGGTCACGAAATTGCCGCTGAAATGGCAATTTCTTAGTTCGCGCATACGCCGAAGCCCCACAGGGGCTGTCAGCATAACGTACGCGCTCACCTCAATTTGCCGCTTGCGCGGCTTTTGCGGAAGAGTGAGACAGCCGCGCCAAAATGTTGCCATTTGCGCGCTGTCGAGAGAAACCGAACGCAGAGCCAATGGCGAACGTTGGGTTTCTCTTCCCCTCACGACATTGTCGTACCACAGCACTCGCAAAAAAGATTTCGCAGAAAGATTTTTTGCGAAGAGGAGCGGCGAGCGTTTGAAGCGCGGCGTTCGGCGCAGCCGAACCGCCCGCAGGGTGCGCTCCGCCGCGACGACGTCAGTTCGAAAGAAAAAGTCGTGAATTATTTTACTCCCACTCGATCGTACCCGTGGGCTTGGGGGTGAGGTCGTAGAGAACGCGGTTGACGCCCTTCACCTCGTGCGTGATGCGCTCCGTAATGTGCTGCAACAGCGCGAACGGCACGTCTTCGACCGTTGCGGTCATGGCGTCCTTGGTGTTGACGGCGCGCAGAATAACGGGATACTCGAAGGAACGCTTTCCGTCCTTCACGCCGACCGACTTGAAATCGGGCACGACGGTGAAGTACTGCCACACCTTCCCTTCCAGACCGTTCTTTGCAAACTCTTCGCGCAGGATCGCGTCCGACTCGCGCACGGCTTCCAACCTCTCGCGCGTGATCGCGCCGAGGCAGCGCACGCCCAGTCCGGGACCGGGGAAGGGCTGACGATACACCATGTTGTCGGGCAGCCCCAGCGCCTTGCCGACGACGCGGACTTCGTCTTTGAACAGGAATTTCAGGGGTTCGACAAGCTCGAATTTCAGATCGTCGGGCAGTCCGCCCACGTTGTGATGCGCCTTGACGGGACCGCTCTCCAGAATGTCGGGATAGATCGTCCCCTGCGCCAGAAACTCAATGCCTTCCTGCTTGCGCGCCTCCTCTTCGAACACGCGGATAAACTCCGCGCCGATGATCTTGCGCTTCTGTTCGGGTTCGGAAACGCCCGCAAGTTTATCGAGGAAGCGGTCGACCGCGTCCACGTAGACGAGGTTGGCGTCCATCTCGCCGCGGAACACCGCCACGACCTGCTCGGGCTCGCCCTTTCTCAGGAGTCCGTGATTGACGTGCACGCAGACGAGGTTTTTGCCGATCGCCTTGATGAGCAGCGCCGCGACGACGGAGGAATCCACCCCGCCCGAGAGCGCGAGAAGGACTTTTTTCTCCCCCACCTGCGCTTTGATCGCACTGATCTGCTCGTCGATGAACGCCTCCGCAAGCGCGGGCGTCGTGATACGTTCCATGGTTTCCGGTCTCTTGTTGCTCATAGCTCTCTCCTTATGTGATATTCTGATTTTACAAAAGAACTGCACGCCGCGCGGAGTTACTCCCACTCGATGGTTGCCGGCGGTTTGGAGGTGATGTCGTACACGATGCGGTTGGCGTGCGGCACCTCGTTGGTGATACGGTTGGAGATCTTCTCCAACACGTCGTACGGGATGCGCGCCCAATCGGCGGTCATGGCGTCCACGCTCGTGACGGCGCGGAGCGCGATCACGTTCTCGTAGGTGCGGAAATCGCCCTGCACGCCCACCGTTCTGGAGTTGGTGATGACGGCAAAGTACTGCCAGATCTCGCGGTTTAACCCCGCTTTGGCGATCTCCTCGCGGAAGATGTAGTCGGCGTCGCGCAGCGTTTGCAGCTTTTCGCGCGTGACTTCGCCCATGATGCGGATGGCGAGCCCGGGACCCGGGAAGGGCTGGCGCTGCACGACGGAATCGGGAAGTCCCAGCTCGGTGCCCACGCGGCGCACTTCGTCTTTGAAGAGGTCGCGGAGCGGCTCGACGATCTCTTTGAAATCGACGACGGAGGGCAGCCCGCCCACGTTGTGATGCGATTTGATGACGGCGCTCTTATCCTTTCCGCTCTCGATGACGTCGGGATAGATGGTGCCCTGCACGAGGAAATCGACCGCGCCGATCTTCTTCGCCTCCGTCTCGAACACCTTGATGAACTCCGCGCCGATGATCTTGCGCTTTTGTTCGGGTTCGGAGACGCCCTCCAATTTGGTGAGAAAACGCTCGCCCGCGTCCGCGCGGATGAGGTTCATGCCGAGGCGATCCTTGAACACCTCCATGACCTCTTCCGATTCGCCCTTCCGCAGCAGCCCGTGATCGACGAACACGCAGACGAGCCGGTCGCCGACGGCGCGGTGCACGAGCGTTGCGGCGACGGCGGAATCCACCCCGCCCGACATGGCGCACAGCACCTTTTTGTCGCCGATTTTGGCTTTGAGGGACGCGACCTGCTCTGCGACGAAGTTCGCCATCGTCCAGTCGCCCTTCGCGCCGCAGACCTTATAGAGGAAATTTTCGAGGAGCTTGTTGCCGTACTGCGAATGCACGACTTCGGGATGGAACTGGACGCCGTAGATGCGCTTTTCCGCGCTCCCGTATACGGTGACGGGGCAGCTCTCGGTGGTGGCGAGCACGTCGAACCCCGCGGGCACCTCGGTCACATGGTCGGTATGGCTCATCCAGCAGACGCTTTCGGCGGGGATATCCGCCGAGAGCGGGCTCTCTCTGACAAACGTAAATTCCCTTCTGCCGTACTCGCTCCTCTCGGCGTGCTCCACCCTGCCGCCCAGCGTGTAGGCGATGAGCTGACAGCCGTAGCAGATGCCCAGAACGGGGATGCCGAGCGAGAAGATCGCCTTATCCACATGGGGAGAGGCGGGATCGTACACGCTGTTGGGGCCGCCCGTGAAGATGATGCCGATGGGGTCGTAGGCCTTGATCTCCTCCACCGTCATATCGCAGGGCTTCAGGTCGCAATAGACTTTAAGATCGCGCACGCGGCGCGCAATGAGCTGGTTATACTGCCCGCCGAAATCCAGAACGAGCACTCTTTCGTGTTGCATCTTTTCCATATCCTTCAATTACGATAATAACGAAAACGCCCGTCAGGGCGTTCTCTGTTTTTCTTTGCTCAGTTCCTTACGGAATAGTTGGGCGCTTCCTTGCTGATGGAGATATCGTGCGGGTGGCTCTCCAGAAGTCCCGCATTGGTGATGCGGACGAACTCGGAATTCTTGCGGAGCTCTTCGATGTTGTGTTTGCCGCAGTATCCCATGCCCGAACGGATGCCGCCCACCATCTGATAGACGATCTCGGAGACGGTGCCGCGGAAGGGAACGCGCCCCTCCACGCCCTCGGGAACGAACTTGGAGGAATTCTCCTGGAAGTAACGGTCTTTGGAGCCCGCCGCCATTGCGGAGAGCGAACCCATGCCGCGGTACACCTTGAAACTTCTGCCCTGATAGAGTTCGATCTCGCCGGGACTCTCCGTCGTGCCTGCGAGCATGGAACCGATCATGACCGCGCTGCCGCCCGCCGCGAGCGCCTTGACGATATCGCCGGAGTACTTGATGCCGCCGTCAGCAATGATGCGCTTGCCCTTCTTATCCGCCATCTCGGCGCAATCCATGACCGCGGTGAGCTGCGGCACACCGATGCCCGCGACGACGCGCGTCGTGCAGATGGAACCGGGGCCGATGCCCACTTTCACCACATCCGCGCCCGCGTCGATGAGCGCCTCCGTCCCCGAAGCCGTTGCGATGTTGCCCGCGATGAGCGGGATGTTCGGGAACTTGGATTTGATCTCGGCGATCTTTTTAAGCACCATTTTGGAATGCCCGTGCGCCGTATCGATGGCGATGATGTCCGCCTTCGCCTCGACGAGCGCCGCGACGCGCTCCATCGTATTGGCGGAGGTGCCGACCGCCGCGCCGACGAGGAGCCTGCCCTTCTTATCGCGCGCGGAGTTGGGATACTGGATGCTCTTTTCGATATCCTTGATGGTGATGAGCCCTTTGAGGTAGCCCTTTTCATCGACGATGGGAAGTTTTTCGATGCGGTGTTTGCCCAGGATCTTCTGCGCGTCGGCAAGGGAGGTGCCGACGGGCGCGGTGACGAGGTTCTCCTTCGTCATGACGTTCTCGATGGGCTGATCGAAATTCGTTTCGAAACGCAGATCGCGGTTGGTGAGGATGCCGACGAGCTTGCCGCCCTTGGTGATGGGCACGCCGCTGATGCGGTAACGCTCCATGAGCGCGACAGCGTCCTTTACGAGGTTCTGCGGTTCGAGGAAGAAAGGATCGGTGATGACGCCGTGCTCCGAACGCTTGACCTTATCGACTTCCTTCGCCTGCTCCTCGATGGACATGTTCTTGTGAATGATGCCCATACCGCCCTCGCGCGCCATGGCGATCGCAAGGCGGCTCTCCGTGACCGTATCCATTGCGGCGGAGATGATGGGAATGTTGAGGTTGATGCCCTCGGCGAGCGTCGTTCTCAGATCCACTTCGTTCGGCAATACGTCGGACGCCTGCGGGATGAGCAGAACGTCGTCGAATGTAAGCCCTTCTTTCACGATTTTACTCATTTGCGATTCCCTCCAAAATATTTACGATATCCATGAAAATTTTTGTATTGAATCCTTCCGCTCCGAGGTCGAAGGACGCCTTCATCTCGGCGGAGAGCCTGCCGCAGAACGACGCGTCGCCCTCTCCCGCCGCCTCGACGGCGAGCGCTATGACGGGGTTGCCCGCGGGGAATTCCGCGCCCGTTTCCGATACCGCCAGCTCGATCGCCTCGTCCTGCTGCGCCTCGTCCGCCGCAAGACGGTACTTGACGGACGCGCCGAGCCCCACCACATAGTCGCGGTAGTCGTACCCGAGGGCGTTCTCCGTCTGATCGTTGCGCTCTTCGCACAGCTGCGCGAACGCCTCCGCATTGTCGGTATAGAGCAGATCGAACCGCTTTTCGGCGGTATTGTCGTCGTATCCGCCCGCGGCGCATATTTCAAAGGAGCGGGCGAGATAATCGACGTCGCCCGAGCGCTCGTACTCCTGAAAGGCGTAATCGGCGCCGATGCGGTCGAGCCCGAGCGACAGCGTGAGCCGCATCATCTGCGCGGGCGCAATGAGGGAGACGATGCCGAATACGGCGACCGCAAGGATGATCGTGACGCCCAGCGTGATGATCGCTGTTTTCAAAACAATTTTTCTCATAGTCAGACAAGGCGCGGCGGGACTGCCGCTGCGCGATTTTAGTTATTTTATCATACGCGCGGGAAAAATGCAACCGTATAGCGAAAAAAAGTGATGAAAAGTCATGCCGCGGTGGAAAATCTCATAAGAATAGTAGCATGAAAAAACATATCTTTCCCGTACTGACAATGTGCGCGGCGACGGCGGTGCTCCTGACCGCCGCAGCCTGCGCCCCTTACGACTATTCCGACCGTCTCTCGGAAGTGCGCAGCGACCTGTTCATCGCCGAGACGGAGGATTTTACGCTCACGCTCGCATGCGTGGAGCGCGAATACCCGTACGCCGACGACGGCATCCCCTGCCCCATGACGAAATCGGTGCAGATCACGCTCGCCCCCGCGGGGACGCCCGCGGACGAGGTGACCATCAGCGTGGGCGAAGGCGCCGCGCAATGGGGAGGCGACGCCTCTTTCCGCACGGCGTACGGCGACTTTTACCTCTCGCAGGGGGTGGACGCCTTCCCCGAGGGCAGCGTGAACGTGACGGTGACGTACGGAGGGACGGAACACACGCTCGCCGCGACCTCGGTAAAGAACGAGGAGACGCTCTCCCCGGGCGAGGCGCTCGCCAAAGGGATCGCGGCGGAAAAGGAGACCATGGAACGCATGCGCAAAAACGGCGTATTCTGCGGAGAGCTGTGCATACGGCTGCTCCGCAGGGACAAAAATTACTACTATTTCGCCATAACGGACGGCACGGAGCGCATTTCGCTGCTGATGGACGGCGAAACGGGCGAAGTGCTCGCGCGGCGCGAGGATACGCTCCGCTCCGACCTCTCCTGACCGCCCCTGCATTTTACGAAAAATTCACCTGCGCGCATTTGACAGCCGCCCGCGAAAAGCGTATACTGAGTGAGATACAGTATCATTCACCTCGGAGAAAACCTTGCAGATTTTCGGAAAGATCGTAAAAAGAACGTGCTTTGTGCTGCTCGCCGTGCTCATGGGGCTGAGCATGCTCATCGCGCTGGCGGCGGCATTCTTCTCCATCGCGGACGAGGCGGCGGACGCTTCGGCGCGCGTACTCCCCTCCTACGCGCGGGAGGATATTTCCGGCGTGCTCGCAAAAGAGACGTGGACGGAGGAGGACTACGCGTTCCTCTACCGCCAGACGGGGCTCGGAAAGAGCGCGCTCGACGGCATGAAGGACGATACGGAGCGCATCCTCGGGTTTCAGGACGCCCTCTTTTACGAGGGGGAGCTCGAGCACGAACAGGTCGCCTTTACCACCAGGCGCGACGTGTTCGCGGACGGCTACCATGCACCCCTCGTCGACCTTGAAGACGGGGACGTGCTCGTCACCTCGACCTGCCACACCTTCGGATGGCGCAACGGACATGCCGCCATCGTGATAGACGGCGACAGCGGCACCCTGCTCGAATCCGTATCGCTCGGCACGCCGAGCACCGTAACGTACAACGGCACGGGCTGGTTCCGCCGCGGAACAAACTTTATGGTGCTGCGGCTGAAAGACGCGGCTGCGGAAGAGCGCGCCGAAATCGCCGCAACGGCAAAGGAGCGGCTGAACAACATCCCCTATTCCATCACCGTGGGGCTGTTTTCGCCGAAAGATCAGGGCGAAACGCCCGCCGAAACGCACTGTTCGCACCTTGTGTGGCAGGCGTACAAATACTTCGGTTACGACATCGACGCAGACGGCGGCCCCGTGTGCACCTGCCGCGACATTGCGAACTCCGACCTGTTCGAAGTCGTGCAGGTGTTCGGATTCGACCCCGTTGAACTCTGGTAAAAAACGTGCGGAAATTTCGCTCTGCAACATCATGAAACGCCGCGGCGGGCGCAGAAATTCTGCGCCCGCCGCATTTTTTCATCTTTTTTACAGGGCGCGTTACGCCTTCTGTACGCCGAAGTGCGCCACGAGCCGCTGATCTCCGTCCGCAAGCGCGATCACGTCCACGAAGTCCCTGCCCAGAACATCGAACACGTTGCCCGAGAGCATGAGTTCGGGAAGCCTGCCGACGAATTTTCCGTCCCTCATCAGAAACGCCATCTGCACGGGGATGCCCAGATCGCCCGCCGCCGTCATGTCTCCGCCCGAGGCGTAAACAACGAAGATCGCGTCGCCCGCGGCGGCGTACCCCTCCGCCGTGTTCTCAAAGCGCAGCCCCGTGAACGTGACGCCCGGAACGCCGTCGTACCGGCTGCCCGCCGAACCCGAGATCGGCAGCAAAAAACGGTGCGCGGAACGCTTCGTGGCGAGCGCGCCGCAGAACACGCCCTCTTTCACCAGATAGAATTTCCCTTCGGGATTGACGACGCCCTCCGCGTCGAAAAACCGCCCCGTGTACGGCGGATTGCGGTCGACAAGCACGCTCACCCGATCGCCGAACACTTTCTGCCCCATTTTGCCCGAGAGCAGGCTCGCGCCCGAGCCGTACATCTCCGCCACAAAATGGGAAAGGAGCGGCGCGACCGCATCGGCGTCCGTCACCACGGGAAGCCTTTCCGCAGGCATCGGAACGGGGTTCTCGTACGCGGCGATCATTTCCAGCACTTCGGAAACGACCGCGTCTTTATCGAAGGAAAAGGCGCGTTTTCCGTAGACCATGTCCATGATATTGGCGCTCTTTTTATCTTTGATCGTCAGCGCGTATTCGAGCGCGGCGTCGTGCGAGGTATAGGACGCGCCCGCGCTGTTCTCGTAGGAAACCGTCTCGTAAGAGAGATTGATCTTGTTGCCGAAGAGATACCCGTCCGCCTTTTGGGAGAGCTCCTCCAAAAGCGCCCCGAACGCGGGAACGATCCCGCTTGCGGGAAGGATCTCTTTGGGCGCGGGATCGTGCCGCACGCCGCCCGCAAGCTCACAGGGGTAGGCGATCCCCGTTTTCAGGCTCTCCGCCGCCTCCTTTTTGAGCGCGGAAAGGTCGGCTCTGCCGACCGCGCCCGCAATGCCGATACAGCCGTTCCCGTAGGCGCGGAAGGTCGTCGTTTCGTTGAAATTTTTGCGGAAGGAAGTCACCCTGCTTGCCGCAACGGATACGCTGTACCCCGTTTCTTTCTTTTTGATGATCTCGTATTCCATCGTTCCGCCTCACTGTACTCTCATTTTGGAAATGCGCACATACGGTCCCCCGAATCCGACGTTCAGGGGAGACTGTTCCATCTTCCCGCAGCCGCCCGTCACGAAGGAGAAAATCTCCTTTTCATCTGAAAGCCCGTCCACGAGGGAGAGCGTCTCGAACACGTTACCCGTAATGACGGCGATGCGGACGGGGTCGCCAAGCTTGCCGTCCGCGATCTCATAGCAGAGCGTGGGTGCAATGGTGAACGTGCTCATGCCCGAACCGTGCTTCAGATCCTTGATGAAATACCCGTGTTTCACGCCCGCGAACAATTCCTCTTTGGTGAGGTCGCCCGCGTCGATGACGGTGGTCGTCATGCGGACGATGGGCTCGAAATCGCACGAGACTGCCCGCGCGTTGCCCGTCGGCCGTTCGCCCAGCTCTGCCGCCGTCTCCACGCTGTGAAGCCGCCCCGCGAGCACGCCGTTTTGGATGAGGTACGTCTTGCCCGCCTTCGTGCCCTCGTCGTCGTACGGCACATAGCCGCTGCCGAGATCCAGCCCGCTGTCGTAAATGGAGAGGATATCCGAGCCGACTTTGCTGCCCAGCGCCCACTCTTTTTTCATCGTCTCGTCGCCGATCATGAAATCCGCCTCCGACTTATGCCCGAACGATTCGTGCGCGAACACGCCCGCCACCATCGGCGCGAGAATGACGGGATATTCGCCCGCCGCCACGGGTTTTGCGTTCTTCATGAAAAATATATTTTCTTCCACGAACGCGCCGATCTCCTCCGCGCGGACAATGCCTCTGAGCGCGTCAAAGCGCACGTCCGCACGCTGATAGGCGTTCTGAAGGTTGTTCTCCCCTTCCGCGAGCGCGAAGGAAACGCTCACGCCGCACGTCTGAAAATCGTATTTGAGTTCCGCGCCCTTGCTCGAATAAAACTCGTAGTCGCTGTGGCGGTCGATATAGCGCGCCATCGTCATCTTCACTTCGTCGCCGCGCACGCTCTCCGCCGCCGCGCGGACGAGCGCCGTCTTTTCTTCGAGCGGAACGTCTGCAACCGAGCACTCCGAAAAGCGCAGGCAAACATCTTGATTGACCTCGAACGCCCGCACCGCGGGGTCGTCGGCAATATCTTCGGACGGCTGCGCCGCCGCGTACAGCCCGTCCAATTCGCGCTGCAAGGCCTCCGTGTCGCTCGTGGAGGCGTAGTACCACATTTCTCCGTCGTACACGCGCAGAAAGGCGCGCTTCACGCGCGAAGATTTGCACTCTTCGAGGGTCCCGTTCCGCAGCATGATCTGCGTTTCGAACCTGTCTTCGATGCGCGCGTCCGCGTAATATCCCTGTCTGAATTTCAACATACCTGCTCCTTATTGCTCCGACCGTCGCCGATCGGATAATCGCATCATATCACTTTTCACAGAAAAAAGCAATCAAGTGCTGGTTGAGCGCCGTTTGCAGCTCTGCCTTCTATCATACCCCCCCCCGAAATGTCAACCCCGCGGCAGAAAACATGCAGAGCGGATATTTTATACAAAAAAACAGCGCAGCGCGCCGTTCGTTGTTCGTTGCATTTGATCCCAAATCACGGAAATTTGTCGCACCTTTGTGCGAGAAATTTCGTGAACGCGAAAAAAATGTGAACCTGCTATTAAATCCTCGCGCAAGCAGGGGTCTCACGCAAGTAGACCTTGCGTTCGGGCAAGTTTTTT
>CALVWO010000045.1 GCA_944367465.1 uncultured Clostridia bacterium
TCCAAAGGCGGGCTGGACGGCGAGATCGCGCAGGAGGGGCGCAACCTCTCGGGCGGACAGCGCCAGCGCCTCACCATCGCCCGCGCCCTCGTGCGGGATCCCGAACTGCTCATTCTGGACGACAGTTCCTCCGCGCTCGATTACGCGACGGACGCAAAGCTGCGCGCCGCGCTCAAAGAGCTGGACTGCACCGTCGTCGTCGTTTCCCAGCGGATCGCCTCGGTGCGGCATGCCGATAAGATCGTCGTTTTAGATGACGGCGGCGTGGCGGGGATCGGCACGCACGAAGAGCTCCTGCGCTCCTGCAGGGTATACCGCGAGATCGCCGCCTCGCAGGAAAAGGAGGCCGTGTCATGACGCGTTCCGCATCCTTCCGCGGGATCCTCCGCTATCTCAGACCGCATATACACCTCGTCGTGCTCTCGCTCTTGTGCGCGCTCGTCACGGTCGCCTGCCAGCTCGTCGTGCCCTATCTCGTGGGGCGGGCGATCGACTGCATCGTGAACGCGCAAAACATCGACTATCCGCGTATTTTCCGGCTCTTCGCCGTCATCGGCGTGTGCATCGCGGCAGCCGCCGTCACGCAGTATCTGATGAACGTCGTCAACAACCGCATCGTCTATCACACGCTTGCGAACGTGCGGCGGGACGCCTTTGCCAAGCTGCAGCGGCTGCCCTTCCGCTATCTCGATTCGCATCCATACGGCGAGACGGGCGGCATCGTGCTCGCCGACGCCGAACAGTTCGCCGACGGTCTCCTCCTCGGCTTTACGCAGCTCTTCACGGGCGTATGCACCATCGTGGGGGTGCTCGGCATCCTGTTCACCCTCCGCTGGGAGATCGCCCTCATCGTGCTGTGCGCCACGCCCGTCTCCATCGTGGCGGCGCGGTTCATCTCGTCGCACACCTATAAAACGTTCAAACAGCAGGCGGAAGTGCGCGCCGAACAGACGGGCTTTATCGACGAGGCGATCGGCAATCTCAAAGTCGTCAAGGCATATTCGCATGAAGATGAAAACGCCGCCCGCTTCCGCGAACAGAACGAGCGCTACCGTGCCTGCTCGCTCCGCGCCATGTTCTATTCGTCCACGACCAACCCGACCACGCGCTTTATCAACTCGCTCATCTACGCGGGCGTGGCGCTCACGGGCGCGCTGCTCTCCATCTCCACGGCGGGCGCGTTCAGCGTCGGGCTCCTCACGAGCTGCCTTTCCTACGTCAATCAGTACACGAAACCCTTCAACGAGATCACCGAAGTGCTCGCCGAATTCCAGAACGCGCTCGCCTGTGCGGGGCGGCTTTTCACGCTTATCGGCGAGGAAGAGGAACCGAGCGACGAAAACGCCGCCGACCTCGGGCACGCGGCGGGAGAGGTCGTCCTGCGCGACGTCGCCTTCTCCTACCGGAAAGACGTCCCGCTCATCCGCGATCTCTCGGTGAACGTCCCCGCCGGGCACCGCATCGCCATCGTCGGCCCCACGGGCTGCGGCAAAACGACGCTCATCAACCTTCTCATGCGCTTTTACGATGTGGACGGCGGCTCCGTTTCGGTGGACGGGCAGGACGTGCGCTCCGTCACCCGCAGGTCGCTCCGCCGCAACTACGGCATGGTGCTGCAGGAGACGTGGCTCAAACGCGCCACCGTGCGCGAGAACCTCATGATGGGCAATCCCGACTGCACGGAGGAGGAGATGATCGACGCCGCGAAGGAGGCGCACGCCGACGGTTTTATCCGCCGTCTGCCGCAGGGGTACGATACCGTCATCGGCGCCGCGGGGTCGCTCTCCGAGGGGCAGAAACAGCTCCTGTGCATCACGCGCGTCATGCTCTGCCGCCCGCCCATGCTCATCCTCGACGAAGCGACGAGCAACATCGATACGCGCACCGAGCGCCTCGTGCAGGACGCCTTCGCGCGGCTCATGGAGGGGCGCACCTGTTTCATCGTCGCGCACCGTCTCTCCACCATCAGGAACGCCGATCTCATCCTCGTGATGGACGCCGGGCGCATCGTCGAGCAGGGCACGCACGAGCAATTGCTCGCCAAAAACGGATTTTATACCAAACTGTATAACGCGCAGTTCTGAAAAAACTCCCCCTTTGCGGGGAGTTTTTTTCTGCCGATCGGTTGACTTGATCCCCAAATATATGATATAGTATCGCGCAAACTGTCTGAGAGAGGTGCATTATGAAATTTGTAAAACGCGCCGCGTGCGCGCTCCTGTCGCTCGTCATGCTGGGCGGCGTATTTGCGGGCTGTACGGGAGCTCCCTCGGGGGAGGAGCCCGTGCCGCCCTCGGGGGAAGAACCCGCGCCGCCCTCCGGGGAGGATCCCGTCGGCGAGCGCTTCGAGCCCGAAATGAACAACACCACGAAGGTGGGGATGTCTGCCGAATATCTAGGCACCGTTCCGCGCACGCTGCCCGAGGTCTCCGACGGCGGGCTGGGGCGCTATCCCGTGTACGGCGGGAACAACTCCTTCACGCAGGAGGAGCGCGAGGCGATCATCGCGGAGAACAACGCGCTCGTCTCGTCGTCGTCCACCTACGACGCCATGGACGCAGAGGGGAACCTCAGCCTGAACGGGATCCCCACGGGCAAAAAGCTGTATAAGCACAGCGCGGCGGCGGGGATGTACGAGGGCGACGTCGCCGACGACGAACCCGCGCTCGTCAAACGGCTCACCTACCGTTCCCGCAGCCGCGGCAATCTCATCACGGGGCTCTATGCGCCCGCGGGCGAAGTCCTGAAGATCGAGATGAGCGCGCGCGATCTCGCCGCCTCGGGCGGGGTCAAGGTGTTCATCGGGCAGGCGCTCGCCGTGCCGCGGGGCGGCAGCCAGTCGAACAATATCTGGGCGGCGCGCCAGCTCGACCGCATGCCCGTGATCCTCAATACGATGACGGTCTCGGAACAGGTCGGCTACGTCGGCGCCTATCTTGGCGGCCCCGTCTATGTGCAGCCCGTCAGAGCGGGGGCGGAGTTCACCGTCACCGTTTCGGGCGCGGTCGCGTATTCGCATTACGTCTGGGGATACACCACGCGCGAGGAGTTCGAGCGCAACAGCCGTTCGAGCGCGCCCTATTTCGACCTCGAGGTGTGGGACGACGGCGTGCGCCATTCCGGGCCGAAGGCGCGCGTGGAGCAGTTCGGGTACGACGATCTGACCGCGGCCGCCGTGTTCTGGGACAAGGTGTCGCTCGTCTCCAACCGCGTGCCGGCGGGGTCTTCGGGGGATCTCGGCATCACCTTCCTGTACGATCCCTTCGTCGCGGCGGGGTCGATGGTCGCGTTCGTCGGGAACCATACCGTCAACTGCCCGCTCAGCTGTTTTTCCGCCGCGCTCGATATCCGCAGCGCCGTCGACGACGCATCGGACTCGTTCTGGGGCGTCATCCACGAATATAACCATCATTATCAGCGGTTCGGGTTCGCCCCCGGCGATGAGGTGACGAACAACGCCGTCTCCCTCGTGGAATACAGCCTGTTCACGCGCATTTCCGCGGGGCGCAAACTCGGCAGCGCGGCGGAGGGGAGCTATTCTACGGGCTGGAACCGCTATACCAACCCGAGCTGGTCGCTCCGTCAGACGCTGGCGAACGCGGGCACGAATTCCAACCTCGATTCCTATGCCAATCTGCTGCACGCCTTCGGGCAGGACGCCTTCATCCGCGCCGCGCAGAACGGGAACGGGCAGGGCGGCGCGGACGCGTGGTACAGAGCCGTCAGCGACGCCACGCAATACGATATGACCTATTACTTCACCGGACTGCTGCACCAGACGGTCTCGGCGGGCGTGCTTTCGGAATATGCCGCGAAAGACCTGCCCGTGTTCGTGCCCGTGGCGAGCATCTACCAGACGGGGCGCAGCTATCTTTCGGACGGGAAGATCTGTTACAGCCGCACGGCGGAGCCGTACGGCATCGAGGCGGGCAAGCCCTTCGAGCTCGATTTCAACGAAAATATCGTCGCGCCGCAGGGGGTCACAGTCACCGTCAAGTCGGTCACGCAGCCCGAAAACGGCACGCTCGAAAAATTGCGGGAGGGGGTATACCGCTATACGCCGGGCGCCGGTCACCGCGATTCGGGCAGGATCTATGTGACGCTCGGCATCGTCAAGGACGACGGCGCCTTCGAGGCGGAGGACGTCACGCTCGTCGTCGAACTGCGGCAGGAGCAGTACAAGCCGGACGTGCTCGAGCGCACCGTGTACACCTATACTGCGGAAAATATGTATCGGGACGTCGAGGAGGCGGTCTCCAACAACTTCGCGGGCTATGAGAGCGTGAAAAAGGAGGATAACGAGAACCGCGTCCAGAACGGGAACGCGGAGATCTGGGAGCCTTCGCCCGGGCAGAATGCCGTCATGGTCGTCGAGGGTAAATTCCGCATCCCGTCCGACGGAAAATACCGCGTCGCCCTGCGCGGGCGGCGGCAGGCGGCGCTCTATCTCTCCACTGACGGCGGGAAGTCGTACGAACGGGCGGCGCGCCTCGACAATCAGACGAACAGCCCCGATTTCGACTTCACGAACGAGGAACACTACTGCGACAGAATGTTCTCCGGCGGGCAGTGGGTGCGCTTCAGGGCGGTGCTTCTCGTCACGTACGGCGGGAGCTTCATCGGCGTGGGGCTGGGCAGGTTTTCGGGCGAAAACGTGCGGGTGAGCTATCTCAACGCCTACCGCAACGCCTATGAGTACGAGCCTTTTTCCTCCGATTATTTTTACGGGCGCGCCTATTCGTACGATTATCATGACGACGGCGGGGCGGAACAGTCGCTCGTCGGGACGAATTACCGTCCGTGGGACGCGTCTTACGATATCGGGAACCTGTTCGACGATGACCCGGAAAATTTCATCCATTCGGACCAGTCCTCTTTTATCACGGAGAGCAGCCCCTTCGAGCTCACCGTCGACCTCGGCAGAACCGTCCGCGCGAACACTTTCACGATATACGGCGAACCTTCGCGGCAGTATCAGCCCAAGGACTTCGTGCTGTACGGCGGCACGGCGGCGGACGCGCTCGAAGTCATTGCGGAGGTGGAGGACGGCGCCCGTACGGGGAACAACGTCGTCGTCTCCTTCGCGGAACGCGATCTGCGCTATTATAAGCTGGTCGTCACCGATACGCACGCGGTCGGGCGCAAGTATATCGCCTTCCGCAGGGCGGAGGTCTCCTTCGCCGTCCCGGGCGGCACGCTCGTCTCGCCCGACGACGCCCGCCTCGTCTACCGCGGGGCTTGGGAGCTCTCGCAGGCGCTCTCCACGTTCGGGCATGCCTATCTCGGAACGGACGCCGAGCTCTCGTTTGAGTTCACGGGCACGCGGTTTGCGGTGCGTTCCGCAGCGGGGGCTCCGTGCGCGTTCGAGGTGTATATCGACGGCAGAAAGGTCGGGGCGGCGGCGCAGTCCGCGTCGGGCGCGGGCGCCGTCTCGTATCTTTCGGAGGCGCTTCCGCAGGGCGCGCACACCGTTGTTCTGCGCGGCGATATCAGCGCGGACAGCCTGGTGTTCTGGGACTGACCGCGGCGCGCTCCGCAGGAGGGCGCGCCGTGCATTTTTCTCCGCGGCGCGCCGTCTTTCTCCTTTACATTTCGGAACGGGTGTGATACAATGAGCGGCGTGAAAGAGAGGGTAAAACACATCAGAAAACAATTCGGGTACGGTCTGCAGATCGTGCTCGTCGGGGCGCTCACGGGAACGTTCGCGGGCGTTGTCGTCACGCTGTATACCGTCCTTGCCGCCATGGCGGAGGAGTTCTCGCGCGGGTATTACGGCTTTTTCCGCGAACAGCCCGCGTTCATCCCGCTGCTCTTCGCGGCGCTTTTGCTCGGGGCTGTGGTCGTCGGCGGCACGCTCCGCTTTCTTCCCGTCATCCGCGGCAGCGGTATCCCGCAGACGGAGGGCGCGCTGCGCGGGCTCATGCGGTTCAAGTGGTACAGGGCGCTCACGGGCATGTTCGCGGCGAGCCTGTTTACCATATTCATGGGGCTCTCCGCGGGCGCGGAGGGGCCGAGCCTCATGATCGGCGGCGCGTGCGGCTACGGCACGAGCGATCTTTTGCGGCGCAATGCGCTCGTGCGGCGCTACCAGATCACGGGCGGGGCGTGCGCGGGGCTCGCCGTCGCCTTCAACGCACCGCTCACGGGCATGGTGTTTGCCTTCGAGGAGGGACAGAAGCGCTTTACGCCCGAGGTGTTCGTCTGCGCGTTTTCCTCCGTGGTGTTCGCCGTACTGGTGCGCAACCTCCTGAGGAGCGCCATGGGGCTGGAGATCGGCGCCTATTTCACCACCTTCTCCTTTGCGGCAGCCGACCTCACGCAGCCGATGTTCTATCTGTATGTGCTCTTTGCGTCCGCCGTCTGCGGGCTCGCGGGCGTGGGGTTTTACTTCCTCGTATTCTTCGCCAAGCGCCTGTTCGCGCGGCTCACGTTCTGGAAGGGCGTCGGCAAGATGATCGTTCCCTTCCTGCTCGCGGGGGCGGCGGGGCTGCTCACCGCTTATGCGATGGGCGGCGGACACGAGTTCATCTCCGCGCTCGGGAGCGGATCCGCGGGGCCGGAGCGCGTGTTCTCTTCGCCCGTCTGGGTCACGGTGCTCGTCGTCGTGATCGTAAAACTGCTCGTCACCGTGGTCAATATGGGAGCGGGCGTGCCATGCGGTGCGTTTATCCCCATGCTCGCCGTGGGCGCCGGGCTGGGCGCGCTGATGAGCTATGTCTGCGCGGCGATGGGCATGCAGGCGGCGTATGCCGATGCGCTCGTCATCATCTGTATGGCGGCGTTCTTTACCGCCGTCGTCCGCGCGCCGGTCACGGGCGTCGTCATGACGCTCGAGCTCACCTGGAATTTTGCCTTTCTCCTGCCCGTGCTCATCGGCGCGGCGGCGGGGTATCTCATGGGCGAGCTCTTCCGCACGCGCCCCGTCTATGAGCGTCTGCTCGACGAAATGCTCGCCGAGAGCGCGGAGGAGTACAAGGTGCGCGCTTTTGCCGCCCGCTTCCGCGTGAAGGCGGGGAGCGTCGCCGCGGGGCGCGCCCTGCGCGACGTGCTCTTCCCGCAGGATGCCCGCGTCACCCGCGTGGAGCGCGGCGAAGAGCATTTTATCCCGGACGGCAACACCGTGCTCCTGCCCGGCGATATTCTGACCGTGGAGGGGGAGGAGCGCGCCGGAGGAGAGACCGCCGAGGCGCTCGCCGAAACCGTCGGCGAAGAAACGGACTGAAAAGACCCGCATTTTTTGCGGGTCTTTTGTATAAAACGCCGCGATCCCGCGCAAAATAACAGCGTAAGGGAGGCAAGCATGGACTTTACCAGGACGCAGACGTATCAGAACCTCGCGCGTGGATTCGCGGGGGAATGTCAGGCGGGTATGAGGTACCAACTTACGGTAAAAGCGGCGATGAAACAGGGCTACGAAGCACTTGCAGACGTCGTCCGCACGATCGCAAAGAACGAAACGAACCATGCAAGGGTATTTTTCGAGCAGATGATCGAACACGGCGGGAGCCGGGACGAT
Source organism: uncultured Clostridia bacterium (assembly GCA_944367465.1). GTDB lineage: Bacteria > Bacillota > Clostridia > Christensenellales > Borkfalkiaceae > Gallimonas. The sequence continues at coordinate 7,517 of CALVWO010000045.1, forward strand.
GTGCATATCGACGCGCACTATCCCTTCCACGCCGGTACGCTCGAGGAAAATCTGCGCTTTGCGCGTGACGACGAGCAATCGGAGGCGGAGAATATCTACCCCGCGTTTGCAAAGATCGCCCGCGAAGAGGGGTTTGGGCAGATCGCGCTCAAATTCGAACAGATCGCGAAGGTGGAGAGCCATCATCGGATCCTCTTCAACTATCTGTTCGAGGCGTTCAAGGACGGCTCTCTCTATGCGGCGGAACGTCCGATGCTGTGGGTCTGCGGCGAGTGCGGCTATATGCACACAAGCAAAGAGGCATGGAACGTCTGCCCGCTCTGCGGCGCGTCTCAGGGAGAGGTACAGGTGCATCTTCCCTTCGCAAAAGATCACATCTGAGCGCTTCGGCGCCGCGGTGCGATCGCAGGAGGATTTATGAAGAAGAACAGCAACAAGGCGAACAACGCCGGGAAGCAGAACGTCAGCAATTCGCAGAACGGACAGAACAAGGCGAAAACCTGCGGCAACAAGCAGGGTCCCGAAAACTGTGGCAGATAAGTCTGCGAAAAAGCGTCCGGGAAAGGGGGCGGATATGGCGTCTCCGGACGACGCGCTCGGCAGTTATACGGGCGTAAATGCGGAAGATCCCTTCGAAAAACCCGTTCAGGACGCGGACGATCTGTAACCGTCCGCAGGCGCGCCCCGTCATCGGAAGAGGAACGCGCCTGCAAAGAAAAAACCCCGCGGGCATACGCTGCCGGCGGGGTCTTTTTTGTTTTTTTCGTGAAAATTGAGCGAAGGCTGTCAATTGTGCCGCAGATTGTGGTATAATAAGATACGAAAAAGAACGGAATTCACGTTCTTTTCACCGCGCGGTCATGTATTCGGCTCCGCGGCGGTAGTATAATGGTTATGCACAGTACGTAAAGTACGGCAGCGAAGAGAGGTATCGCTATGAGAAAGAGGAGTATCGTTGCAGGCGCGGCTCTGCTCGTCACCGGCATTCTTGCAGTCTCGCTCGCGGGCTGTTCCGCGCTCGGGTCTTCTTCGGACGACAGCACGCCGTCCTCCGTCGCCGTCAGCAACGGCACGGCAAGCTCGCGCGAGGAATTTCTCGCCTCGCAGGAGACGCCCTCCACCTATGAACGCCGTCTCTACGAGGAGGCGGTCGCAGACGGCTACGAGGGTACCTTCGTCGAATTCCTTCAGGAGATCGGCTACACGGGGCAGGACGCCACCGCGAGCGTCAATTCGGCGCTCACCTCCGTCGTCGGCATCGAGTGCGGATTTACGGAAACCACAATGAGCGGCTGGCGTCCCACGGAGGCGACCGTCTATTCTGCGGGCGCGGGCGTCATCTATTCGCTCGATAAGTCGGAAGGGGACGCCTATATCGTCACGAACTATCACGTCGTCTATAATAAAGACAGCGTGGGCACCGAAACGGTCAAACACGTCAGCGACGATATCGTCGTATATCTGTACGGCTACAACGAGGTGATCGAAGCGACGTACGTGGGCGGGGCGATGGACTACGATATCGCCGTGCTCAAGGTGGATAACAGCGACGTGCTGAAGGAGAGCGACGCAACGGCGATCACGCCCGCGGACTCCGATTCCATCACCGTCGGCGAGAACGTGTACGCCATCGGCAATCCGGAGGGCGAGGGGATCTCCGCCTCGAGCGGCGTCGTCTCGGTCACTGCGGAATATATCGATATCCTCTCGTCCGACGAGACCAAAACGCTCAGCCTGCTCGAGATCAGAACGGACGCGGCGGTCAACCACGGCAACTCGGGCGGCGGGCTCTTCAATGCGCAGGGCGAGCTCATCGGCATCGTCAACGCGCGCTCGGAGGAGTCGGGCGTCGAGGCGTTCGGCTACGCCATTCCCTCCAACCTTGCGCTCGCCGTCGCGCAGAACGTTATCGACAACGCCGACGCAAAGGGCGCTTACCGCGCCTCGCTCGGGCTCACCGTGCAGACGAAGAGCAGTGAGAGCCTGTACGATGAGACGACGGGCAAAACGTACATCGAGGAGAAGGTCGTCGTCCGGGCGATCACGTCGGGCAGCGTGGCGGAGAAAATGGGGCTGGATATCAGCGATACCATTCTCTCGGCAAAGATCACCAAATCGGACGGCACCACCGTGCAGGAGAAGGCGATCACGCGCATGCACATGCTCACGACGATGATGTTTAACGTGCGCGCAGGCGATACGCTCTCGATCACCGTCTCGCGCGATAACGAGCAGCAGACCTTTGAATACACGTTCACCGAAGCCAATTCCGCGAGCGAATTTACCCTGTTTGCATAAGGCGCGGGGGATTACGGCACAAAAGAAAAAACGGCGCAGCCCGGTCGGGCTGCGCCGTTTTTTGCAGCGTCCTTTCCGCGCAGTTCACACGGGGTAGCGCTTTTCTATGTCGTAATCAAGCAGGCGGCGGAGGCCGAGGCTCTGCAAAACTTCCAGGCATTCCACGAACGCCGATTTCTGCCCGTAGTCGAAATCGGAGAGCGGAAGGGCGTTGAGTTCGTTCAGGGCAGTCGTGATATATTCGATGAGTGACAAGAGCAGACGGTCGTTTGTCGTTTTCATAGGAATATCTTACAGAAAACAAGTGCCTGATCAGGAGCGTGATTTATTTTTTCTTTGAGTATATCATGCGGAAAGGAAGGATTTCTGCCAAAATATGGCAGAAACGCCGCGCGGAAGAGCGGGCGGCGCCGTATGCCGCGCCGTTCTTTCCGGCGGTGCGGCATACGGCGCGGACAGGGCGCATAAGAATAGTAAAAACGCCGCGGCCGCCGCGGCGGGAGGTCTTTTTTATGCGCAGGATCGTATGTCTCGGACTGAGCGCCGCGCTGCTCGCGCCGGCGTGCTGCTTTGCAGCGTGCGCGCCCGCGGAAGAGCGCGGCGCGTACGTCATTTCGGCGGAGTATTTTCCGGAGGAACGGCGCCTGGAGGCGACCATGACGGCGGAGATCGTCAACACGAGCGACGCCGCATGGGAAACGCTCAAATTCCAGCTCTGGCCAAACGCTTACCGCGAGGGGGCGGCGTATGCGCCCGTTTCGTCGCTGTATGCACCGTCGGCGTATTACGACGGCGAAAGCTACGGCGGGATCGATGTGACGGACGTGACGGGCGCGCAGAGTTTCCGCGTGGCGGGCGCGGACGGGAACATCCTCGAAACGGTGCTTGCGGAGCCGCTCGCTCCCGATGAGCGCGTCACGATCGGGATGGATTTCACCGTCACGCTCGCCAGGATCAATCACCGCCTGGGCGCGGGGGAGCACGCCGTCAATCTCGCAAACTTCTACCCCGTGCTCTGCCATTACGACGACGGCTTCTGCGAGTACGTCTATTCCTCCAACGGCGATCCGTTCGTCAGTGCGTGCGCCGATTACGACGTCTCGCTCACCGTGCCCGAAAACTTCGTCGTGGCGCATACGGGTACGTGCGAGCGCACCCTCGCAGACGGAAAAGCCGTGCACCATGTCCGCGCCGGGAACGTGCGCGACGTCGCCTTCGTCCTCAGCGAAGACTTCCGCTTTGCGGAGACGTCCGTCGGCGGTGTGCCCGTCAGGTACTTCTATTTCGACGACGATTCCGCCGCGGAAACGCTTGCCTGCGCCGCGGAGAGCCTCGCCTATTTCGGCGAAACGTTCGGCGGGTACGCCTATCCCGCCTACACGGTCGTGCAGACGGATTTCCCGTACGGCGGCATGGAATATCCCATGCTCTCCATGATCGCAGCCGATCTGCGTGCGGAGGAAGTTCCCGTGGTCGTCGCGCACGAAACGGCGCATCAGTGGTGGTATGCCTCCGTCGGGAGCAACCAGTTCGAGGAGGCGTGGCAGGACGAGGGGCTCGCCGAATATTCCGCGGCGCTCTTTTTCGGCGCCCATCCCGATTACGGCGTAACGTACGAGGAGTGCGTCGCGCTCTCCGAGCAGTCCTACCGCGCGTTTTTCTCGGTGAGTTCCCAACTCTCGGGCGAGCAGAACACGGCGATGAGCCGTCCGCTCACAGGGTTTTCGGGCGAATACGAGTACCGCAGCATCGCCTACGATAAGGGCGTCATCCTCTTCGACCGCCTGCGCGATACGCTGGGCGACGGCAAGTTTTTCGCCGCGCTCCGCGCCTATGCAAAGTCGTGCGCGGGGAGCGTCGCCCCGCCCGAGCGCCTCGTCGCCTGTTTTGCCGACCGCGGCGCGCACGCGGAGGGCATCATCGAGAGTTTTCTCCGCGGAACGTGCGTCATCTGAAATTCAGAAAAACTTTTTGCAAAAAAACAGTTGCCAAACCGCGCCGCAAAGGATATAATAACAGTAGACCGATATGGTCGGAGGAGTCAGACATGGACGCAGCGCCAAACAACCGATGTGCCTCGAACATGTATGTCACCCGTGTGATCTGATCGTTACGCACTTCCCCGCCCAGGGCAGTCGCGGATGGACGCACGGTGATTTTTTCCGTGCGTTTTTTTCATGCCCGCGCAAGGCCGCAGGTATCGAAACCCGCACAAAAAGCCAACTTGCGAAGAGAGGAAGTGCCTATGCTGAAATTTTTCAAGACTCAGGAAGATAAAAAACTCGAGCGTCTCGAAGCGTTCGAGGAGGGCTGCTGGGTGGATCTCGTCAACCCCACGGACGACGAGGTCGAGGACGCCTGCGCGCTCACGGGCGTGCCGGAGGAGATGCTCAAAGCCGCGCTCGACGAAGAGGAGACGGCGCGTGCCGAACGGGACGAGGACAGCTTCCTCTGCCTGCTGGATACGCCCACCATCACCGATACCGACGAGGGCGATACCTACGAGACCATCCCTATGGCGCTCATCTACAACAGCAAGTGCCTCGTCACCGTCTCCCTGCGCGGCAATCCCGTGCTGGGCGACTTCATCAGCCGCCGCGTCTCCGTGGATACGGCAAAGCCCGTGCACTTCATCCTCACGTTCATGATGGGCAACGCCAAGCGCTTCCTTTCCAACCTGCGCCAGCTCGATAAAAAGTCGCTGCGCGTTCAGGCGGAACTGCACCGCTCCATGAAGAATAAGGAACTCATCCAGCTTCTGGAGATCGAAAATTCCCTCGTCTACTTCTCCACTTCGCTGAGCGCGAACATCAACGTCTACAACAAGCTCGAGCGCATGCCCGCGGTCGTCGGGAACGAAGATTATAAAGATCTGTTCGACGACGTCGTCATCGAGACCCGCCAGGCAATGGAGATGTGTAACATTTACCGCGACATTCTCTCCGGCACGATGGACGCCTACGCATCCGTCATCTCCAACAACGTGAACATCGTCATGAAACTTCTCACGGTCGTCACGCTCATCATCTCGGTGCCCACGCTCATTGCGAGCTTGTGGGGCATGAACGTTCCCGTGCCGTTCGAGGGGCTCTCGTGGGGATTCTGGCTGGTGCTCGCCATCAGTATCGTCATCACGGCGGTCGTCTCCTTCTTTATCATCCGTTCCAGCAATTCCATCCGCATCAGAACGCCCCGCCAGCTCAAACGGCGGAAGAGCCGCATCGGCAGGGACGGCCGCGAAGAGAACTGAACGCCTTTTATCGGATCCGGAGGTGGCTTATGCCCGTTTTACAGTATGTCTGCCCGGAATGCGGCAAACAGTTCGAAGAATTCGTAAAAAAGTTCGATGAAGGCGTCGTCTGCCCCGTCTGCGGCGCTGCCGCGCGGCGCGAATGGTCGGGCGAAATGTTCTCCGCCACGGGCAAACCCGTCAAAAAATGCTCGGGCAACTGCAAAACGTGCGGCGGCTGCAAATAGTTTTTCCTGCGATCCCGTTTTTTCCGGCGGGGTCGTTTATTTTTTCATCGGCTGTATACGCATGCATCCGCGCGTGCATACTATATATAGTATAGGGGAGCGGGGTTTTGCCGCCGCGGAAAAATTTCCCGAAAATATTCCGAAAAAAGTCGTAATTTTTCTCAAAAAATGCTTGACGAAAAAATTCATCCGTGCTAATATATGTAAGCTGTCTCGCAAGACAGCTTGCTTTTTCCCCTGAAAAAGCCCCTGCCGCCGCAGGGAAGCCGCAGATTGACAACTGTATAGCAAGAAAAGAAAGTACGTAAGGCAAAGAGAAATTCTAAAAAGCATACACGAGAGTGTATGCGCCGGTTAATACAATTAACGTTAGGACGATAAGTCGGACTCAAAGATTGTGAAGATCGGCCGAGTAAAAGTCAT
>CALVWO010000046.1 GCA_944367465.1 uncultured Clostridia bacterium
CGAGCCGCAGGCGAAGTATAATGAAGAACCACCAGCTAAGCTGGTGGGTTACTTTTTTAATGCCTATGAAAAAATGAAAAAGCCCGCCGCAGTTCCGCGGCGGGCTTTGGTCTGCCGAACGGGATTCGAACCCACATTTGCACTCTTCGCGCAATGCTTAGCGATTGAGGAAAACCCGCTTCCCTGCACGTTTCAGTCTGCCGGAGCTTCCCCGGCGTCAGCAATGCCTTTCTGCCTTATGAACCTCTCGCTTGCGACGGGCATCCCAAGTTTTACCCCGCTTTATCCGTTAAGCTATCGGCAGTTTTCTCTATTATATCATTCCATCGTTTTAATGTCAAGAAGATATGGAACGGGTATAAAAACGACCGCTCACGTGCGATGAGAGCGATTTTCGGACTGTATTTTTTCGCTTTTGTACGCCCGAAAGGAAGAAAAAAGGCAAAAAAGCATGTATTTAGAAATTTATCTAAATAACTTTTCGATATATATCGAAATAATATATGCAGTCTGTGCGCCGCAAAGAGTGCGGAGCGGCTGCCAAATGTCTTGCATGCGGCGCATTTTTTGAGTTTTGTGGGCACGATCGCCGTTCGCCGTGTGGATCGCATCTTTTTTGCACACAATGGGGATATGGAGCATGCAAAGAAAAAGAGCGGGAATCCGATCGTGCGGGGCTGGCAGCGGGGGCGTGCGGCGTGGAACGTGCTCGCGGCGCATCGGTTCACGACGGTCGCGGGGACGCTCGTCTTTTTTCTCATCATGTCGCTCGTGCCGTTTCTCTTCTGGCTGTCGCTCCTGTTCGGCGGCGCGGACGCGCTTTTGGATCGTGTCCTCGAACTGGAGCTCTTCGGGTGGGCGCGCGATCTCATCACCTTTCTGCGCGCCAACGCAGAGGGCGCAACGGCGGGGGCGAGCATTTTTCTCATTGCTACCACGCTGTGGTCGAGTTCGGCGTTTTTCTTTCATCTGCGGCGGAGCGGAGAGATCATCTACGACGTGCGCCGCAGGGGAAAGGGGCTGCGCGTCCGTCTCTCCGCCATCCTCTTTACCCTTGCGGCAATGCTCGGATTAACGCTTGCGGGCGGCGCGGTACTGGGGCTCACGCTGCTCACAGGGCGGCTCCCGATGTGGCTCTCTGTTCCTGCCGACCTTGCCTCGCTGCTCTGCATCGGGTTTCTCGCCGCGTGGCTGCTGAACGTATATGCCTGCCCGTACCGCGGAGAGGCGCGTGCGCTCGCGCCTGGCAGTTTCTATACGGCGCTTGCCTGGCTCGTTGCCTCCGCAGCGTTTTCCGTGTATTTCCGTTTCAGCAACCCCGAGCGCCTGTACGGCGCACTTGCGCTCGTCATCGTCTTTTTGCTGTGGCTGTATTGGCTGATGATCTGCTTCACGGCGGGCATGGTGTATAACCGTCGTGCCCTCACAGCGAAGAAAAATTGCGAAAAATAGGCGGAAGGGCAAACAAAAAACCCGCACGGGTGCGGGTTTTATAGTTTTATGATGCGCTCAGAGCTGGCGGACGCGGATGACGTCCTTTACGCCGCGGATGAGGTCGACGCAGGCTGCCGAGGGGACTTCGTCCAGATCGAGGATGAGGTACGCATATTCGCCCTTGCTCTGATCCTGCATGTGCGCCACGTTGATGCCCTGCGAGGAGATGATCGCAAGGATCTTGGAGAGGATCTCCTTCACGTTTTTGTGGTGAACGCACACGCGTGCGGCGCTGTCGCGCGGCATGGTCACGGTGGGATAGTTGACGGAATTGACGATGTTGCCGTTTTCCAGGTAGTCAGTGAGCTGCTTCGCCGCCATGTAGGCGCAGTTGTCCTCCGCTTCGGGCGTGCTCGCGCCGAGGTGAGGCACGCAGAGGATGTTTTCCTTTCCGAGCAGCGTTTCGTCGGGGAAGTCGGTGATGTAGCGGGAGACTTTTCCGCTTGCGACCGCGTCGGCAATGTCCGCGCTCACCACGAGGTCGCCGCGCGAGTTGTTGATGATGACGACGCCGTCCTTGCACGAGGCGAGCGTATCCTTGTTGAACATTCCCTTTGTATCGGGCGTGAGGGGAACGTGCACCGTGATAAAGTCGCAGGTCTTGAAAATGACGGAGAGATCGTCTGTAAATTCCACGCGCCTGTCGATCATCCATGCGCTCTTGACGGAGATGAAGGGATCGTATCCCACCACGCTCATGCCGAGGCGGATGGCGGCGTTGGCGACCATCGCGCCGATCGCGCCGAGTCCGATGACGCCCAGTTTCTTGCCGAGGATCTCCTGTCCGACGAACTTGCCCTTGCCTTTTTCGACGAGTTTGGAGATGTTCTCCTGTCCCTTCAGTGTCTGCGCCCAGTTTGCGCCGTCCACGATCTTCCTGCCGCCGAGGAAGAGTTCGCACAGCACGAGCTCCTTCACGGCGTTGGCGTTCGCACCCGGAGTGTTGAACACGACGACGCCCTTTTCGGTGCATTTATCGATGGGGATGTTGTTCACGCCCGCGCCCGCGCGCGCCACGGCGAGCAAGTTCTCGCCGAGCGGATAATCGTGCATCGCAAAGGAACGGAGCATGATTCCTTCGGGGTTTTCCGCCTTATCCGAATATTCGTAGCCCTTGAAAACCTCGTCCGCGACGGGGCTGATGGCGTTGAGCTTCAGGATCTTCATGTTATGCGTTCTCCTTTTCAAACTTCTTCATGAACTCGATGAGCGCCTTCACGCCCTCGACGGGCATTGCATTGTAGATGGAGGCGCGCATGCCGCCCACGAGGCGGTGTCCTTTGAGGGAGACAAGCCCGTTCTGCGCCGCCTCCTTCACGAATTTTGCGTCCAGCTCCGCGCTCGGGGTGACGAAGGGCACGTTCATGATGGAACGGTATTTCTTCACCACGTTGTTGGTATAGAAGGGGGAATTGTCGATAAAGTCGTACAAAAGCCCCGCCTTGTATTCGTTGATCGCGTTCATTTCCTTCACGCCGCCGAGCTTTTTCAGGCGGCGGAGCACAAGCGTCGCAATGTAGATGGGGAAGCAGGGGGGCGTGTTGTAGAGGCTCTTGTTCTCGTCCTGCACCTTCCATTTGAGCATGGTGGGGCAGATCGGGAGCGGATCCTGAATGAGCTCGCGCTTTGCGATGACGATGGTCACGCCCGCGGGAGCAAGGTTCTTCTGCGCGCCCGCGTAGATGACGCCGAATTTGCTCACGTCGATCTCGCGCGAGAGGATCTCGGACGACATGTCCGCCACAAGCGGCGCCTTTACGTCGGGAAACTCAACGTAGCGCGTCCCGAAGATGGTGTTGTTCGAGCAGATATGTACATAGTCGGTGCCTTCGCGGAATTTGATCCCGGAAAGTTCGGGGATATAGGTGTACGTCTTGTCTTCGGAGGACGCCACGCACGCCGCGTCGCCGTAGATCTTGCCTTCCTGGAACGCCTTTTTGGCGAAATTGCCCGTCACGATGTAGTCGGCTTTGCCGTTGTGCATCAGGTTGAGGGGGACTGCCGCAAACTGCGTGGACGCACCGCCCTGCACGAAGAGGACGGCATAGTCGTCGGGGATATTCAGAAGTTCGCGGAGGAGCGCCTCGCCCTCGTCCACGATCGCTTCGAACGCTTTATTGCGGTGGGAGATCTCCGTGACGGACATGCCCGTGCCGGAGAAATCGAGAAGGTCGCGCTGTGCCTCTTCCAGTACTTCGAGGGGCAGCGTGGAAGGCCCTGCGGAAAAGTTGTATGCTCTCATGTTTTTCACCTCTTACAGCGAGTCAGATTTCTGCCGTCCGCGGCAGATATTTTATCTATTATAAAACTTTTCAGATTATTTGACAAGTATTTGATGTAAATTTTATCCGACTTTATACGCTTTTTATGCAATTTTTATGCGCTTTTTACATGCGCGGCGGAAAAAATCGGGCGTTCGCACAAAAAAAAGAGGAGAAAGTATTTACATTTGCGGCGATTTGGTGTAAAATAGAAACAGGAGAAATTTTTATTCTCATCGACGAGAGGTGCGCATCATGGAAGACGTGAAAACTTACGAAGAGAGAAAGACGATGGTCATGGAGGGCATGTACAAGGGCATGACGGGCAAACTGGAAGAAGTCAGGCAGTCCGTCTCCAAGGAACTGCAATTCAGTTCCGCCCAGAACGCCTCCGCATACGAGTCGCTCGCGGGTGCGTTCAAGCAGGGCGTAGAGTCCCTGCTCGCCGAATTCCGCTATCTCTCCCAGCAGAACAGCGCCATATACGACTATAATCAGAAGGAGCGCACGAGCGCAAAGGATGCGCTTCTGGAGGCGGTCCGCGCATGTACGGAACAGATCGCCGCGCTCGAAGCGCGCATGAACGAGAAGATCGACGCGGTAAAGGCGGAACTTTCCGAAAAGGTCGCCGAGGAGATCTCCGCGCTCCATGCGGCGGCGCCCGCCGAAGCACCCGCCGCGGAAAAGGCGGAGCCTGCCGCGGAAGAGCCTGCCGCTGAGCCCGTTACCGACGAGAACTTCGATTACGACGTGCTCGCCGAAAAGATCGCCTCCGTCATGCCCGAAGTCGATTACGATCTGCTCGTCGATAAAGTCGTGGCGGCGATCCCGCCCACCGACGCCGACGCCGTTGCCGCCGCCGTCGTGGCGACCATCCCGCAGGTGGACGAAAACGCCATTGCGGACAGGGTCGCGGAATCCGTGCCCCTCGTCGACTACGACCTCGTCGCGGAGCGCGTCGCCTCCGTCATGGAGAATGAGTTCGACGTCACGGTGGATGAGAACGGCATCGAGAAGATCGCGTCCGCCGTCGCCGCCGAGATCGATTACGAAAAACTTGCCGCGCGCGTCGCGGAGCTTCTGAAAGAGCAGGGCGCGTTCGCGGTCGTCGCGGCGCCCGCCGAGGCGCCCGCCGCGGAGGAACCCGTACCCGAGGAACCCGCCGCGGAGCCCGAAGAGCCAGCGCCCGCGGAGGCGGCGCCCGCCGAGGAACCCGCTCCCGCAGAGCCCGAGGCGCCCGCCGAGGAAGAACTCGCCGTGAGCGCGGCGCCTGCGGCGGAACCCAAACCCGCCTATACGCCCGTCGTCGTTCCGGTGCCCGACGATCCCTCGCTCATGACGCGTTTCAAGCGCAGTTTCAAGGCGAAGATCATCGAGAGCACGGAGGAGATCAAGAATTATTACTTCGATCTGAAAAACGCGTTCCTCTCGTATGCGCGCGTGAGCTCGCAGGTCAGCTGGTCGAACGACCGCTTCACCTATGCGGGGGATACGATCGCAAAGATCGGCGTCCGCGGAAAGACGCTCTGTCTGTACGTGGCGCTCAATCCCGACGAGTTCCCGTCCAGCGTCTATCACCAGAAGTTTGCGGGCGACACAAAGATGTATGAAAAGACCCCGATGATGATCAAGATCAAGAGCGGCGTTGCCGTCAAACGCGGCATCCGTCTCATCGAAATGCTCATGGAGAATCTCGGGGCGGTCAGGGAAGAGAACTTCGCACCCGTCGATTATGCCGACGAATTCGCGTTCCGCAGCGAAGAACAGCTGCTTGCGGAAGGGCTCATCAAGACGGCGATCGTCGAGAAGTCCGACCTTGATTTCTGAGAATTAAGGAGTAGAAACAGCCGCTCACAACACGACGCAAAAGAGAGCTGAGTCATCGGCTCTCTCGTCTTGTTATGGCGGAGAAAAGGAGTGATTGTTTGAAAAACGGTAACAACAACCAAGGCGACAAGACCATGAGCGCCGTCGAGCTTGCCATTCTGAACGGCATCGAGGCGTACAACAGAGAACAGCAGGCAAAAAAGCAGTCTGCGGGCGAGATGCGTACGCCCGAGGCGATGGAGGAGGCAGGGCTCAAACCCCGCCGCCGTTCCCGCGCAAAAGGGAAGGGGACGAAGCTCCCCGCCCAGAGCGCGTCCGCCGCGCCCCGTGCCGAGCAGACCGAGCGCAAGCCCGCCGCAAAGGGCGGGAAGAATAAGGACGCGCCCCGGAACGCGGAGCCGGCGCAGGCGGAACCCGTCGAGCGCAAGGAAAAGGGCAGGCGCAAAAAGCGCCCCGTCAAGGTGCTCTTCTTCGGCGGCGTGGGCGAGATCGGCAAGAATATGACGGCGATCGAGTACGGGAACGATATCATCGTCATCGACGCGGGCATCATCTTCCCCACGGAGGAGATGCCGGGCATCGACCTCGTATTCCCCGAGATCACCTATCTCGTCAACAACAAGCACAAGATCCGCGGCGTGTTTTTGACGCACGGGCACGAGGATCACATCGGCGGCGTACCCTATCTCATGAAGGAGATCGATCCTTCCACGCCCGTGTACGGCACGAAACTTACGCTTGCGCTCGTCGATAACAAACTGCGCGAACACAAGCTGAACAATGTCGTGGAGCGCACCGTCAGTCCCAAAGAAAGCGTAAAGGCGGGCGTGTTCACGGTCAATTTTGTCAATGTGAACCATTCGATTGCGGGCGCGGTGGCGCTCGCCATCGAAACGCCGTACGGCATTATTTTCCACAGCGGCGATTTCAAGATCGATCTCACGCCCGTCGCGGGCGCGCCCATCGACCTTGCCGAGATCGCCGAATACGGCAAGAAGGGCGTGCTCCTGTATCTGGGCGAGTCCACCAACATCGAGCGCCCCGGCTATACCATGAGCGAGAAGGTGGTCGGCACCACGCTCGAGCACCTCTTTGCGGAGAATGCGGACAGGCGCCTCATTGTGGCGACGTTTGCCTCCAACGTACACCGCCTGCAGCAGATCATCGATATCGCCGTCAAGTACCGCCGCAAGGTCGCTCTTTCCGGGCGCAGCATGTTCAACGTCGTCGAGGCGGCGGCAAAGATCGGCGAGATCACCATCCCCGAGGGCGTGCTCGTCGACGTGGAAAAGACGAAGAACTTTTTCGACCGCGAGATCGTCATCGTATCCACGGGGTCGCAGGGCGAGCCGATGAGCGCGCTCACCCGCATGGCGTCGGGCGAATTCAATAAGGTGACCATCGGGTCGAACGATACCATCATCATTTCGGCAAGCCCCATCCCGGGCAACGAACGCATGATCTACCGCGTCATCAACAATCTGTATAAAAAAGGCGCGAACGTCGTATACGAATCGCTCGAAAAGATCCACGTCTCGGGGCATGCCTGCCAGGAAGAGCACAAGATCATGCACACGCTGCTGAAGCCGAAGTTCTTTATCCCCGTGCACGGCGAGTACCGCCACTTAAAGCGGCATGCGCTCCTTGCGCAGCAGCTCGGCATGAAACCCGCCCAAACGTTCATTCCCGATATCGGCGTATGCGTGGAACTCACCGACGATTCCCTCAAACAGGGCGATAACTTCCCCGCGGGCGCGCGCCTCATCGACGGCGCCGGCTTCGAGGATTACGGCACGAGCGAGGTTCTGAAAGACCGTATCCGCATGTCGGGCGAGGGATTGTTCGTCGTCAGCGTCGCCGTCTCGAACGGGGTGCTCCTCGGCGAACCCGTCATCGAGAGCAGGGGATTCGTCTCCGGCGTGACCGATTTTACGCGTGAACTCAAAGACGTCGTGGAAAAGGCTGCCGAGAGTGTCGGCGCGCATGCGACGTCGGGCGATATCGCGGGCGCCATCCGCCGCGCAGTCAAGAGCTATCTCTTCAAAAAGACCAAGCAGTCCCCGATGATCCTGCCGATCGTACAGGAAGTGTAGTTCACACTTTTTCTTTCAAACTGATGAAAGAAAAAGTCGTGATATTGAGAGACAACCCATTGCACGGCATAAATGCCTGACAATGTGTTTTCTCTCGCCGCCGCTGTATGGCAACAGTACAGCACGCGGCGGCTCACGCTTTCCCCATAAGCGCAGGTATGCGCAAATGTGGGGCGCGGGCGGAGGCGCAGCCTCCTTGCGCGAGTGATTTATAACTTGCCTCCCTCTGTGAGGGTGAGCCATGCGTAATGCGCACCAGCGCGGTGCGCTGTGCGCGCATGGCGAACTAAGGAATTGCCTTTATCAGCGGCAATTTGTGTCCGACACGAGGAGAAAGTCTTGCTTGCAAAAGAATTTCGACGAAGTGGCGCACGAGCGCTCCGCGCGAAGTACCGCAGGCGGCACACTCCCTTGGTGCCGCCAAGAGGTGGCGCGGCAACGCCGCGACGGTGGGAGTACTTGCCTCCCTCCCCGAGGGAGGTGCCCCGCAGGGGCGGTGGGAGTGCTTGCCTCCCTCGTCAAGAGGGCGGTTGGCGTTTACGAAAATCAGAACGGGAGGATGCGGACATGGGTACGCCGAAAAACGTTGCGGAAGACCTCGTCGCGGGCGTTGCCGATGTGCGGATCCGCTCCATGATGGGCGAATGGCTCGTGTACTTCCGGGAGAAGATGGTCGGCACCATCGAGGACGGGCATCTGTATGTGACCATCGTGCCCGCCGCGCAATCCCTCCTTCCGGACGCTGTGCGGGAATCCCCGCACGCGGGGGCGAAACCGCGGCTGCGCGTGGAGAACGTCTCGGACAAGGCGTTTTTACACGCGCTCTTTGCGGCAATGTGGGAGGAACTCCCCGCCGGCAAAAGATCATCTCGCTGAGAGGCGCACAATATGGAATGTTATTGCGGTACGGATTGCTGCGCGAGGTGCGGCGAAAAGAACTGCGCGGGCTGCGTCCGAACGGGCGGCCGCCCGTTCGGCGGACAGTGTGTGGCGGCGGAATGCGTAAAGCGCGGCGGCGCGCAGGCGCTCGCGGCAATGCAGGCGGAGATCGTCGATGAATTCAACGCGCTCGGGATCGCGGGATTGCGCCTCGAAGGGCTCAATCTCCTGCACGGGGCTTTCGTCAACCTGGAATATCCCCTTGCGAACGGGAGCTGCGTAAAATTCTTGCAGGACGATAAGATCTACTGGGGCAATCAGGTCGAAACCGCGGGGAGCGATCGGTGTTACGGCGTCGTCGCGGATGAGGAAATGCTGCTCGTCTGCAGCTACGGCTGCGGCGGCAGCGATCCCGAGCTCGTCGTCTATAAAAAACGCATGTAACGCTGAAGGGACGGCGGGCGCTGCCCGCCGTTTTTTACGGGGGATCGCTATGGAACAGGAAAAACTTGCCGCCCTGCGCGCGCGGGAGAGGGAGGGGCGCGACCCCACCTGTGCGGATGAAACGCTCGCATACATGCTGCAGACGGCGGCGCAGATCGGTGCGGAACGCATCCTCGAGATCGGCGCGGGCAAGGGGCTCACGAGCCTTGCGTTTGCGCTCGCTTTTCCGCAGGCGCATATCACCGCCGTCGAGCGGGACGCCCTGCGCGCGCAGACCGCGCGGGAGAATATCGCCGCGTTCGGCGCGGAGGAGCGCATCACCCTTCTCGAGGGCGAGGCGGCGGAGATCCTGCCCTGTCTCGAAGGAGAATACGACCTGATCTTTCTCGATGCCGCCAAGGTACAGTACCGCCGCTTTTTCCCCGACTGCAAGCGCCTTTTAAGGCGGGGCGGGGTGCTCTTTTCCGACGATGTCCTGCTCTTTGCGGACGGCGTGCCGCCCAAACGCCGCATGCTCGCCCGCCACATCGAAGAATATTTGCAGATGCTCTCCGAAGACGGGGAGTTCTCCACGGAAGTGCTCCCTCTCGGGGCGGGGCTCGCCGTGAGCCGCAGGATCAGATAAATGAAAACGCTGTATTTTATCAACGGCGCGATGGGGGTGGGCAAGACCGCCGTCTCCCGTGCCCTGCAAAAGATGCTTCCGGACTGCGCCTTCCTGGACGGGGACTGGTGTTGGGATATCGCGCCCTTCCGCGTTACGCCCGCCCGGAAAGCGCTCGTCATGGAGAATGCCGCACGCCTTCTGAGCGCATATCTCGCCTGCGGCGATGTGCGCAGCGTCGTGTTCTGCTGGGTCATGCAGTACAGGGAGACGGCGGAAAGCCTCCTGTCGATGCTGCCGCTCGGGAACGTGCGCCTCGTGCGCGTCACGCTCACGGCGCAGGAGGATACGCTCCGCGCACGCCTTTCGGCAGATATCGCGGCGGGGCGGAGATCGCCCGACGTCCTTGCCCGCGCCGTCTCCTATCTTCCCTTTTTCGAAGGGGATACGGGCGCCGTCAGGGTTGCCACGGACGGCATGACGGCGGAACAGATCGCACGCGCGATCGCAGACATGGGTACGTGAAATCGTGCCGAAGGAGCCTGGTATGGCGAAACCTGAACTGCTTGCCCCCGCGGGCAATCTTGCAAAACTCAAGTGCGCGTTCCGCTTCGGCGCGGACGCGGTGTACGTGGGCGGAAAGGCGTTCTCCCTGCGCGCCTTTGCCGATAATTTTACCGACGAAGAGCTTGCCGAAGGGATTTCCTATGCGCATGCGCGCGGAAAGAAGGTGTACGTCGCCGCAAATATTTTCGCGCGCAACGGCGATCTTTCCGCGCTTGCGGAGCATTTCCGCACGCTGGAAGGGCTGGGCGCCGATGCGGTGCTCGTCTCCGATCTGGGCGCGCTCTCCGTCTGCCGCGAGGCGGCGCCCGCGCTCCCCGTACATATCTCCACGCAGGCGAACGTCACCAACGCCCGCGCCGCAGCCGTGTTTGCAGCGCTCGGCGCAAGCCGCGTTGTGCTCGCCCGCGAACTCTCTCTCGGCGAGATCGCCCGCATCCATGCCGAAAATCCGGTGCTCGAACTGGAGGCGTTCGTGCACGGCGCCATGTGCATCTCGTACAGCGGCAGGTGCTATCTTTCCGATTATCTCGACGGGCGCCCCGCCAACCGCGGCGCGTGCGTACAGGCTTGCCGACGCGCCTATCGCATCCGGAGCGAGGGCAAAGATGGCTGGTGCGACCTCGAAGAGGACGGACGCGGCACCTATGTGATGAACAGCAAAGATCTGAATATGAGCGCGCATCTTTCCGAGCTTGCGGCGGCGGGCGTCTGCTCTTTCAAGATCGAGGGGAGGATGAAGAGCGAATATTATCTCGCCACCGTTGTCAACGCCTATCGCCGCATTCTCGACGGCGGCTGGTCGGAACAGCTCGCCGCCGAAACGGAGTGCGCCGCGCACCGCGCCTATACGACCGCCTATGCCTTCGGGGAAAATCACGATACCGTGCTCTCCGACGGCTCGCAGGAGGAAGGCACGTGCACCTTTATCGCGGTCGTGAAAGACTACCGGGAAGGGCGTGTCTTCGTCGAAATGCGCAACCGCTTCCGCACGGGCGACGTCCTGGAGATCCTTTCGCCGTCGGATGCTTTTCTGAAGTCTGTCCGCGTAGAGGAGATGCTTGACGGCGAAGGGCGGCCGTGCGCGGACGCGTCCTTTGTGCAGGGCGTGTATTCGTTCCCCTGCCCGTACCCGCTTGCGGAGGGGGATATCCTCCGCCGGAGGAGATGATCCGCATCGTGCGCCGCGGCATAAACCGCGGCGTTTTTTTCATACAATAGCGTATGAAATCGAATTTCCGACGCATGCCGCTTTGGGCGGCGCTCCTGTTTGCCGCGGCGCTCATGCTCGTATTCTCCGCCGCCGCATGGTGGCATGCGCGCGCCTGTGCGCGCGTCTCTCCCGGATATGAATACTTCCTCCTCGTCCGCCCGTGCGAAGAGGCGACGTCCGCCGCGGTCATCGGCGAAAGTTATTCCGCGGGCGGAGCGGGGCTCGCGTTCGGCACGGACGGCGTGGTGCTCGCCTGTTATTTTTCCCGTGCGGAGGCGGAGCGTATACGGGAACGCATGTACGCGGACGGAACGGAGACGGAGGTCGTGCGCATCGCCTCCGTCGAATTTTTTCTGTACGGCGCCGCGGCGGAAGCCCGCGCGCTCGCAGGGGCGAATTTTGCCACGGCAGACAGCGTCGCCCGCATGCTGTATAACGCCGCAAACGGGCTGGAGCGCTCCGAGATCGGGCAGGCGGAGGCGGCAGCCGCACTCGCGGGGGCGGCGGCGTCGCTCAGAGGGCTGCGCGAGGGGAACGGCGCGCTGTTTTCCGAATGGAACGCGGCGCTGTACCGCGCCGAAAAAGCCGCGCGGGAGGGGGCGGCTGGCATCGTCTTTGCAAAGGACGTCCGCCGTATCCAGGCGGAACTGTGCATGCTGATCGCCTCCGCGGGAGAATATATGTAAAACAACTTGCATTTATCGCCCGTATCGGGTATAATACAGATGTGAATTGCCTGTTCTTGTACAATCCCGCCAGCGGGAAGGGGAAAGTCGCCAGAAAGATCGGATACATCCGCAGGCGGCTGGAAAAAATATTCGATCACGCCGAGATCGCCGCCACTTCGAGCGCGGAAGATCTGGAAAGCCGCGTCCGCGAGGGCGCGGGAAAGTTCGACGTGATCCTCTTCTCCGGCGGAGACGGCACCTTCAACCACGTCTTGCAGGGCGTCGGCACGCGCGAGGTGCGGCTCGGCTATATCCCGGGCGGGACGACCAACGACGTGGCGCGTTCGCTCGGGATCCCGCGCACCATCCGCGGGGCGCTCAATGTCATCGAAAGGGGGTATTGCGAGCAGGTCGACTGCATGCGCGTGAACGACCGCTACGCCATGTATATCGCGGCGGCGGGCGCGTTCACCCGCACGACCTATATCACCCCGCAGTCCGCCAAAAAGAAACTCGGGATTCTGGCATACGCCTTCGAATGCCTGAAAAACGAGATGGATTTCAAGGTGTTCCCGCTGCGCATCAACTGCGACGGCGTCTGCAAAGAATCGCATGCCGTACTCATTTTTGTGCTCAACGGGCGGTCGGTCGCCAGTTTCCACATCAACAGGAGCGGCAGCATGCAGGACGGCAGGCTCGAGCTCGTCGTCATCAAACAGGCGGAACGCCCCGGGTTTTTCCGCCGCATCGGCGCGTACTTTTCTCTTGCGTCGCTCTTTTTGTTCGGCGTCAAAGTAAAAAAGAAGGACATCCTCTATCTGCGCGGGAGACATATCACGGTGAGCACCGACGACGGCGTGGTGTGGGATCTGGACGGCGAAGAGGGCATGCGCGGAAACATCGCGGTGGAAGTGCTTCCGCAGCGCATGCGATTGTTTGTTCCGCGGAATAAAAAAATCTGAAAAGTGGCATAAAAACGCTTGCTTTTTCAGTGGAATTTACATATAATAAGTGAGCGTGTTCGTGATGCGCGCAAACTCGGGCATGCTTCTGTGGCTCAGTCGGTAGAGCGATTGATTCGTAATCAATAGGTCGCCGGTTCAAGTCCGGCCAGAAGCTCC
>CALVWO010000047.1 GCA_944367465.1 uncultured Clostridia bacterium
TGTTTGAAATCTTTTTCCGTTTGACATAAAAATATGCACCCCCTAAAGTCTGTCCAACTTTTGGGGTGCATATCATTCCCGCGGGCGGCGCTTTCTCCGTTCCTATTCTTCGCCGTTCTTTTCTTCCCCCGCCTTTTTGCCGTCCGTTCCCGCAACGGCGTTTGCGGTGTGATCAAAGACGAGCATGAGCGCAAACGCGATGATGAAGCACACCCACGACGGGTGCCAGATGCCGTACATGAACCCGATAAAGAGATACACCGCGACGGAGAGCAGCATGACCATGCCCGCGAGCCCCTTGAGGATGCGCGCCGCGAGCGGCAGCGCCGCGTCCTCCTCGTCGTTGCGCGAGACCGAATCGACGAAAATGCAGAGCGCGAACGCGAGCAGGAACACGAGCCACGCGGGGTGCCACGCGCCCATGAGCCCGCCGAGGCAGAAGAAGGCGACGGCGGCGCAGAGAAAGATGCCCCCGCTGACCGCCGCGCCGACGGCGCGCGATCTGGTAATGCGCCCGTCTTTTGCGGCGCAGTCCGCGGGAAGTTCTGCGGCAGGCAGGACGTGTTCGGGAACAGACTCCGCCGCCCCTTCCGCCTCGGCGGGCGGCTCCTGCGGCGAAGCGACGTCTCCGCGCATGAGATCGTCCATAGAGACGCGGAAGAAATCGCACAGGGCGATGATCTTCTCCGTTTCGGGGTATGCCTCGCCCGTCTCCCACTTGCTGACGGACTGACGGGAAACGCCGAGCGTTTCGGCAAGCCCCTCTTGCGTAACTTTATCTCGCTTTCTTAAGTTTTGCAGATTTTCGGCAAATGACATCGCGGTATCTCCTTGCATTTGGTACCCAAAGTGTAACACATTCAAAAGTCCGTTTCCACCACTTTATGCGTGCTTTTGCGCAACCTGCGGTTGCATTCCGCATTTTTTCGGCGTAAAACCGTATAAATCTGCCATCAAATTCTCGTGCAAGCAGGGGTCTCACGCAAGTAGACCTTGCGTTCAGGCACGTTTTTTGCCGACAATGGCAAAAAACTCATTTCGCGGCGCGCGCACACCGCACTGCGGTGATACGCATAACGCGCCGCTTAATCCTGCGCCCGCGCCCCACATTTGCGCATACCTGCGCTTTTGCGGAAAGGTGAGATAGCGCGCGCTAAAATGTTGCCATTTGCGCCGCAGAGAGGTGAGCGCGTACGTTATGCCGACAGCCCCTGTGGGGCTTCGGCGTATGCGCGAACTGAGAAATTGCCATATCAAGGGCAATTTCGTGACCGAGGCGGCACATTACCCTAGTGCCGCCGAGACAACCAAACACAAAGCCGCCGCCTTGCGGCGGCGACTGTTGGGTTTTCTTAAATCTCACGGAATTTCTTTTTGTCAGTTCAAAAAGAAATTCGTGA
The DNA here is from genome assembly GCA_944367465.1 of uncultured Clostridia bacterium. Taxonomy (GTDB): domain Bacteria; phylum Bacillota; class Clostridia; order Christensenellales; family Borkfalkiaceae; genus Gallimonas. The sequence continues at coordinate 1,401 of CALVWO010000047.1, forward strand.
ACTCTTTTACTGCCAGTCGCAGACGTTGACCCACTTGGCGAGGAACTCCTGCTCTTCGGGCTTGCCCTTGACGGACTGCGACGCCGCGACGATGGGCAGGATGCGCTGGACGTACTGGATCGCCGTATCCGTTTTGGTGCAGAAGAGGTTGAGGTACTTTTCGGCAAGCGCGTCTTTGCCCTGCAGCTTGAAGATGAGGTAAGTGCGCGCCGCGTCCGCCGAGCCGTTGCCCTGCGTGGCGTGCGACCAGTCGATGATGAAAGGCGTGCCGTCCTTGGTGATGATGACGTTGCTGGGCTGGAAGTCGCCGTGGCACAGTTTTACGTGGCGGGGCAGACCGTCGAGCCGCATATGCAGATCGTAGCGCACCGTTGCGGGATAGGCGCTCGCGGAGATCTTGGCGTGCATTTTATCGCGCAGATGCCCCAGAAGCGGCACCTTCTCTTTGCTCATGCGGATCTGAAGATCGACGAAGAAGTTGAGGTATTCGTCCTCTTTTTCGGGGTGCTTCTGCATGAGCGATTCGAGCGTTTCGCCCTCGATGAAGTCCCAGATGAGCGCCCAGCGGCCGTCGACGACGGTGACCGCGCGCACCTTGGGGATGTTCAGCCCCGTCTCCTCGACGCGCGCCTGGTTGAGCGCCTCGTTGAGGATCCCCGCTTTGGAGTAGCTCTCGTCGAACGTCTTGACGAGCTTGTCGCCGTCGCGGTAGAGCTTCTTGCCTGCGCTTTCGTGAATGAGTTCCATAAAAAAATTCCTCCTTATCCGCGGGGAATTATCCCGCAACATCTTTCCGCGGAATATTATACCTGAAAATCGGCAAGAAGTAAATACCCTTTCCGAAAAAAGTTTGCATTTTTTGTAAGAAAAAATCGCCGCACCCTCCGGACGCGGCGATCGTGAGACCGATTCCCGTTCTCTTCTCTTTTATTCCGTTTCCCTTTCTTCCTGCCCTTCCCGCTCTTCCGCGGCGCTCTCTTCCGCGGCGGGCGCGTCGAGCACGAGCGAAAGGCAGAGGAGTTTTTGCTCGAGCTCCGCGAGGCGGGCGCCCTCCTCCGTGGAAGAGAGCCGTTCGTTCTCGCGGCACAGGCGCACGGCAACGAGCGAGCGGCGCGAAAAGAGCACGACGCACACGAGAGAGATGAACGCGAGCACGCCGAACGCTCCGGTGAGCACGACGGGCACGGCGCTCTGTGTGCGCAGAATGAACGCCGCGCTCACGCAGATGCCGACGACGAACAGCGCCAGCGCCCCGAGCGATACGAACAGCCGCGCAAGATAGTAGTTGCGGTTGGCAAGGAAGGGGCCGCGACGCTCCGCCTGACCCGCCTCCACCTGCTCGCGGAGAGGATCCGCCTCCGCACGCGCCTCCGCGCGCGCCGCGCGCATGCCCTCGCCGAATACGCCGAGGACGCGCTCCCTGACCGCTTTGCCCGCAGAGGCAAACTCCCGCGCGACGCGCTCGGTACAGAGCGCCTCGTCGGACGTGTAATCCTGCGTACGCGCCTTCCAGAGCCCCTCTTCGGCGCGGGCGCTGTCGGGCTCGTGCAGGCGGGCGTCCTCGAATTTTTCCTCCGCCGCACGCCAGTCCGCCGCGGCGGCGAAGGCGTCGCCCTCGGCACACAGCTTTTCGCACGCCTCGTGCGCTTCGCGCGCGGCGCGCTCGCGACGCTCCAGCTCTTCCTGCAGCTGCGTGGGCGTGAGCCCGACGAGGTTCTCGTCGTACTCCTCCCCCTCGAATTCGACGGAATATTCCGCTTCGAGCTCCGCCTCGCCCTCCTCGGGCTTTTCGGGGAGGGCGTCGTCCACGACGTCCTGTTCGCCGTCCGTGCGCGTAACGCGCACCTTGCGCAGTTCGTCTTTATCGATGATCCGCTCTTCCATGTTATCTCCTTTATTGTCCGCCCTGTACGGACGGATCGACCGTTCTGGTTTGTATGAGGCGGAAATCGCCCCTGAAGGACTTTGCCGCAGCCGCCGCGCGCGCCGCGTCCCCGAAGACGGCGAAACAGGCGCTGCCCGAACCCGTCATGCCCGCGCCGAGGGGCGAGAGCTCCCTGAGCGCCGCGAGTGCGGAGGCGACGTCGGGATTGCAATGCGCCGCCGCGCCGAACAGATCGTTATCCATGAGCGCCGCCGCCCGCGCCATGTCGCCCGCGCGGAACGCCCCGAGCACCGCCTCGGTGCGCGGCGGATAGTTTGCGCCGAGTTCGTCGTATGTACGGAAGCACAGCGGCGTGGATACGCCCCGCCTCGGACATGCTATGAGCAGATGCAGGACGGGAAGCCCTTCCAGCGGGGTGACGCGCTCGCCGCGCCCCTGCATGCGGGCGAACCCGCCCGTGAGCAGGTACCCCGTGTCGCTCCCGAGCCCGTCGGCGATGGATTTGAGGGCAGCCATGTCCGAGACGGCATACAGCGCGGCGAGCGCTTTCAGAACGCCCGCGGCGTCCGCCGAAGAGCCGCCGAGCCCCCCGCCGATGGGGATCTTTTTATAGACGACGATATCCGCGCCGCCCGCAGAGAAGTGTGCGCAAAACCGCTCGGCGGCGAGCTGCGCGTTGTTGCGTTCGGGCGGGATGCGTCCGCTCCTCATGCCGTACATGCGGACGGCGACGCGCCCGTCGCGCCGCCGCCGTGCAACGACGCGGTCGTGCAGGGCGATGGTGGCGACGAGCGAATCGAGCGCGTGATAGCCCCCCTCCGCGCCGACGATATCCAGCGTGAGATTGACCTTTGCATACGCGTTGACTCTGACCGCATCCATATTATCGCCATTGTAGCATATTTTTTTTCGCAATGCAAGATTTTCGCGGGAAAGAACGAAAATCTCACAAAACAAGGGCGCGCCGCCCGCTGCATGCAGCGGGCGGCGCGCCCCTCCGAAGGGATCACACGGATTTTTTGCGGTATATGATCACCCGCTGCCCTTCGCGGATGGGAAATTCGAGGTCGGGATTGCTCGCCGTGACCTCCTCGGGCGATTTGTTCAGCCGTTTTGCAAGCTCCCAGAGCCCGTCGCCCGCACGCGGGATATACACACTGACGGCGCTGTCGGTCTCCGCGACCGCCTCGCCTGCCTCCGCTGCGGCGACGAACCGCGCGTTCAGGCGGATGCGCTCGGTGACGGCAAATTTGAGCGTGACCTCGGCGTCGATCGTCCCCTCCTCGCGCTGACGCGCGCTCATGCCGCAGGCGAGCACGGAGACGGAGGCGCGCTCCGCCTGTACCGCGACGGAGAAGGGCAGGCTGATCTCCACCCCGCGGCAGCCCCCGTCCGCGCCGCGCACCAGCAGCGTCGCCAGCGCGACCCCTTCGGCGCGCGTTCCCCCCTCACCATGTACGAGGTTCGCCTCCGCGCGCTGCATCGTAACGGCTTGCAGCGTATCTGAAAAATCGATGGGCGCGGAGAGCGCCGCCCTGCCCGAGACGCGCTCCGTGAGGCGCATTGTTTCACCCGCGCCCTCGCACACGAGATCGGAAAAGGCGAGCGTGACGCGGTTCTCGCGCGAGAAGGCGTCCGTTACGGCGTCCACCGCGACCTCCTCGTAAAGGCACCCGTCGGCGCGCAGCGTGAGCGTGACGGCGAGCATACACTTCCCCTTCTCCTCGTCCGATTCGGCGCGGAGACGGGCGTCCGCCACGGAGACGTTCGCCTCCGCGCGGCACGCAGGGCTGCACGCCTCGGAGGGGATCTCCATGCGGAAGGGCACCAGGCGCTCGAAAGAGACGAGCTCCTCCCCCTTCATGGCGAGCACGCCCACGAACACCTCGCCCTCGACGCAGAACGTGCCCGCGCCGCAGACGAGCGACGTGAGATGCACCGTCTCCGAATGCTGCAGGATATCGCCGATGGCGCCCACCTCGAAGTCGTCCTCCGCCTCGGCGGTTCCGCTGACGAGGTGCGCCGTGAGCACATGCACGGGTTCGCGGCGGCACACCAGATCGCCGCCCGAGAGATACTCGAAGGACTGTTCCCCGAAGAGCGCGATATCGGCGCCGAGCAGCGCCGTGACGAAGACGCTCGCGCCCTCGCGGCGGACGGAGACGTTCTCCACCGCCGGGATCGCACGCGCGCTCGCCGCGGGGAACACCCGCTCGTCCTTGGCGACCGCCGTGAACTCCACCCCCTTTTCCGCACGGCAGATGCGACGGTCGGCGTCCTCATACACGATGGAAAAATGCACGCGCCCGTAATAGCGCACCTCGCCGTTCCCCGCCTCCGCGCCCGCGAGCCGTGCGCACGCCTGTACGGAGAGCGCCGTCTCCACCTCCGGAAAGCGGCACTCCACCGCCGTCTGCGCTGTCATATCGAAGAGTTTCCCGTACCCGCGGAATGTCTCCGTCTGCGTTTTCATAGTCTGATCCTCCTGCCACATAGCGGCTTTTCCCTCTATCGTATGCGGCGGGCGGGGCGGATATGCGCGCGGATGTCCGTCGAACGAGGTATAATTTTGCGGAAAACGGGCAAAAATCCGCCCATGATCAGACCCGTCAACGATATTGCGCGCGTAAAACGGCGCATCCAGGACTACTTTTTGAAACAGGTGGACGTAACGGTGAACCTCGGGCGGAACAAGGTGCTGCGCTATTGCGGCGAAGTAACGGGCGTATACCCCGCCCTGTTCACCGTGCGCCCCAACGAGAAGGATTTTTTGGGAAAGACATCCTATTCCTATGCCGAAGTGCTGTGCGGGAGCATCGCGGTGAAGCCCGCGCAGCCCGCCAAAAAGCCGCCCGCGCCCGAAACAACGCCGTAACAGAAGGGCGCGCCCGCGGCGGACATCCGCCGCGGGCGCGAAACCCGGCGTTTTGTAAACCCGGCGTAACGTTTTTGTAAAGATAATGCCGCCGCAAAAGCACAAAAAACGCCGCGTTCGGCGGCGCGGCGCAAAAAGATCCCGCGCCTGACGCGCGGGATCTCGTTTTTGACTTATTTTCCGTTAATATACGCTGACTTGCTTTTTGTCTCTGCCCTTGCGCTCGTACTTGACAACGCCGTCTTTGAGGGCGAAGAGCGTATCGTCTCCGCCGATGCCGACGTTATTGCCGGGATGGATCTTCGTACCTCTCTGGCGGACGAGGATGCTGCCTGCAAGCACGGTCTGCCCGTCCTGACGCTTTACGCCCAGGCGCTTCGCCTCGCTGTCGCGGCCGTTATGAGAGGAACCCGTTCCCTTTTTATGCGCGAATAAGCTGATGAAAAACATATTCGTTATCTCCTTATTGCGAATTTTCCGGGGCGGTACGCCCCTGCTGCGGCTCAGAGCGAGATCTTCTCGATCTTGACCGCGGTGAACGGCTGACGGTGACCCTGCTTCTTGCGCTCGTTCTTCTTGGGCTTATACTTGAAGACGATGATCTTCTTGTACTTGTCCTGCGCTTCCACTTTTGCGGTCACTTTCGCGTTCTCAACATCCTTGCCGACCTTCACAGTCTCGCCGTCCGATACCATGACAACGTTGAAGGAGACCTCTGCGCCGACTTCCGCCGCGAGCTTTTCCACCTTCAGAACGTCACCCTCGGAAACTTTGTACTGCTTTCCGCCGTTTTCGATGATCGCGTACATGAACTTTTACCTCCTCTTCCCAGTCTCGCAAGATACCGTAGGCGACCCGTATCGCAGGGTTCTTGTGTGCCCGTCCTTAGCGGCTCGGAGTATAATTTAGCATATACGGCGGTAAAAGTCAACTCATTTTACGCACGCGCGGGCGAATTTTTCGGGTCGGCGCGCCCATACTGTGAAAAAGGAGGCACTTATGGAAATGAAAAAAAGCGAAGAGGTGCTGGCGGAGGTACACCGCAACTGCCAGCTCGCGCTGCAGTCCATTTCGAACATCCTGCCCGAGACGGAGGACGCCGAGCTGCGGGAAGAGCTCATGCGGCAGCATGAGAATTACGAACGGATATGCGGGCGCGCAGCCATCCTCGCAAAGGATAAATGCGTGGAGCTGAAAAATCCCTCCCCCATCAAGAAGGCGATGATGTGGAGCTCCATCAAGATGAACACGATGACGGACAACTCCCGCGCGCATATCGCAGAGATGATGGTGCAGGGCACGGTGATGGGGATCACGGCGCTCAAAAGCACGCTCGCCGAAGTGTGCGGCGACTGGGCGGACGCGGAGATCGTGGCGCTCGCGAAGGAACTGCTCTCCGCCGAAGAGGGATTCGAAAAGAAGTGGAAAACGCTCATCGCTTGATATGTTCACGCTTTTTCTTTCAAACTGATGAAAGAAAAAGTCGTGATATTTAAAAAAACCGAATGTTCGCAAACGCTCTGCATTCGGTTTTTCTCGGCGGCGTTGTTGGCAACAATTGAGCAACGCCGCCTTCACTTTTCCACATAAGCGCAGGTATGCGCAAACAGGGTCCCGCTGCGGAAGGCAACCTTCCTTGCGGGCATAATTGATAACGGCTAAGCGGCAAATTAAGGCGCAAAAGGCAAAATTACCGATCAGCTTCTGAAATTTTGCAATGCAAAATTTCAGAAAACAGCGCGCGGTTTAATACAGGATCTGCGCGTCGTCGGGGAGGGTCAGCACGGTGGCGTTGTCGCCGCGGACGGTGTACTCCTCTTCGTGCCAAGTGGCATGCGGCACGAAATAGACGCGCTTGTCCTTCCATGCGCCGCGCACCTCCTCGGAGAACATCCGCTCGAAGAGGATGGTCTGCATGAGTTTGCGGTTGAGTTCGATGACGACCGCCTGATACCCGTTCGCAAAATAGTCGAGGATGTCGCTGCGGATGCGCAGCGCCATGTACATATCGGAGAACACATACCCCTGCCGCGTGCAGTGGGTGCAGGGTTTGAGGAAGAAGTCCGTCGCCTCCGCGCAGGTGCGCTTGCGGGTGAACAGCGTGACGCACATATCGTTCATGGGCTGAACGCGGCACTTGGCGCGGTCGGCGCTGAGCGCCTCTTCGAGCGCCGCGGTAACGGCGAGGCGGTGCTCCTCCTCGAGCATATCGATAAAGTCTACGGCGACGATGCCGCCCACATTCCTCAGCCGCACCTGCCGCGCGATCTCCCGCGCGGCGACGAGGTTGGTCTCGAACACGGTGCTCTCAAGGTCGTTCTCGCCGATGAATTTGCCCGTGTTCACGTCGATGACCGTCATTGCCTCGGCTCTGTCGACGACGAGATATCCGCCGTTTTCCAGCGGGACGGTGCGGGAAGGCAGGGCGCGGAGCTGTTCGGAGAGCCCGAACTCGCGGTACATGCTCGCCGCACCCGTATACAGCTCCACTTTGCGCTCGCCGAGATCGGGGCGCATGCGCGCAAGAGAGAGTACTTTTTCGTAGAGTTCGCGGCTGCCGACGTAGATGCGCGTGACGCCGCCGCCGAGGCTGTCGCGCATGACCTTGAAGGGGAGATCGAACTCGCGGAACACCGCGTCCCCCACCGCCGCCGTCGCGGCGTTCGCCTGTACGGAGCGCCACAGGCGCTTGAGATATTCCGATTCGATCTTCATGTGGCGCTTGCCCGCCGTCTCGGCGGCGGTGCGCACGATGAACCCCTCGCCTTTGCCGCGGAGCTTACCTGCATCTTTCAGGAGCGCCTCGCGCACGAGCGGGGCGACGATCTTGCGGGAAATGCCCAAAAAGTCGGTCCTGGGAAGGTATATGAGGTTTTTCCCGACGAAGGAAAGATCGCTCGTCACCTTCGCGCCCTTGTTGCCGCGCGGCGGTTTTACGATCTGCACCAGGATCTCGTCGCCCTCTTTGAGCGAGAGCGCCTCTCTGGCGTTGCCCTCGCCGTCGTAGGTGGAAAAGCGCGAAGCGCCCTCGGCAAGCGGCAGATAGCAGTTGCGTTCCAGCCCGCAGGTGATGAACGCCGCCTGCATCCCGGGGACGACGTTGCACACCCGTCCCTTATAGATATTGCCGGTGAGCTCGTCGGCGCCCTTCTCCTCGAAGTTCGCCTCGACGATCCTTCCGTCCTCCGCATACACGGCGATGTCGGCGCCGCAGAAACGGTCGAAAAACCACTCCTTCCTCATCTACAAAATCACCTTTCAAGAACCCAAAGGGGAAAATTGCATATTGCGGGATCAATTATATCACATTTATCATAATTTATCAAGTTATTTTATAATTTCGGGAGACACTCCGCGAGCGGTTCGCCGTATTTGCCCGCAGAGAGCGCCGCAAGGTACTCCTCTTCCGTCAGCTCGCCGAGGTACTCCCCCGCCGCATACAGGACGAGCACGAGGTATTTTTCCTCCGTGAGATAGCGGAGCGCGTCCTGCACGGTGCGGGAGGCGTCGATGACGACGCGCCGTTCCTCCACCCCGCGCGTGAACCGTCTGCCGCGCGCAAAGGCGAGACGGCGGTACTGCGCGCCCCCGAAGGCGCCCGCCGCCAGGAGCACCGCAAAGACGAGCGCCGACCAGGCGGGATCGGAAAAACACGTCCATACGAAATAGCCCGCGGCGCCCGCCGCCGTGAGGAGCGTAACGACGCGGCAGACAAGGCGCGCCCGCGCCTCGCCGAAACGGGAGAGCGCCAGATGCAGGATGCGCCCGCCGTCCAGCGGATAGGCGGGCAGGAGATTGACGAGGAAGAGCGCCGCGGAGACGTAAGCCGCCGTATCGGTATAGGCGTACGTCTCCGGCCACAGCCACCACAGCGCGGCGAAAAAAAGCGCCGTGCAGGCATTGGCGAGCGGTCCCGCAGCCAGCACGGCAAGTTCCTGCTTTTTTCCGATGCCCGAAAGGTCGCCCGCGATGACGGCGCCGTAGGGCATGAGCACGAGCTTATCGAGGATAAACCCATACCGCCGCGCAACGAACGCGTGCGCGCACTCGTGCTCGACGGCGGCGACGGTGGCGGCGAGAAAGAGCATGAGATCGCCCGTGAATACCGAGAACAGCCCCGCCGCGAGAAAGAGCGGGTGGATGCGGAGCTTAACTCCAGGCAAGACCGTCCTCGCTCAGCGTGTAACAGTTGAGGGGCACGCCGTCTTCATAGAACGTGACGCGCACTTCCTGCGAACCGTCCGTATAGGCGAGCGGCACATTGGCGCGCACCGTATCCCCCTCCGCAAGGTACACGTTGGAGAGCCCGCTGATGACGGTGGAGAAGGTATCGGAATGCTGAAGCTGCACCGTGTAGCCGTTCTCGGCGTCGCCCGTCACGGAGGCGAGCTCGCCCTCGCAGGGCGCATACACGGAGCACTCGGCGGTGAAGCTCATGACGCCCGCATTCGACACGGCGATCTCCACGTCGGTATATTCGTTGACGACGGGCGAGAGCGCGAAATCGGAGTATGTACGCGTATCGGCAGTATCCGCCGTCCCCTGGAACAGATCGCGCACAAAGGTATTGATGGCGCTGTTCGTCATGAAAATGTTCGTGAGGAAGATGGTGGCGCACAGCGCGCACACGGCGACGAACTCGCCGATGATGAGCCGCCGCGCGAACCTGGAACGCGGCGGTCTGACCTCGCGCTCGACGGGCGTACTCTCCGCATACGCGGGGTCTTTTTCCACGCGGTCGTTGACCGTTTCGACGACCTTTTCGGAAAGATCCTCCTCTTTGGCGCGTTTCTTTTTCTCCCTGTGATTGACGGTGACCGTCTCGACAGGGATCTCCAGCATCTCGGCATAGCCCAATTCTTCGTTCATATAGCACACCTCTTTGAAGATTTCGTTTGACGGGTTTGGGGTCAAGCTATCTTACCTTATGCAGAGCATACCGCGTTTAGAAGGGCAATTTGCCGTCGAATGAGCGCGGAAAAGGCGAACTTCGCGCGAAAATATCCCTTGACGGCACCATTTTTCCGCCCTCGGCGGTACGCTCTACCCTATGCGCCATGCGCGCGGATTATGCGTCCCCCGCCGCAGGCGATTCAATTGTTAAGATGATTTTCTGAAAACATCTTGACAAAAATCATTGCCGTGCTATAATGAAGTTGACGCGATCGTGGACGCACGACACACGCGCATAATTTTCTAAAGGGGGAAATAAGATGAAGACAAACGGTTTGCTTTTTTGGATTTTGGGGCTCATCTCGCTGATCGCATCGCTTTGCGCACTCAGTATAGACGGTACCGACCTCAACATTGCGATTGCTGTTTTCGGCTCGCAGCTCTCCGTCATCATCATTGCGCTCGGGTTTATCATTGCCAATCAGGAGAAGAAACGCGGCAAGGACGACTCCGACGGAAAGCCGCTGGAAACGCGCGACAAAGAGAAGGACGATAACGAATAAAGGTGAATTGTCAACTTAAGTGCAACAGTTAGAAAGATTTTGATCAAACAAATCTTGTGGTGTATGGTAATGTAAA
>CALVWO010000048.1 GCA_944367465.1 uncultured Clostridia bacterium
GCGCACGCCCGAGGACGTCTCGAAATATGAGATCTCGGCATGGGCAAAGAACAGACATGAAAAGCGGCACAATAAGCGCCGCCGCGACAAACGCCGCATCAAAAAATAATCCCCTTGCAAAAACAAGGGAAAGCAAGGGAAAATAAAGGAACCACATGAGCGAAAGAACGGCACAACTGAATATTCCCGAAGAAAGCGGATGGCTATTTGTGCCGTATTCGTTCATCGGCGCGGACGTCTGCGGCAGGAAAAAGCCGCAGGCGGCGCTGCTCGTGGAGAGCATGGTCTATTCGTTCTCCGATCCCGAAAACAGCCGCGTATGCCGTCAGTCGTATGCGGATATGCGGAAACGCCTCGGGCTCTGCAACGACACGGTGGCGCGCAGCGTTCGTATTCTGACGGCGAGCGGCGCGGTGGAACAGGATAAAAGCCGCAGGATCTGCGCGGAGTATTCGCACAGCGCGCCGTCACGCGGTCTGAGCGGCGTGGAAGTGCCCGATTTCCTGCTCACCGAGGAATTTACCATCCGCGGGAAGAAGCGCCGCGACGGCAGCGTTACGCCGCAGAGGGTGCGTACGCTCCGTCCCATGGAAGCCGTCATCCTGAGCGAGATCAGGCGCGCGCAGCAGAACGGGGCAAAAGAGTATGCGACGTCGGACAGCCGTCTTGCCAAACAGTTCCGTCTGAATAAGAGTACGGTCAACGAATATATCACCGCGCTTATTCGCAGCGGGCTTTTATACCGCGCGCAGGAAGGGCGCGGCTGCAACGGGCGGTATTTGAGCAGATATGCCGTCAACGAGAAGCTGCTGCGTGTTCTGCGGAAACGCAAAGCAAGGGAAAACAAGCAAAAACAAGGGAAGGCAAGGGAAACCTTGTTTTCCGCGGGGAAACTTACGGACGACGAGCGGGCGCGGGCTGCGCGGGAGATCGCCGCACGCAACGCAAGGAACACCGCGCTCGACGCGCGTACGGAGCGTGAGCATTGGTACGCCGTACGACGTCAGGAAGCGGAGAACAGGGCGCGGCGGTATCTTCGCATCGCGGAACAGGACGAAGCGTACAGCGCCGCGCAGAAGGCGGTCAAACGGCTGGATGTCGCGATCGCAAAGGCAGAAGTGTTCCGCTTGCCCGATCTGGAAGCGTTGAGACGGGAACGACTCGAACAATGCGCCGTGCGCGCCCGTCGGCTTGCGGCATTACATATCGGCGAGGAAGATCTCCGTCCCGCATGGCACTGCAAAAAGTGCGAGGATACAGGATTTGAGATCGGAACGGGGCGACCGTGCAGCTGCTATTCTCCGCCCAAGGGGGATGACGTATGAGGGCGGGAAACAGGAAGTACAGGCGAACTGAATAGAGGAAACGAGCGCGGAAGATCTCCGCGCTGTCCGCCGTACGGTGAATACGGATATATGCGCGCCGAACAGAGCAAACTCTGCGGCGTTTTTCTTTGTGTGTTTTACCGTTCGGAAAATCGGATTTTGTCTGTCCGATTCTCCGACCGCCGCGCTCCGAAATTCCGAACGCATTATAAATTATATGAAATAGTTATTTGAAAGGGAAGAGCGCCTCATCCGAAAAGATAAGGAAAGGGCACAAGAAAAAATCCCTTCCGACGGCAAAGTGATTGACCGCGGAAGGGGATATGTGATAGAATATAAAAGGACGGCGCGAGCCGTTCAGAGCAATATGGATGCCATAGGCGGTTAGCCCCTTGGGGGGAATATGATGAGTATTCTTCCGAAAAGGGGGTGGTCGTATGGATTTTACAATCCTGCGCCTTTTGTTCCACTTGTTGGAACAGGGGTTCATCACTTCTTTTAGAGTGACAAAGGACAAAATCTACGTGATCATAAAAAAATAACCGCCCAAGCGCTACCTTCGGAGACGGTTATTTAACAGAGCCGAGGGCTAACCGCTGAACGGCAACCCTCTATTGCTCTTTTATTTTATCACCGAATTAGAGCGGTGTCAACCGTTTGAAGGAAATTATTTTTCGGGCGCGCGTAGGATTGACAGCGCCTTTCAATTGTGCTATGTTAGCTGAGGAGGAAGAATCATGAATAAAATGGTATTTGCATTCGACGAGGCGCGTGCAAAGCGGGACGGGGTAGATCCCGCTGCGCTTTGGGCTATGGTGGACGGCTGGGTCGATGAATGCGTGAAAACGCACCACGGAGAGTATAAAAAAGAGCCTGATCCCGAAGGTGGGGTCGCCTATATCGGGTTAGGTCACGAAACCGATTGGTGGCGTGCTTTTTTCGGTGTAACAATACAGGCGTATTTTTCAAAAGGTATGGCGAAATACTGTTCCAAATGGGAATGGTATTATGATGAGGATGAAGTAGACGAGCAATATGCAGAGGATGTTCTTGGCAATTTTTTAGAAAAAAATGATTTTTATCGTATGATGGATCGAGCATGAAAGGCGAACGCAAAACATACAAGGCGATTAATTTCGATTTCGATACGAAAAAACTTGCCTTGGCGCGTGGGAGCGCGCCGAAGTGCTATTACGAGATCCGCAAGACGATGAAGCGGCTCGGGTTCGATCATCGTCAGGGCTCGGGATATGTTTCGAGAGAAAAAATCGATTCGGCAGATATAACCCATGTTGTTATGAGACTCTACGAAGCACACGAATGGCTGCCTGACTGTATCAAGGAATTCGACGTCACCAATGTTACGAGACGGCAGTATTCCATGAAAGCGGAGTTTGCGCAGGTAAAAGCACAAGTGGACGCCCGCATGGTGGAAGATCCGCTGTACGCGATGCAGATCAAAAGGCAGCGCGAGCGCGTGCGCAGCGCCGGAGACGCGGCCGCGCACGTCGGGGAAGCAGCCCGCCGTGCCGCCCCTACAAACATGGACGGCAATCTTAGATAAAACAAGGGAAGGGAAAACAAGGGAAACCTTGTTTTATGGGAAGTATCATGAAGTATATCGTTTTTCATACGCAGGCAGACGGGGAACTTGAATCATATACGGAGACCTGCCGCGAGAACGCGCAGAACAGAATCGATTTCTATGAATACGACCGCGCCGACACGTCTGTTCTTGACGAGCGGCAGCAGGACGTAACGAGTGAGTTTCGGTTTGTAAAAGAATAGTGCGAGACGTTCTCTATATTATAAGATAAGGAAAAGGCATCTGCAAGGGCAGATGCCAAAAACATTATCGGCATGATTTGGGGAGAATTTGGGGTGTGAAAAAAGGTTCTTAAAAAAGGCTCATTTTAAGCTGATTTTGGCATTAAAATTATCATTTTTCAAGCCTTTTTACGTTTTACTCTTTTGTGTTCTTGGTTCAAGTCCGGCCAGAAGCTCCATAATACAAAGAGCGCCCCAGGCGGGTGCTCTTTCTGTTGTACGGGATCCGATACATCGCGGAGCGGGCGGATTGTCGACCGAATCGGAACGCGTTCTGTCCCGGGCAAATATCGGGCGTTTTCTTCTTCCGGATCGTTGCGTTTTTTGCGGCAAGGCTGTATAATAGGGGCACGGTTTCGGACTATACGGAGAAAATATGGTCAGTCTGATATGTGTCAGGCACGGGCAGAGCCGTGCCAACGAACGCAAAATTTTTACGGGACAGACGGACGTCCCGCTCTCCGCGCTCGGTGAGCGGCAGGCGGAGCGGCTCGCGGAGTTTCTTCTTGCCAACTACCGCATCGACGCGGTCTGCTCGAGCGATCTGCGGCGCGCGTACGATACGGTCGCGCCCGTTGCCGCGGCGCTGGGGATCCCCGTCCGCAAAGTCCCCGCGCTGCGCGAGATCTGCGGCGGCGCCTGGGAGGAAAAGACCGCGGAGGAGATCGCGCGGCTGTTCCCCGACGATTATCGGCTGTGGCGCGAGGACATCGGGGAGTGCCGCTGCACGGGCGGGGAATCCGTGGCGGAGGTGCAGGCGCGTGCCGTTGCCGCCGTCCGCGCGATCGTTTCGGAAAACGAGGGAAAAACGGTGCTCATCGGCGCGCATGCCTGCGTGCTGCGCACGCTGCAATGTTTCTGGCAGCATACTCCGCTCAGCCGCATGAAGGAGATCGCGTGGGTGCCGAACGCATCCGTCACGCAGGTCGACTATCAGACCGACGGAACATGGCGCATCGTGCGGCTCGGCGACGTCTCCTTCCAGCAGGGAGAGGTGACGCGCATTTCTCAGGGATTTTGATCGGGGTGAAGATATGAAATTGTTGCGGCAGGTCACGACCACGCGGGAAAATTGTTTTGCGGAGGGCGTCCGCCCCGTTTGCGGTTCGGCGGACGGCCTTTTTGAGCTGCCTGCGGAGCGCGAGGTGATATGGAGGGGGTTCGGCGCGTGCCTCAACGAGGCGGGCATCGCCGCGCTCGATACGCTCCCGCCTGCGTGCGGGCGCCGCATTCTCGACGAGCTTTTTTTGCCCGAAGAGATGGGGCTGGAGTTCTGCCGTCTGCCCGTCGGCGCGAACGATTATGCGCTGGGATGGTATTCCTACGACGAGACGGCGGACGACTACGCGCTGGAACATTTTTCCGTTGCGCATGACCGCGGATATGTGCTCCGCTTTGCAAAGGAGGCGCTCGCGCGCAATCCCGCGATTTGTTTTTTTGCCTCTCCCTGGAGCCCGCCTTCGTGGATGAAAGAGCCCGCGTCCTATCACGGCGGCAGGATCCGCGCGGAGGAGAAAGTGCTCTCGGCATACGCGCGCTATCTCGTAAAATATGTGCATGCATACGCTGCGGAAGGCGTACGCGTTGCGGCGATCAATCCGCAGAACGAGTTTGCGTCCGATAACAATTATCCGACGTGCGTATGGTCGGGCGAGCTCATCCGCCGTTTCATCGCGGACTACATGGGCCCCGCGTTCGAAGAGAGCGGTCTCGGCACGGAGATCTGGCTCGGGACGATCAACGGCACGGGTACGCTGGGCGGGTTCGGCTCGCGTTACAACGAGTATACGCTGACCGTGCTCGACGATCCTGCGGCGCGGCGGTATATCAAGGGCGTGATGTATCAGTGGGAGGGAAAGAACGCCCTGCGCCAGAGCGTGGAGAGCTTTCCGGAACTTGCGTACGTCCAGAGCGAAAACGAGTGCGGCGACGGCGAAAATACCTGGGAATATGCAAATTACGTGTTTGAGCTGATGCGCCACTATATCACGGGCGGCGTCTGCGCGTATGTCTACTGGAACGCAGTGCTTCCCCGCGGCGGCGTGAGCACGTGGGGCTGGAAGCAGAACAGTATGATCACGACTGACCGCGGAGAGGCGCGCCGCGAATACGAGTATTATATTTTCCGCCATGCGGCGCAGTTCGTCCGCAGGGGCGCGCGCGTTCTCCGCCTCGGCGGGAAAATGAGCGGGAACGCGTTCGGTTTTGAGAATCCGGACGGAACGCGCGTGCTCGTCGTGCAGAATCCGCTCGCGTATGAAAAGCGCGTCGGCTTCGGCGGTGCGGTATTTTCTCTTGCGCCCTGTTCCGTAACGACGCTCGTGCTGCGTTGAGCGGTGCAGGCGGCAGATCCTGCCCGCGCTGCCATGATTTTCTCGCATGAAAATCTTGACACGCTTTTTTGCACATGATATAATTGTTTACAACTATGAGGGCTCCGTCGGAACGGAGCGGTCGGGAGATTTACGATGGAAGAAATGAAACCTGTCTGCGGCGGGCAGACGGCTGAAGAAGAGATCGCGCCTGCGCAGGCGTGTCCCGCAGAGGAACCCGAGGAGGTGCGTCAGGCGCCTTTTTCGGTCGCGTGCGATATCAGTCCCGTGAAGGTCGATGCGGCGCCCGTTTCGGTGCCGACCGAAACTGACGCGCAGTCCGCCGCTTCCGATGCGGATTTCAAGCCCAGATCCGGTTTCCGCTACGGGTGCTACCTGTTCGTCAAACGTTGTTTCGATATTGTTTCTTCGTTTCTCGTCATTGTGCTCCTGTCGTGGCTCATCCTTCTGTGCATCCTCATCAAGTGGCTGGAGGATTTTCACAATCCCATTTACGTTTCAAAGCGGGTGGGGAAGAACGGCAAGATCTTCAACTTTTATAAGATACGCACCATGTGCCCCAACGCCGAGGCGATGAAACAGAAACTCATCGATGAAGGACTCAACGAGGCGGACGGACCCGCATTCAAGATGAAGAACGATCCGCGCATCACGAAGGTGGGGAAAATCTACCGTAAATTGTCGCTCGACGAACTGCCGCAACTTTTCAATATCCTGAACGGTACCATGAGCGTGGTCGGGCCGCGCCCGCCCATCCCTTCCGAAGTGGAACAGTATACGGAGTATCAGAAACACCGTCTCGACGTAAAGGGCGGCTTGCTGTGCCTGTGGCAGATCCAGAAGAACCGCAACGCGCTCGATTTTGATGAGTGGGTGCGGCTCGATCTCGAATATATCCAAAAGCAGAGCGTGTGGCTCGATCTCAAGATCATCTTCAAGGGAGCATATATGGTCGTGTTTGACCGCACCGGAGAATAAACCCGGGGTTGCTGCGTCAAAAATGTGCGTTTTCGCCGCGGAATGCGGCAAAGAATAATTTTTCCCGCGCGGGGCAGGGCGGTTTTTCAAAAAAACCTCTTTACACCGCGCGGGTTTTGTTATATAATAGATATCGTTATAATAGGTATTATATGCGTACAGTATTCGGAAGTTGGAAATATATTTTCAGGAACCTGTGGTTTTTGCTGCCGTTTGCGGTGATCCCCGCGGTGTTCATGGCGCTGTCGCTCGACTATCGGTGCATCTCCGAAGTCGTGTGCGGCTATTTTACGGGCACGCCGCAGGCGGAGTTCCTTGAATTTTTCCATGCATGGAGCTTTATCCGTTTCGACAGCGTGCTCGGCGCCGTATACAGTCTGCTTGCCGTGGTCTGTATTTTTCTGTTCATGGCAGCGCTGCTTGCTTTCGTCGAAAAGCACATGAAACTCGGAAAACGGACGTTCGGCGGCGTTGCGGCGCAGTTCAAAAACGTGCTCCTGCCCGCGCTGTTCATCACGCTCCTTTACGTTGTGCTGTACGAGATCTGGGCGGTCGTGCTCTCTGCCGTTCTGTACGTCATCTCGCAGGTGGATACGCTCGCCGTCGCCTATCTGCTGTATACGGTCGCGGTGCTGCTCTTTCTGTTCGTGCTCATCTATCTCGCGACGATGTTCTATCTGTGGCTGCCTTGCAAGATGATGACGGGATTCCGTTATTTTGATGCGTTCCTGTACTCTTACCGTCTGATGGTGGAGCGCCGCTGGAAACTGGTGCTTTCCTATGCGATCTCCGTTGCGGCGCTGGTCGTCGTGCTCAGCGGCTGCGCGTTCCTGCCCGATTTTGCCTTCCGCATTGCCGGGATAGTTCTCTTTGCGTTCCTCTTCCTCAATTTCTGCGTCCGCATGGAAGTCGTGTATTTCGACGCGGACAAGCTGGACAGAGAGGACGAACTCCACAGTTACAGGAGGTACTGATATGCGTTTCCGCAACGCTTTTCATATCACGATGGACAATTTCTCCTCGGCGTTCAAGATGCTGTTATACCGCCTTGTCGTCGCGGTGATCACGTTCAGCATCGTGTACGTCATCCTGCGTCTTGCGCTTGCCGTCATTGTGGAGAGCGCGGAATGGGAAACGCTCCGCGGCATGACGGAGGAGTTCTTCCGCGCCCTGTTCAGCGGCGATTCTGCGGTATTGCAGACCTTCCAGTCCGATTTCCATACGGCGCTTGCCGACTTTCTTGCGCTGCTCGGGCGGAACGGCGGCGCCGTTGCGGGCGCGGTCGTGGGCGTGTGCCTTATCTATCTGCTCTCCCGCTTTCTCAACGGTCTCTGTCTCTTTGCCGTTGCGGGAACGATGCACGACAGGATGAGCATGTTCTCCCGTACGAGCTTTTCCGCCTCCTACTTCAAACGCCTCGGCAGCGCCGCGCTGTATGAGGTCATCTATGTGCCCATCGTCTTTTTGTACGATGCGGTCACCGTGCTCGTATGCTGGTTTTTCTTCTTCTATGTGCCGTCCTTCCTGCCGTCGTGGGGATTCCTGCCCGTGCTCATCTCGCTCTGTCTTACGGTCACGCTCGTCGTGTTCCTGCAATCGCTGAAGATGACGTTCATTTCCGCATGGATCCCGTCCATCGTCTCCGGCGGAAAACGGGTGGGGCAGGCGCTCAAAGACGCCGTGCGCCCCGGCAAGGGATTCTGGCGCCGCTTTGCCACCTTCCTTGCGGCGATCTACCTCATCGTCGTCATGAACGTTGCGTTCGGGCTTTTCACCATCGGGAGCGCGCTCTTTTTGACCGTTCCCATCAGTTTCATTTTCCTGCTTGCGCTGCAGTTCGTGCACTACTTTGAGGACAATGAAATGAAGTACTTCATCTCCGTGCACGATATCGCGGGATCCGCCGAGGCGGTCAAGCCGGCGGAAGATCTCATCACTGCGGAGGACAGTCTCGACGAGCTCAACCGCAAGATCAACGAGCCCGCCGCCGCGGAACCCGCGGAAAAAGAGGACGGATCTTCCGAAGAATAAGGGAAATACGGGCGTGCGGAAAGCGCGCCCGAACAAATAAGGAGTGGAATGATATGAGTTATCAGAGCATCTACCAGTCATGGGTCGACGACCCGCGCCTCGCTGAGGCGGACAGAGCGGAGCTGAAAGCGATCGCCTCGGACGAGAAGGAGAAGGAATACCGCTTCGGCGGCGAGCTCGAGTTCGGCACGGCGGGCATGCGCGGCATCATCGGCTGCGGCATGAATATGATGAACGTGTACACCGTCATGCGCGCGACGCAGGGGCTCTCCGAATACATCAAAACGCTCTCCGAGGAAGAACAGAAAAAGGGCGTCGTCATCTCTTACGATACGCGGAGGAATTCCCGTCTGTTCGCCGAAAAGGCGGCGGGCGTGCTCGCAAAAAACGGCATCAAAGCCTACCTGTTCGGCGACGTGCATCCCGTGCCCATGCTCTCGTATGCGGTGCGCTATCTCGGCACCGTTGCGGGCATCATGATCACCGCGTCGCACAATCCCAAGGAATACAACGGCTATAAGGTATACGGCGAGGACGGCGCGCAGATGTCGCCCGAGGCGACCAAGATCGTCGTCGGGTTCATTGAAAAGATCACCGATTATCTCTCCGTGACGGGCGACGAAAAGAGCCCGCTCATCGTTCCCGTTCCCGCGGAAGTGGACGATACCTACATTGCGGAGCTCAAAAAACTTACGCTCTCCGCAGAGGCGGTCAGAAAGTGCGGGAAGGATCTGAAGCTCGTCTATACGCCCGTACACGGCTCGGGATACGTTCCGGTCACCCGCATCCTCAGGGAGCTGGGCATCAACGTGACCGTCGTCGAGGAGCAGACGACCAAGGATACCGAGTTCTCCACCGTCGCTGTGCCCAATCCCGAATTCAAGGAGACGCTCTCCATGGGCATTGCGCTTGCAAACAAGATCCATGCAGACGTCGTGTTCGGCACCGATCCCGATTCCGACCGTCTCGGCGTCGCCGTCAAGAACGAGAAGGGCGAGTTTGTCGCGCTCTCGGGCAACCAGGTGGGCATCCTGCTGCTCGACTATATCCTCACACGCCTCAAGGAGGAGAACGCCCTCCCCGCAAACGCGGCTGTCGTCAAGTCCTTTGTTACTACGGGCATGGCGAAGGCGATCTGCGCCGATTTCGGCGTCGCGCTCTTCGAAACGCCCGTCGGGTTCAAGTTCATCGGCGAGAAGATCAAACAGTGGGAGCAGGACGGCTCGCATACCTATGTGTTCGGGTTTGAGGAGTCGTGCGGATATCTCCGCGGCACCCATGCCCGCGACAAAGACGCCGTCGTCGCGTCCATGCTGTGCGCCGAGATGGTCTGCTACTATACCTATATCGGCAAGACGGTGTGGGGGAGATTGCAGGAGATCTATGCGAAATACGGGTTCGTGCTGGATAAGAACGAGTCCATCCAGTACTCCGGTCTGAACGCAATGAAGGAGATGAACGCCGTCGTCGACGCGCTCAAGACGGTGAACGTCGCCGCGTTCGGCCCCTTCAAAGTGGAAGCTGTGCGCGACTATTCCGCCGATCTCCGCCGCACGCTGGACGGCAAAACGGAGCCGCTCAACATCCCCAAGTGCAACTGCGTGTATTACGAGCTCGAGGGCGGATCCTTCGTCTGCGTGCGTCCTTCCGGCACCGAGCCCAAACTCAAGATCTATTACTCCATCAAGGCGCCCACCGAGGCAGCCGCGGAGGAGGCACTTGCCGCGTGCAAGGCGTCTGTGAAAGAGCTGCTCGCAAGCGTGAAAAAGTAACCGCATTACGGCACATGAACGCCGCTGCCTTCGCGCAGCGGCGTTTTGCACCTGTTTTACAGGATCTTCCGCCGCTTTCATTTACTTATTTTTGAAACAGTCGCCTCAAATTCAAACATTTTATTTGACAAATCGGCGCCGACGGGGGTATAATGAAACAGAAAAGAGGGTATTTTCATGATTTATCTGAAAGATTTCAAACAGGGGCGCATTCTGTACGAGGCGCTCGATTCCGAGGTGCGGCTTGGGATCCTGGACGAACTGCTGCAGAAGGGCGAGCTCAACCTCGCGTATTTCGCAAAGCGGTTCAACGTCTCGAACGGCGCGATCACGGCGCACATCAAAAAACTGCATGCGGCGGGACTCATCGATATCTCCACTTCGTCGGGCATCCGCGGCACGCAGAAGATCTGTTCGCTCGCAACGGATAAGATCGTCATCGATTTTCTCTCCCGTCCGCCCGAAGAGGGGCGCGTCGAGTCGGTGCATATCGACGTGGGGCACTATGTGGATTACGACGTGCATCCCACCTGCGGACTGGCGACGGACGAGCACGTCGTGGGCAGGTTCGACGATCCCGCATGCTTTTCTTATCCCGAGCGGTTCCGCGCGGGGATCCTGTGGTTTGCGAGCGGCTATGTGGAGTATCTCGTGCCCAACTATCTCGAAGAGGGCGAACATCCGCGCGAGCTGCAGTTTTCCATGGAGCTCGCCTCCGAGGCGCCCGGTTATGCGGCGTACTATCCCAGCGATATCAGCTTTTCCGTCAACGGGAAGGATCTCGGCGTCTACCGCAGCAAGGGCGAGTACAACGACCGCGCCGGCACGGTCAGTCCCTCCTGGTGGTTCGGCAATCTCGGGCAGTACGGCAGAAAGGTCGTCCTCACCGTGAACGAGGACGGCGCATTTCTGGGCGGCGTCAAAACATCCGAGACGCGCATCGGCGATCTCGGGCTGAAGGCCGGCGCGCAGATCCGTTTCCGCATCGCCGTGCCCGAAACGGCGGAGCACTGCGGCGGCGTGACCATCTTCGGCAAGGGCTTCGGCGATTACGACGAGGGGATCGTCTGCAGTTTTATCTGCAAATGAGTTCCCACTTTTTCTTTCGAACTGACGTCGTCACGGCGGAGCGCCGTATGCGACCGTTCGGATGACCCGAACGGTACGCCTGAAACGCTCGCCGCTCCTCTTCGCAAAAAATCTTTCTGCAAAATCTTTTTTGCGAGTGCTGCGGTATGACAATGTCGTGAGTTTGAGAGATTCGGATACGGCTGTCGCCTAACC
>CALVWO010000049.1 GCA_944367465.1 uncultured Clostridia bacterium
GCGAAAGCCTCTTCGACCGCTTCGGGCGAGAGCATGAGCGCGCCCATCACGCCGTCGGTAAGACGGTCGGGCGCGACGGCAAGACCTGCCCGTTCGCACGCCGCCACAAGATCGTTCAGGAGCGCGGAAACGCTCCTGCCGTCGTACGTCTGCCCCGTCTCCTCGTAGCTCTCCAGTCCGACCAGATCGAGCAGCGTGTTGCGGACATACGCCTCGTTGCGCTGAGAAAGCCCGAGTTTCTCGTGCGCGTAGGCGATCAGCCGATCGAGCGCACAATACACTTCTCTCATTTTTCCACCTCTCCTCCATGCCCCGGAAATGACAATAAGGCGATAGAAACTATCGCCTTGTTGCCAAACTATAGGGGGAATGAAGTATAAACGATTTTTAACAGGATTCGCAAGCGTCGGCGATGTATCCGTTAGCCGCCTGTTCCTGTTTACGCTCATATTATACCCGATATACGCCCCGTTTGCAAGCAACCTTTTGACGGATTATAGACATTTATTGACATTATGCGCTTGACTTTTGAACTGTTTTACGTTATGATAAAAGAAACGGAGATTCAGGCATGATCGCAAAAAGAGAGATCTGGAAATACCCCGAGGACGCGAAAGTCTGGGTGGGAAAATACCGGAATTCACACAATCTGCTGCACTGGCACTACGACTGCGAATTTATTTATACGGAGCAGGGATCCATCGACGTATTCTGCGAAAAAAAGACGCATCATCTCGTAAAAGGCGAGGCGCTTTTCACGGACAGCGGTCAGATCCACTACCAGCGCGCCTGCGAACCCGATACGGTGCTCATCGTGATCGTGTTCGATTACAGCATAATACGGCCTTTCCTGGAAAACTACCAGCTCGCGACCCCGAAGCTGTACAGGAGCTATCCCATCCCGGAATACTATGCGCGGCTGCGCTCCGTGCTCCGCGACTGCAAGCCCTTTTACGGAGAAGAGGCGCGCTGCGCCGTGAGCGAAATGATGATCGAGGTGTTCCGCGGCGAACAGCTCGTGCACCGCATCGGGAACGACCGCACGGAAGAGACGTTCAAGAACCTTTTGGAGGATATGCAGGAACGCTTTGAGGAGTACACCTTCGAAGAGGCGGTGCGCTTTATGGGCATGAGCGACGCTTATTTTTCACGCTACTTCAAATCGGTGACCGGCTCGACTTTTTCGCAATACCTCAATTACCTGCGCACGGACAGCGCGGTAAAGCTCCTTCGATCGGGCAAAAACCTGACGATGACGGAGATCGCAGACAAATGCGGCTTTGCGACCATACGGAATTTCAACCGCATCTTCCGCGAGCTGACGGGCAACTCCCCCTCCCGCATGCCGGCAGATTACGAACTCAGCGAAAAATACACCTATCCGAGCGAAAAAGCGTTCAACCCCACGCTCTACGACTGCGAACTCATAGAAAGCTGCGACTGAATGTTCTGCACACAAAAACCCCGCCGAAAGGCGGGGTTTTTGTGTGCGGTTACAGGAGAGACCTGTAAAGCGCGATAATGTCTTCCTTGGTGGGATCCTTGGGATTGCCGGGACGGCACGCGTCGTCCATTGCCGACTGCGCGAGGAAATCGAGATCCTCCTCTTTGACGATGTCCTTGAGATCCTTGGGGATGCCGACATCCTCCGAAAGCTGTTTGACGGCAGCGACGGCGGCCTTTCTTGCATCTTCGAGGCTCATTGCATCGACGCCCTCAACGCCCATCGCCCTGGCGATATCGCGGTACTTTTCGCCCGTCGCCTCGGCGTTATATTCCATGACGGTGGGCAGCAGAATGGCGTTTGCGACCCCGTGCGGCGTATCGTACAGCGCGCCGAGAGGGTGCGCCATCGAGTGGACGATGCCCAGCCCCACATTGGAGAAGCCCATGCCCGCGATGTACTGCCCCAGAGCCATGCCCTCCCTGCCTTCGGGCGTGTTTGCGACCGCGCCGCGCAGGGATCCTGCGATGATCTCGATGGCCTTGAGGTGGAACATATCGCTCATTGCCCACGCGCCCTTGGTGATATAGCCCTCGATGGCGTGCGTGAGCGCGTCCATACCCGTGGCGGCGGTGAGCCCCTTGGGCATGCTGCTCATCATGTCGGGATCGACGACGGCGACGACGGGGATATCGTGCACGTCCACGCAGACCATCTTGCGGTTCTTCTCCGCGTCGGTAATGACGTAGTTGATGGTGACCTCCGCCGCCGTGCCCGCCGTGGTGGGAACGGCAATGATGGGCACGCACTTATTCTTGGTGGGCGCAACGCCCTCCAGCGAGCGCACGTCCGCAAACTCGGGGTTGGCGATGATGATGCCGATCGCCTTGGCGGTATCCATGGACGACCCGCCGCCGATCGCAACGATGCAGTCCGCGCCGCTCGCCCTGAACGCCGCAACGCCCGTCTGTACGTTCTCGATGGTGGGATTGGGCTTGATCTGAGAATAGATCTCATAGGGAATGCCCGCGTTTTCGAGAACGTCCGTTACTTTTTTGGTCACGCCGAACTTGAGAAGGTCGGGATCGGAGCAGACGAACGCCTTTTTGAATCCCCTGCCCCTGACTTCGTTCGCGATTTCCCGGATCGCGCCCTTGCCGTGATAGCTCGTCTCATTGAGCACAAAACGATTTGCCATAAAATTCCATCTCCTTATCTTTTTTTATTTGAGTATTATTTTATCATATCCGGAAAACAGATGCAAGCAATGCGGGAGCATGCGCAAACGCGGAAATGCCCTGCGCCGCAGATGTTTTTCAAAGATCGAGAAAGTCCTTTCTGTAATCGATCCCGAACAGCTCCGCGAGCCTGACCATATCTTCATCCTTAATGGTATTCTTGCGCGGCAGGTGCGCGGTGAGCATGTAGATCTGCGCGGCTTTTTCCACCGTCTCGATGAGCCCGAACGTCTCGTCCATCGTCTTGCCCGCGCCGTAGATGCCGTGCATCGCCCAGATGACGAGGCGGAACTTTTCCATCTTCTTTGCGGTTGCCCTGCCGATCTCAGAAGTGCCGCACAGCATCCACGGGAGCACGCCGACGCCGTCGGGGAACACCACGATGCACTCGGTGCACATCTCCCAAAGGGTGTGCGTGAACTTCTTTTCGTCCAGCTCGTGCACATAGTTCATTGCGAGCGTGTTCGTGGGGTGCGAGTGCATGACGACGCGGTTCTGAGGATCGACTTTGAGCCGCGCCATGTGGCTCATCATGTGCGCGGGGAACTCGGAGGTGGGTCTGCCGCCGTCCTCATAGCCCCACAGGAGCTCGATGTTCTTGCCGCCCTTTCCGATGCGCACGATACCGAGATTGTTCGCGGGATCCTTTTCCACGTTCTTGAAGTACTTGCCCGTGCCCGTGACGATGAAGATCTTTCCCTCCAGCGGGCTTGCGTCGAAGTCCTCTTCGTTCACGCCCATGAACGGGATGGTGCGCACGACTTTGTTGAGATCGAGATACTCTCCCACTTCCTTTTCATCGAGCAGGTAGCTGATGTTGCCGCCGTTTCTTTCGTCCCAGCCGAGGCGGTACATGTTCGCCGTCGTTTCACACATTTCGCGCACGAAGGGCGCCGTCAGAATATCTTTCATTTTCTCTCCTTTAAAATCCTCTTTTCGTATGCCATGATGGGCTCGTAATAGCTTTCGCTGAGGTTCTGCTGCGCGAGGTATTCCTCCCACACCTCGCCGAAGGGCAGCATTTTGACGCGTTCCTGCAAATACATGAGCCGCGTGAAATCCCCCTTTTCCTGCGCCGATTTCATCTCCGCGTCGGGCAGGAGCATTGCATAGAGCAGCGCCTTCTCGACGGAGCGCTGCCCCGTGACCCACGCGAACACGCGGTTGATGGAGGCGTCGAAATAATCGAGCGCGATCTTCACCCTGCCGAGCGCATTGTTCCGCACGACTTCCTTCATGATCTCTTTGAGTTCGTCCTCGAAGATGACGACGTGATCGGAATCCCAGCGCACGGGACGGGAAACATGCAGCGCGACTTTCTCGTGAAAGGCGAGCATGGACGGGATCTTATCGGAGACGACCTCCGTCGGATGATAGTGCCCGTTATCGAGCAGAGAACAGATGCCGCGCGTCGCCGCATAGTTCTGGCAGAACTCATTGGAGCCCACCGTATAGCTCTCCACGCCGATGCCGAACACCTTGCTCTCGACGGCGGGGATCACCCACTCCTTATCGTAATCTTTCAGGATCTCGTCGAGCGACTGCGCATACCGCAGACGGGGCGAGAGGCGGTCGGCGGGGATATCCTTGTAGCCGTCTGGGATCCAGATATTTACAAGACAGGGGCTCCCCATCTCCTTGGCCAAGTACGCCGCGATCTCCATGCAGCGCCTGCCGTGCTCCACCCAGAATTTACGCGTCGCCTCGTCGGGCGAGGAGAGCGTGAGCCCGTCCTTCATCTTGGGGTGCGCGAAGAAGGTCGGGTTGAAGTCGATGCCCTCGATCCCGTGCTCCTTTGCAAACTTCACCCACGGCGCGAAGTGCTCGGGGCGGTACCCGTCGCGGTCGATCTTCCCTTTGTCTTTGCCGAGGAAGGCGTAGCTCGCGTGGATGTTGATGCGCCTCGTGCCGGGCATCAGGCTGAGCGCGAAGGCGTAATCCGCCATCAGCTCTTCGGGCGTGCGCGCGCGGCCGGGATAGTTGCCCGTCGTCTGAATGCCGCCCGAAAGGCTCTCGGCGCCCTCGAAACCGAGGACGTCGTCCCCCTGCCAGCAGTGTACGGAGACGGGCACGCTTCTGAGTGCCGCGATCGCCGCGTCGGAATCGACGCCGATTGCGGCATACGTCTGTTTTGCTTCCTGATAACTCATAGATATCTCCCTTATTTTCACGAAATTCTTTTCGGACCGACGAAAATAATTTCTGTGGTCTTCCGAATATGAAAAGAGAGGGCGCCCTATCCAAATGGGGGGAGAGGATAATTTATAAAAAGGAACGCCCTCTTCTTTCTCGAAACTAATTCCGCATCTGCACTCTGAGATTGCCGAGCGCAGTTGCCTCGATGGGCAGCGCCACCACGCGGATATTGCAGAATTGCTGCGTCAGCTCGTTGAGCCACTTATTTCTTGCTCCGCCGCCGACGATGTAGAGCGTGCCGAACGTTTTTCCCGTGCATTCGCTCAATTCTTTTAATGCAGACCGATAACTCATTGCAAGGCTGCGGTGCGCGCAGCGGAAATAGTCGTCGGGGCTTCCGGGCTTTTCGGAGAGCGCGCCGTCAAACGCCGCCTTCATGGAGACGGGCGCCAGAAAGCAGGGTGCGTTGACATCGACAAGTTCATCGAACGAACTTTCCTGTCCCATGCGCATCACGTCGTCGAAGGACTTTTCGGGCGCAAGTTCGGCTTTCAGACGATTGATCACCCACATGCCCATGATGTTTTTCTGGAAACGGGTATACCCCGCGCCGCCCTCGTTGGAGAAGTTGTACGTCCGTGCCATGTCCGAACAGATCGCCCGTTCGGACTTTGTGCCGAGGAGCGACCATGTCCCGCTTGAAAGATACGCGCCCTCGGACATGGGTATGCCCTCCACCGCCGAAGCGGTATCGTGCGAGGCGCACAGCACTGCCTCGGTATTGCCGCCGACCTCCGCCGCGACCTCGGGCAGCAGCGCGCCCACTTTTGTGCCGGGGCGCGAAAGTTCTCCGAACAGACGGGCGGGCAGTCCGAGCGCCGAGATGAGCTCCCGATCGTATCCGCCCCCTTCCGCATCGACGAGCCCCGTCGTGGTCGCGTTGGTGTATTCGTGCATCTTTACGCCCGTGAGTTTGTAGGTGAGATATTCGGGGATCATGAGAAAATCGGTCGCATTTTCCAATCTGCCGCGGGAAAGATCTTCCGAAAGCTGATAGACCGTATTGAACGGCTGGAACTGGATCCCCGTCCGTTCGTACAGTTTACTGAACGGAACCTTTGCATGGACGGCGCCGACGGCGTCCTCCGTGCGGGCGTCGCGGTAGGCGTAGCAGGGAAGGATCTCCTCCCCTCCCCGCATGAGCACATAGTCCACCGCCCAGGTATCGACGGCAAGGCTTTCGATGCGCGGATACTTTCTGAACGCAGCCTTTATGCCCGCCTTTACATGACCGAAGAGCGCAGCGATATCCCAGACGAGATGCCCCGTCTCCTCCTTTACGCCGTTGGGGAAACGGTACACCTCCTCGGTATGCAGAGCCCCGTTCTCCTTCCACCCGACGATGTGCCTTCCGCTTGAAGCGCCGATGTCGATCGCAAGATAGTATTTCATCTTTCACCCTCTCTTCATCCCGATTATATCATACCTTTCAAATAAAACAAGGACGTTATTTTTGCAAAATACTATCTTTATTTGACTTTTTTCGCAGGGTATGCTATACTTGCGGTATGGACAGCGCAATTCTGGAGCGTCTGACGCGCCTGACCGACGAGGAACGGGAGATCCTGCGGGGGCGCGACGTAAAAAAGGACGATTACTCCTATTCGGACAGATTCATCGTAAACAGCAGAAAACTGCTCGGCGAGCGGGAACTCGACCTCCGTCCGCATACGCGGTTTATCGACTTCCCGGAGCACGGACACGACTACATGGAATTCATGTACGTGTATGCGGGGAGCATTTCGCACGTCATCGGCAAAGAGACTGTCACGCTCGAACGGGGCGACATCCTCTTCCTCAACCGGCATGCGCGCCACTCCATCAGACGGGCGGGCAGGGAGGATATCGGCATCAACTTTATCCTCTCCAATCCGTTTTTGCAGGCGATCTTTCCGCAGGTACACAACAATCCCGTGATGAGCGGGTTCCTGACGAACAACTTCGACGACGCGGGAGAAGCGGAATACCTCTTTTTCCGCACAAAGGATACCTTTCCCATCCGCAATCTGATGGACAACCTCATCTATGCGATCGTCAACCGCACGCACGAAGTATACAGCGGACTCGTTTCCCTCCTCTTTACCTACCTTGCATACTACCGCGATACGCTCGTGAACACGCTGCGCGTTTCCTCGCCGGACGCCGCACTCAGACGCGCCGTTCTGGGGTACCTCGAAGAGCGCTACCCCACCGCAACGCTGAAGGAACTGGCGGGGTCGCTCGGCTACGCGGAGGCGTACCTTTCGCGGCGGATCGGAACGGTGTTCGGAAAGACCTTTCAGGAATTGCTGCGGGCGCAGCGGATGGCG
This sequence comes from uncultured Clostridia bacterium, assembly GCA_944367465.1. GTDB lineage: Bacteria > Bacillota > Clostridia > Christensenellales > Borkfalkiaceae > Gallimonas. The sequence continues at coordinate 7,188 of CALVWO010000049.1, forward strand.
GCGGCGGAGACGCTGCTGCGGACGACTTCGCTCGGGGTGGAAGAGATCGTCCGCGCCGTGGGATACGAAAACCAGAGCCACTTTTACCGCGTGTTCCGGAGTACACACGGCATGACGCCGCACAAATTCAGAAAGAATGCCGAATAACGCGGCATTCTTTTTTTGAAAAATCCGTGAACGCCCTTCACCCGATTTTCATATAATATTTCTCGCTCGGGCGTTTAAAGCGGGCAGAAAACGATTATGAATAGTTATCATTTGATAAGTTTTCGGAAGGAGGCAGTATGACGGAACAAGAGTGCGCGGACCGCGCCGCATCGATCATCTTGCAGGCGAAGGACTGCATCCGCAGATATAAGCTGCGGGAAGGCGAAAAGGACAGGGCGTTCATGCTGCTCGGCGGATTGCGCGAGCACGAGAGCCGCACGGGACAGCCCGTCACCATTACGGAGATGGCGCGCGTGAGCGGACTTGCCGTCCCCAATGTGAGCAGACTGATAAAGCCCTACGAGGAAGCGGGGCTGCTGCGCCGCGAAAAACAGGGACGGACGGTACACATTGCGATCACGCCGAAGGGCGAGGAACTGCTCGCGCGCCGCAAAAAAGCGTTCGCGGAAAATATTGCGGCGGTACTGAGCGTCCTCGGCGAAGAGGAACGCGGGATCTTCCTCGCCTGCGGGGAAAAGCTGCTCGCAAAGCTGGAAGAACATCTGCAGCGTCAGGATACGGGAGAGAACGGATGCTGAAACTTTATAAAAATCTGAAGGCGCAGGACTGGGTGCTCGTCGTCCTCATCATCGGCATCACCGTCGCGCAGGTATATTTTACGATGGAACTCACCGACAAGATCGCCGATATCGTATCTGCCATCCGTCAGGTGAGCATGCACATTCCGGGCGCGACGACGGGCGACATCTGGCGGGAAGGCGGGCTGATGCTGGCGTTTGCCGTGTGCAGCGCGCTGTGTCAGGTCGCTTCGGGCATCGCTGCGTCGCGCATGGCGAGCGGACTCTCCGCCACGCTGCGCAGCAAGGTATATGCGAAGGTCGAGAGTTTCTCGGTCGCGGAGATCAACAAGTTCTCCACCTCGTCGCTCATCACGCGCACGACGAACGACATCCAGCAGGTTCAGCTTGCGAACATTCTGGTACTGCGCATGCTCATTTACGCCCCCATCATGGCGATATGGGCGATCTGCAAGATCAATGCGTCGAGCTGGCAGCTCACCACGGCGACTGCCGTGGCAGTCGTCGTGCTCGTCGTCTGCATCATCGCCATCATGCTCACCGTGATGCCGAAATTCAGGATGATGCAGAAGCTCACAGACCGCCTCAACGGCGTCACGCGCGAAAATCTTACGGGCATCAAGGTCGTCCGCGCATACAACGCGGAGAAGTACCAGGAAGCAAAATTCGAAAAAGCCAACGACGATTTTACGAAGACGCAGCTCTTTACGGGCAGAGTGATGGCGCTGATGAATCCCGTGATGATGCTGACGATGAACGGGCTGGCGCTTGCGATCTACTGGATCGGCGCAACGCTCATGAACCGCGGCGCGATCGAATACGAGACGATCCTCTCCTTCATGACGCTCGCCTCTCAGGTCATTATGGCGTTCCTGATGCTGCTCATGATGTTCATTCTCCTGCCCCGTGCGGAAGTGGCGGCAAAGCGCGTCAACGAAGTGCTGCACATGCCCCTCTCCATCAGCGATCCCGAGACGGAACTGCCCGCGACGGAGGAAGGGACCGTGGAATTCCGCGACGTGAGTTTCCGTTACCCCGACGCCGACGCGGACGTGTTCTCGCACATCTCCTTCCGCGCCGAAAAAGGACAGACGGTCGCCTTTATCGGGAGTACGGGCAGCGGAAAATCCACGCTCATCAACCTTGTGCCCCGCTTTTACGACGCGACCGAGGGCGAAGTGCTTGTGGACGGCGTGAACGTAAAGGACATGAAACAGAACACGCTGCGCGGTAAGATCGGATACGTTCCTCAGAAGGGCGTGCTCTTTACGGGCACAGTCGCCGAGAACATTGCATTCGGCGGAAAAGCCGACCGCGACGGCGTTGTGCAGGCGGCAAAGATCGCCGAGGCGGACGCATTCATCGGAGAGATGGAACGCGGCTACGACAGCCCCATCGCCCAGGGCGGCAAGAACGTTTCGGGCGGGCAGAAACAGCGGCTCTCCATTGCGCGCGCCGTGGCGCAGAAACCCGAGATCATGATCTTCGACGACAGTTTTTCCGCGCTCGACTACAAGACGGACAGAAAGGTGCGCGAGAACCTGAAAGAGAATTTGCAGGGCGTGACGAACCTCATCGTCGCCCAGCGCATCGGCACCATCATGGACGCCGATAAGATCATTGTGCTCGACCAGGGAAAGGCGGTCGGCGCGGGCACGCACCGCGAACTGCTTGAAACCTGCCCCGTATACAGGGAGATCGCCCTTTCGCAGCTCTCCAAGGAGGAACTCGGCTTATGAGACCCGCTATGCACAGACAGAGCGCCCCGCTCAAAAAGGGCGAATTCAAAAAGAACATCGGGAAGCTCGTCGTCTTTATGCGCCCCTATTATATCCCCGTTCTTGTTTCGCTCGTCTTTACGATCGGCGCGACGATCCTTTCCATCTTCGCCCCGCAGATCCTCGCCGACCTCGTCAACGTGATCACCGCGAGTTTCGGCGGCGGGCTCATCGACATGACCGAGCTGGAAAAGTTTGCGCTCATTCTCGTTGTTTTTTATGCCTGCAATGCGCTCTGCACCTATGTTTCGAGCTTCATCATGACGACCGTTTCGCAGAAGATGAGCCGTGCCCTGCGCACGCAGATCTCCGAAAAGATCAACCGCGTGCCGCTCAGGTACTTCGATTCCCACCCCTACGGCGATACGCTCTCGCGCGTGACCAACGACGTGGATACCATCGGCAACGCGATGCAGCAGTCCGTCTCCATGGTGGTGCAGTCGGTTTGTATGCTTGTCGGCGTGCTCATCGCCATGTTCGTGAGCTGCTGGCAGCTTGCGCTCACCGTGCTCATCATCGTTCCCTTTATGGCGGTGCTCCTGTTCGTGATCATGAAGTTCTCGCAGCCGCAGTTCCGCAAGCAGCAGGACGAACTCGCCGTCCTCAACGGAAAGGTGGAGGAAAATTATTCGGGACAGCTCGTCATCAAGGCGTTCAACGCCGAAAAGCGCACGGGCGAGGACTTTGAAGCGACCAACAAGCGCCTCAGAAAGAGCACCTTCCTCTCGCAGGCACTCTCGGGGATCATGCAACCCGCCATGTCGTTCATCTCCTATTTCGCCTATGCGGCAGTCTGCGTTGTGGCAGGGCTGATGATCGCCACCCCCGGAAGCGGCGTGGATTACGGCATGCTCTCGGCGTTCCTCGTGTACGTCAATCTCTTTCAGAGCCCCCTTTCGCAGATCGCCCAGGCGGCGAACGTTTTGCAGAGCGCGGCTGCCGCAAGCGGGAGAGTGTTCGAGTTCCTCGAAGAAGAGGAACTCTCCGACGAGAGCGGAAAAGTCTATCAGCTGACGGACGGCGTGCGCGGCGAAGTGGAGTTCCGCAACGTACGCTTCGGATACAGCGAGGACAGGATCATCATCCCCGATTTCTCCGCAAAAGTACAGCCCGGCTGGAAGGTAGCGATCGTCGGCCCCACAGGCGCGGGCAAGACGACGATGGTCAACCTTCTGATGCGCTTTTACGAGGTCAACGGCGGAGATATCCTCATAGACGGCGTATCTGTGAAGGATATGCCGCGCGAGGAAGTCCACGACCTGTTCGGCATGGTGTTGCAGGATACGTGGATGTTCGAGGGAACGCTGCGCGAGAATATCGCCTACTCCAAGCAGGCGACGGACGAGGAAATCAAGGCGGCGTGCGACGCGGCGGGAATCAGCCACTTCATCGCCACGCAGCCGGGCGGGCTGGACTGCTATGTGGAGAGCGGCGACGAAATTTCGGGCGGGCAGAAACAGCTCATCACCATCGCGCGCGCCATGGTCGAAAACGCCCCCATGCTCATTCTGGACGAGGCGACGTCAAACGTGGATACCCGCACGGAAGAACTCATTCAGACGGCGATGGATAACCTGACGCGCGGCAGAACGAGTTTCGTCATCGCGCACAGGCTTTCCACCATCAGGAATGCAGATCTGATCCTCGTGATGAATCAAGGCAATATCGTCGAGCAAGGCACGCACGACGAACTCATCGCGAAAGACGGATTCTACGCGCAGCTCTACAATTCGCAGTTTGCGGGAGAATAAACACGGCGCCCGCCGGAGTGCGGCGGGCGTGCGGCGGACGGAAAAAAGACGGGGCGTTTTG
>CALVWO010000050.1 GCA_944367465.1 uncultured Clostridia bacterium
GAAAAATTATAGGCAAAACGATAATAAATTCCGATATTTTAACCGTTTGGCACCATGGCGTGTGCTTGGCATAGATGCGATCAGCATTGTGGAACTTGCGCTTGCCGCCGTGATCGTCGTCTTTTATATCCTGATCATCGTCGGCGTCATCGGCGCCGCAATGGGCGGCATGACTGTCCTGATCTGACCCTCCGGATCAAAACGGCGCCCGCCGCGGAATTTTCCGCGGCGGGCGCCGTTTTGCTATGCCCCTTCCTGCTGTAACGATGGCAGGATCATACTCTTTCCCTATTCCTTTCTGATGCCCTTCCGCAGACGGGTCGCGCGCACCTGCGCCTCGAAGCCGTTTCCGGTCGGATGATAGTACACCCTGTCTTTGAGGGAATCGGGCAGATACTGCTGTTCCACCCAGCCGCCGAAATCGTGCGGATAGAGATATTTTTCCCGCGCCTCCTTCATCTCGCGCGAGCCGTAGGAGACGTCCCGGAGATATGCGGGGATCGCGTCGTCGCGCGTGTGTACGGCGTCGTCCTTCGCGGCGAACATGGCATTTTTCACCGCGCCGCTCTTTTCCGCCTCGCACACATAGACGATCGCCTCCGAGAGCGGCAGGAGCCCCTCGGGATAGCCGATGTTCTGGAACGCCGTGAGCGCCGAAGTGGCGACGACGAGCGCGTTCGGATCCGCCATGCCCACATCCTCCGCCGCATGCACGACGAGACGGCGCAGAATGAGGAGTGGATCGCACCCGCCCTCGATGAGGCGCATCGCGTAATAGAGCGCCGCGTCAGGATCGCTCCCGCGGAGCGATTTGCAGAAGGCGGAGAGAATATCGTAATAGAGATCCCCGTTATAGGAGAGCGCCTTTTTCTGAATGGACTGTTCGGCGTCTGACAGCGTTACGCGGATGGTGCCGTCCGCCTGCGGCGGCGTGGTAAGCACGGCGAGCTCGAGCGCATTGTAGGCGGTGCGCAAATCTCCTCCCGCCGTATCGGCGATGTGATCGAGCGCCGCGTCCTCCACAACGGCGGCATAGCTGCCCAGTCCCTTGCGCTTATCTCTGAGCGCCCGCACGAGCGCGCCGCGGATCTCTTCGCAGGTGAGCCGCCTGAATTCGAACACGCGGCAGCGGGAGACGATCGCGGGCGTCATGGAGGCGTACGGATTCTCCGTCGTGGAGCCGATAAATACGATGGTGCCCTGCTCGATGGCGGGGAGCAGGGAGTCGGACTGCGTTTTATTGAAGCGGTGGCACTCATCGAGCATGAGATAGGTGCGGCGGTTGTAGAGCTTTAAGTTGTCGCGCGCCCTGTCGACCGCCTTCTTCACGTCTGCCACGCCCGCGTTGACGGCGTTGAGCTTGATAAATTCTCCGTTCGTCTGCGCGGAGATGATGTTGGCGAGCGTCGTCTTGCCGCAGCCGGGAGGTCCCCAGAAGATGCAGCTTCCCAAACGGTCGAGCGCAATGGCGCGCCGCAGAAGGCTCCCCTCCGCAACGATGTGCTTCTGCCCCACAAAGTCGTCGAGCGTGGAGGCACGCATGCGCTCGGCGAGCGGTTTCGCCTTTTCTTCGTTGTCGTTAAAGTCAAATAAATCCATGGATCACTCTGTAGGGGGCGCGTCCTCCTCGAGGAGCGCGCGTATCTTTTCCGCGTTCGCCCTGCCGAGCTCGTAGCCGCGCTCGCAGGCAAAATCGAGATTTTTCACCTTGTACTGGCTCATATCGCCGAGGTCGGGTTCCAGCCACAGGTCGATGCTCTTGCGGCGCATGCTCTGTTTTTGCTGCGTGATGCGCGTATCCACGATATCGACGTAACGCAGGAGCGTATCGACGAGATTTTTGGGCGGTTCCGCGCGGATCGCCGTGAGATCGCCGAGCACGTCCACCGCCACGATGACCTCTGCGCCGAGCTTTTTGACCTCGCGCGTGGGAACGCGCTCCAGAACGCCGCCGTCTACAAGCATCTGATTGCCGACGATCTGGGGCGAAAATGCACCCGGGATGCAGCTCGAGGCGAGGATCGCGTCGATCACGTTCCCCTCCTTGAGTTCCACCGTCACCCCGGAAACGAGATCGGTCGCCACGCAGGTAAACGGGATCTTCAGGTCGGCAAACGTCGTTTCGGGCGGGATATACTCTTCGATGAGTTTGCGCGCCTTCGTGAATTTGAAGAGCCCGTTCGAGCGGATGGGATTGACGTTGAGCGCCGCCACGTGCGAGAGTTTGAGCGAAAGGATGCGCTCCTTTACCACGTCGAGCGGAACGCCCGCGCAATAACAGGCGCCCACGATGGAGCCCATCGAACAGCCGGAAACATAATCCGCACGGATGCCCGCCTCTTCGAGCGCCTCTAAAAATCCGATGTGCGCCACGCCGCGCGCGCCGCCCGACCCGAGCGCCAAGCCCAGTTTTTTCATATTTTCATTCTCCCTTTCGTATATTTTATCGTGAAAAAACGCATAAGCTCTTCCGCGGCGCCCGCGCTCCTCGCGCTTGCCGCCTTCATCTCCTTTCTCCTGTTCCCCGCGCGCTATGCGGAGCGTGTATTGGAGGGCATATCGCTTTGGGCAATTTCGGTACTGCCCGTGACGCTGCCCTTCCTCTTTCTGACGCTGCTGTTATCGCGCATGCCCGCATTTGCGCGCGTCTCGCGCAAACTCTCGCCCGCATTTGCAAAATGTTTCCGCGTATCAGGCGCGGGCGGGTGCGCGGCTGTGCTCTCCGTCCTCTCGGGATACCCCGCGGGCGCGCGGGCGGTGCTCGATCTGTGGGAGCGCGGCTGTCTCGCGCGCGAGGAGCGGCTGCGCGCCGCATGCCTTGCAACGACGAGCGGCCCCGCCTTTCTGGCAGGAACGCTCGGCGCGATCGCGGGGAGCGCCGTCGGCTGGCTGCTCTTCGCGGCGCATCTTGCGGGCGTGTGGAGCGTAAGTTTTTTGCTCGGTCGGCGGGCAGAACCGCCTGCTGCCGTGCCGCCGCCCGCGCAGGTGCAGGTGCAGACGGGCAGCGCCGTAACGGAGAGCCTCTCCGCCGCCGTGCTGTCTGTGCTCGCCGTTGGCGGAGCGATCGCGCTGTTCTATGCGTTCGGCTGCATGGTCGGGGATCTCCTTGCGCCGGTCCGGCTCCCCCCTGCCGCAGCGGCGTTCCTGCAGGGGCTCGCCGAAATGACCTCCGGCTGCGTGTTCCTGCTGCAGGATCCCCTGCCCGCGCACATCGCCCTCTGCGCCTTTCTTGTCACGTTCGGCGGCGCGTGCGTGCTCGTGCAGCAATGGAGTTTCCTGCGCCGCACGGGCGTCCGCCTGCCCGCCTTCCTGCTCGTAAAAGCTGCGCAGGGGATCGCCGCCGCGCTCGCGGCATACGCACTCGCGCTGCTTCTTTAACTGTATGCGCCCAGAATGCGGAAGGTACGGCAGACGGAACGCGCGCGTTCCAGCGACGAACGGATGCGCGGCGCGGCGATGTCGCCCTCGATCACGATGAAAAAACGATACTCGCCCAGAACGTTGCGGATGGGGCGCGATTCGATGCGGGTAAGATTGATGCCCTCCTCGGAAAACACCTGCAAAAGTGCGAGAAGGCTCCCCGGGCGATGTTCGCAGACGGCGCAGAAAAACACCGTTCTGCTGTGCGCGGGCAGCCCCTCTTCCCGCCTTCTGAGGCGGAAAAACTGCGTGAAGTTGTTCTTTTCGTTGGCGATGTTCTCTGCGGAGAGTACGACGCCCTCCCTGTGCGCGTGCGCACCGACGATGCCCGCGCTGTGGCCGTCGACCATAGAGAGGCTCTTCGCCGTCGAATCGACGAAGATGCACTGCGCGTCCGGCAGGTACTTTTGCAGATACTCCGAGCACTGACCGATCGCCTGCTCGTGCGAGAACACGCGCGTGACATCGGAGAGGCAGACGCCTTCGCGGAGCGCGAGGCGGTGATCGATCCTGAGCACGGTCTGCTCGACGGCGTACACGTCCTCGCGTTCGAGAAGGTCGAGGTTCTGCAAAACGCCGCCCTGGATGGAGTTTTCGATGGGAATGACGGCGTCCTCCGCCTCGCCCTCCGCAAGGGACGCGAACACGGCGGGAAAATTGTTTTTCAGGAGCACCTCGCTCCCCGGGCAGAGCGTCTCGGCGGCGAGGTGGGAATAGCTCCCCGCAGGGCCGAGGCAACTCACTTTTTTTGCACCGTTCATAGACGTTCTCCTCTGCGTTCCGGTTCTCATACCGCCCCGCTTGGCGGCGGGTCAGCCGCATTACGCTTTTTCGGCGATATCGAGGATGAGCCTCTCCGTATCCGCCCAGCCGAGGCAGGGATCCGTGATCGACTTGCCGAACACGATATCGTGTTTCTGATTGCCCTCTTCGAGGAAACTCTCGATCATAAATCCTTTTACGATGCGCTTGAAATCGGCATCGTACAGGCGGTTTTGCAGAACCTCCTCCACGATGCGGATCTGCTGACGGAACTGCTTTTTGGAGTTGGAGTGATTGGAGTCGATGACGATGGCGGGATTTTTCAGCTCTTCGGACTTGGCGTAGCCCTCAAAGACCTGCATGACCGTCTCGTAATGGTAGTTGGGGATATCGTTGCCGTAGTGATCGACGCGCCCGCGCAGGACGACGTGCGCATATTCGTTCCCGTTCGTGGCGACCTGCCAGTTGTGATATTTGAACACCTGCGGGCTCTGCGCGGCGTACACCGAATTGAGCGTGACGGGAATGCTGCCGCCCGTGGGGTTTTTGATCCCGACGGGCAGTTCGATCCCGCTCGATACAAGGCGGTGGAGCTGGTTTTCGCTCGAACGCGCGCCCACCGCGACGTAAGTGAGCAGATCCTCCACATAGGCATAATTTTCGGGGTACAGCATTTCGTCTGCGGCGGAGAGCCCCGATTCCCCGATGGCTTTGATGTGCAGATCACGGATGGCATAGATGCCTTTGAGGATGTTCTCGCGGTTTTCGGGATCGGGCTGGGAGAACATCCCCTTGTACCCGACGCCCTTGGTGCGCGGTTTGTTGGTATAGATGCGCGGAATGAGCACGAGCTTATCCTTTACGCGCTCGTTGAGCCTGCCGAGGCGGCGCACATATTCGAGCACGGGCGCAGCCTCGTGCGCGGAACACGGCCCGACGATGACGAGCAGCTTATCGCTCCTGCCGGCGATCACGTCTTTGGCGAGCGCGTCGCGCTCCGCCTTGATCGCCGCAAGTTCCCCGGAGAGCGGGATCTCGCTTAAAATTTCTTCCGCGGACGGAATTTCGATCTGTTTTTCAAACATTGCCTTACTCCTCTGTATGAGCGTTGATATATTCGTACACCGCCGCGGGAACGTATTCCCTGTATGGTTTCCCGAAGGCGATGCAGTTTTTGACGAGCGTGGAACTGATGTGCAGATGTCTCTGCTCGGCGGGAATATACAGCGTGACGAGCGAATCGTCGAGATCGCGGCTCGCGTAAAAATCGGCGTTCTCGTATTCGAAGTCCACCGTATTGCGGATGCCGCGCACGTAGAAGGGCGTATTTTCCCGTCTCAGCAGGTCGACGATGACCCCATCCCAGCGCAGGACGCGCACGCGGGGCTCGTCCGCAAAGACGGCGCGTATCATCGTTTCGCGCATGTCCGCCGTGAACATGCACCGTTTCTGTTTATTCTCCGCAACGACGACGAGCACCTCGTCGAAGAGCGCGAGGCACTTTTTCACGGTGTCCTCGTGTCCGACGGTGAACGGGTCGAACGTGCCGGCAAACACACATTTTTTCATATCATTCCCCTTGAACTTGGCGGAAAAACGCAATTTTCGTTCTTCCGTAATTTCTCAGATCGTACCGTTCCCACCCCGCGGGCGCGTTCTCTTCGCGCTCGCTCTCATACACGACGGCGCCGCCCTCTTCCAGAAGCCCGCGCGCGGCAACGAGCGAGAGGATCGCCGCCGCGCAGTCCATTTTATAGGGCGGGTCGGCAAAGACGACGCCGAACTTGCCCGTCGCTCGCGAAAGGCAGGCGCGGTAATCGAGGCAGGTCACGGGGGCGACTACGCCGAGCGCCGCGAGATTTTTTTTGCAGATGGCGAGGCTGTCGCGGGAGACGTCGTTGAACACGGCTTCCCGCGCCCCGCGCGAGAGGCTCTCCAGCCCGAGCGCGCCGCTCCCGCAGAAGAGATCGAGCACGCGCGCGCCGACGAGCTTTGCGCCGAGGATCTGAAAGAGCGACTCCTTTACGCGGTCGGAAGTCGGGCGGACGTCGTCCCCCCGGAAAGAGGCGAGCACGCGCCCGCGGTATTTTCCCGCAACGATCCTCACTTCTTTTTCCCCTTCATAACGGAGTTGACCTCCTCGGTGCGGCGGCTCTCCGCCTCTTTCTTGCGTTTTTCCGCATACGCGCCGACGATGTAGAACACGCCCGTAACGATCACGGGGAGCAGGATGAGAAGGAGCGACCAGCCGCCGCTGACGGGAGGATACGCCCAGTCATCCGTTCCCGCCCAGACGATGCCGCGGTACCACTGGATGGGAAGGATCGCCCAAGCCGCAAACATATCGAGAACGACCTCCGCCCAGTCCCACGTTGCGGGGAAGATGGCGAGCGTGCCGAAGATGAGCACGGGAATCCCGACATAGAACCCGATGAGAAATCCCTTCCACGGGCGGTACTCCTGTTCGGGGCGGTGATCGCCGCCCGAGACGATGCCCATGCGCACGTTCTGACGGTGCAGGCATCCCGTGAGATAGGAATCGAAATGCATCTTTCCGTAATTGAAGGCAAGGTGCGCGTTGAACGCCGCGCCGCACGCGATGCACACGCTGCCGAGCACGACCTCGTGCACCTCCACGTCGGCGGCGAGCGCCTGCAGAGCGAGCGCGATGAGGCTCATGAAGAGATACATCATGCATGGCGTGACGGAGCGCAGCAGGCACACCTTCTGAACGCGCCAGAAGTGCCGCCACTTCGTATCGGGCTTGCGCACCTTCTCTTTCTTCGGTAATTCGTTTAACATACGACCTCCGCGGGCTGACCCGCTTTTCTTTTTCCGTTATCCCCGCCGCGCGGGAGACCCGTCTTCGAACAGGACGACGCCGCGCTCCGTAACGACGGCTTGCAGCGGCACGTCGTGCGCCTCGTGCGGGAGCCTGTCCGTCCGCTGCGCCTCGTAGCACAGTCCCACCCGCGCCACGCCGGGATGCGCCGCAAAATATGCGTCGTAATACCCTCCGCCGTAGCCGAGGCGGTATCCCTCCCCGTCCGCCGCCAGAAGGGGCGCGAGCGCGACTTCGCAGGGGGTGTCCTCCCCCTCCGCGGGCGCGGGGATGCCGTAGGCGCCGGTCTCAAGTTTCCCGTACGGCGCGGCGAGCATCACGCCGCCGCAGATGCGGGGCAGCCGCACCGTCTTGCCCGCGGCACGCAGCGCCGCGATGATCTCCGCGGTGCCCGCCTCCGTGCCGACGGCATGGTACACAAAAAAGGAATCCGCCTCCCAGAAGGGAGAATGCATCAGATTTTTCAGGATGAGCCTGTCCGCCTCGGGGGAGCGGGCGGCGGCGCGCAGCGCCGAAAAACGGCGGCGCAGTTCTCTTTTATCGCACATATCTCTTTTCCGCCCTCCTGCCTGCGCTGACGAGCACTTCGTATGCCGTCGTCCCGTGCTCCCGCGCATACCGTTCCGCGTCGGCGAGCACGCACACGCGCCTCCCGAAGGGAAGTTCTCCCTCCCGCACGCAGGCGTCCATGCACAGTTTTCCCTCGGCGCCCAGTCCCCCTTCGCGGAAAAAGCCGTCTCCGTACCCGACGCGGAGCGTGTGGAGCGCCGCGTACCGTTTTGCGGCAGCCGCATACCCCGCGCCGCCGCCGAAGGGCGTTCCGCTCTGCGCGACGAAGGCGTATATCTTCATAGCCGGCTTTACCGCAAGCCGCACGGGCGCGTTCTGCGGCGCATACCCGTAGAGCGCGAGCCCGGCGCGCACGGCGTGATATGCCTTGCCGCCGTACGCGATCCCGCCCGTTGCGGCGAGATGACAGATAAGGTGCGGGAACACGCGCTCCGCCCGCGCGCACGCCTCTTCGAAGGCGCGCTCCTGCGCCTGCAGAGCATGCGGGCAAGACGGCTCGTAGAGATGGGAAAACACCCCCTCCACGCAGACGCCGAAGCGCTTTGCCGCACGGCACGCCTCCTCCGCCTCCCCGGGCGGAAAACCGTAACGGTTCATGCCCGTGTTGACGGCGAGATGCGCCCTTACGCCCCGCCCCGCGCGCATAAGAACGCGCAGCACGGGCGCGGAGGAAAGCGGGAGGACGAGCCCCAGCGCCTTTGCGCGCGCCGCCTCCTCCGCGGAGAGCGGCGGCGTGAGCACGAGGATATCCTTCTGCACCCCGCCATGTACGAGCTGCGCGCCTTCGTCCACGGTCGAGACGGCAAACGCGCATACCATGTCTGAAAGCGCGTGCGCGATCCTGAGTGCGCCGTGCCCGTAGGCGTCATCTTTTACGACGGCGATGAGCGGGGCGCCCGAGGCGGCGATGACGGCGCGCGCGTTGGCTCTGACCGCGCCGAGCGATATGACGGCAAGCGTACTTTGCATACCCCCATTATATGCGCCCGCGCACGCGAAACGTTATGCAGGCTTACGCCTTATACACGAACCTGCGGCAGTGCTCGCACTCGACGACGTTCCCTCCCGCAAGTCTGCCCTGCTGGGCGAGCGGGAAATCCATGCCGCAGATACAGCGGTCGCCGTTGAGCGGCGCGATGATGGGGAAGATCTTCTCCTTCCGCTTCTGCTGATACTTCGCCATGAGGTCTGCCGGGATATTTTTCGCAAGCGCCGCGAGCCGTTTCGAGATGGCGTCCGCCTCGGCGGCGTGCGCGTTTTTCAGCTCCTTGAACTTTTTGCTGTACTCCTCGCCCTGCTTCTGCATGGCGATGGTCTGCTTTTTGAAACGATCGTACTCCTCCACCGCGGCGTTCACGTCGGAAGTGAGTTTCGCAAGTTCGCCCTTGACGGCGCGGAGACGATCCAGCAGCGCCTGCGCGTTCTTTTTATAGAAGGAAATGTCGCCGCCCTCTTCGTCCACCATTTCATCGATATCGGAATACTCCGCGATCTGCTTTCCGATCTCCTCGGCGCGCCGCACGAGATCGTCGCGCAGGCGCCTGAGCTCCGACGCGCGCTTATCCTGCGCCTCGAGTTTTTCGCGCGCGGATTCCATGAATTTTTTTGCCTGAGAAAACTTTTTCCGTTCCTCGCTCCCCGCAACAGACTGCTCGATCTTGCGAAGATCCGCGTCTACCTTCTGATACTCCAAAAGCTGTTCTAAAACGGTCATAATATCTCCTTACATCAGACGATCGTCCGTGAACACATGGACGGGCGTCCCCTTTATTTTCTCTTTCAGGTTTTCCGCAAAGCGGACAAACCCGTACTGCTCGCAGGCGTAATGCGTCATGAGTACGACGTTGACGTCCGCCTCGACGAGCGCAGCGATGAGATGATGCTTTCCGTCCGCCGTGACGACGGTATCGGCGCCGCGGCTCAGCGCATAGGCGACGGTGCTCTCATCCAGCCCCGCGCCGCAAAAACTTGCCACCTTCCTGACGGGGCGCTCGCCGTAGACGACGATGCGCTCCGTGCAAAAGCGCGCCTTCACGCGGGCGGCGAAGTCGGCAAGCGGCTCCTCCGGCACCTCGAACGCCCTGCCATACCCGCCGTCGCTGAGCTGATGCATGACGGAACAGGAGCTGCCGCCCAGCCCGAGCATGAGCTCCTCGTCGATGCCGCCGGGCGCGGAATCAAGGTTGAGATGCGCGGAAATGACGGAAATGCCCGCCCGCGCGCACATGAGCACGGCGTCCTCCGCCTTCAGGCAGGATACGGGATAGAAAATGGCGGGATGATGGGTGACGATGACGTTCGTCCCCGTGCGCCTTGCCTCTTCGACGGCGCGGCGCGAGAGATCGAGCGAGCAAAGCACCCCGCGCACCTCTTCGCCGCAGTCCACGAGGACGCCGCTGTTATCGTGAAAGTTATACGTTTCGCAGTATTCCTTGCTCAGACGGAAGGGCGCAAGCGCGTCCACGGCGTCAAATACGTTCTTCAATCGCATCGGCGATCGCCTCCAGTTCATGTAGTCTTGCGCGGAGCTTCTCCCGCCGCACCCCCTCCGCTCCCGCAAGGAGCGCGGCGCGCAGCGTAGCCGCGTCTTTTTCGATCTTTTGCAGAAAATCGCGCGAGGGCGAGAGAAGATTATCCCGCCCGTAGCGGAGTTCGAAGGCGGAATACTGCGTGCCGCCCTCCCCTTCGCCCGCGATGAGGTCGTAAAATTTTCCGTCGCGGAAGGTGATGTCCGTCCCGATGCGCGCCCCGCGCGCAACGAGGAAGGCGCGCACCTTCTCGGCGTTTTTCATGGGCTGGAGCACGAACCGCGCGGGCAGGCGCGCCGCCCGCGAGAGGATGGAGACGATCTCCTCCCCGCCCATGCCCGCGATGAGTACGCAGTCGGGCGGTTCGGGCAGTCCGTCCATGCCGTCGGCACAGACGGGAACGCAGCGCCCCGCCGCGATCTCCGCGCCGAGGAGCTCCTCCGCCTTTTTCAGACACGCGGCGCTGATATCGCTGATATATGCGCGTTCGCACAGCCCGTGCGCGAGCGCATACTGCGTGCAGTATCCGTGGTCGCAGCCGATATCGGCAAACACGCGGCTCTTCGGGATATGCGCGCAGATGACTTCGATGCGCCCCATCAGTCGAGGAAATCTTTGAGCTTTTTGCTGCGGCTGGGATGACGGAGCTTTCTGAGCGCCTTCGCCTCGATCTGGCGGATGCGCTCGCGGGTGACGTTGAACTCGCGCCCCACCTCTTCGAGCGTGCGGGGCTTGCCGTCGTCGATGCCGTATCTGAGGCGGAGCACCTTCTCTTCGCGCGGGGTGAGCGTATCGAGCACGCCGAGGAGCTGTTCCTTGAGCATGATGAACGCCACGGAATCGCCGGGGGTCTGCGTCTTGTCGTCCTCGATGAAGTCGCCGAGGTGCGAGTCCTCCTCCTCGCCGATGGGCGTTTCGAGCGAGACGGGATCCTGCGCGATCTTCTGGATCTCGCGCACCTTGCTCACCTCCACGCCCATCGCCTCGGCGATCTCTTCGGGCGAAGGTTCGCGGCCGTTCTCCTGCAGGAGCATGCGCGAAACACGGGTGAGCTTATTGATCGTTTCCACCATGTGCACGGGAATGCGGATGGTGCGCGCCTGATCGGCGATGGCGCGGGTGATGGACTGACGGATCCACCACGTCGCGTACGTGGAGAATTTGAAGCCCTTCTGGTAGTCGAATTTTTCGACCGCCTTCATGAGCCCGAGGTTGCCCTCCTGGATGAGATCCAGAAAGAGCATGCCGCGCCCGACGT
>CALVWO010000051.1 GCA_944367465.1 uncultured Clostridia bacterium
TCTATTTTACCACAGATTTGTATGAACTACTTTTTTTCTCCCTCATCTGTTGCACTTAATAGTATAATTCACCATAAACGCAAAAGCCCGCGGCATTTTGCCGCGGGCTTCAATTTTACAGAACCGGCGCCGCGCGCAGGGGAAATCAATACCCCGTCGCGGAAACATATCTTACTCCTCCGTTTCAAAATCGACGGAGACGGAGCGCGACGTTTCGGTAACGCTGTGCATATACGGCTTTACCGTGTGCGCATGATAGCCCGCCGTCTGATAGCGCTCGAGCGCAGCCATATCGGCAAGCGTGACGATGAGAACGAGATCGTACGAGCGCGGAGAGTGCAGGGCGTCGATCCCCACTTCCACATGCAGCGCCGTCTCCTCCCTTCCCCGCATGGAAAGGAGCATCTTTTTCGCCTCTTCAGCGGAACAGCCTTCCTTCATTCTGAAACATACAACGTGTTTGACCATATCGAACCCCTCTGTTACCTCGTAAATTTTTTATAAGCCGAGACGACGGTCTCCGCCGCCTCCTCCGCCTGCGCCTGCGTGACGCCCATACCGAAGGAGAACCGCACGCCGCGGAGCGCCTCCTCGGCGCTCCTGCCCATCGCCATGAGAACGTGCGAGGGATGGGCGCTGTGCGAAGAGCACGCCGCGCCGCCCGAGCAGGCGACGCCCGCAAGGTCGAGCACGCTCAGAAACGCCGTGCCGCCCCGCGCAAACGTGAGATGAGAGATGTTCGGCGCGCGGCGACCGCCGTCCGCCTTCACCTCCTCGCCGAGTTCGGAAAGAATGCGCTGTTCGAAGGCGTCGCGCAGCGATCCCGTATGGCGGATGAACGCCTCGCGCTCGCTCTGCGCGAGGGCGAGCGCGCGCGCAAACCCGACGGCGCCCGCCACATCGGAAGTGCCGCCGCGCAGCCCGCGCTCCTGTTCGCCGCCCGCGATCAGCGGCAAGAGCGGAACGCCCTTTTTGACGACGAGCGCCCCCATCCCCTTGGGGCCGCCCACCTTGTGCGCGGAGAGCGCGAGCGCATCCGCATGGCGGGCAAGCTCCTTCAGATCGCAGGAAGGCGCCGCCTGCACGCAGTCCGAAAAGAAATATGCGCCCGCCTCGTGCGCCGCCGCCGCAAGCTCGGCGACGGGCTGCACGCACCCCGTTTCGTTGTTGACCGCCATCACGCCGACCAGCGACACGCCCCCGCTCTCCGTGAGGAGACGGCGGACATGGTCGGGGGAAACGACGCCGTCCGCCCCCACTTTGCAGACGACGGCGTTTTTACGGTGCGCGGCGACGGGCGCGAGAAATGCGGCGTGCTCGACGGGCGAAAGGAGGATGTTGTCCGCCGCCCCGCCGCGGGCGACGCCGCGCGCCGCCCAGTTATCCGCCTCGGTGCCGCCCGAAGTGAAATACACCTCCGAAGGCTGCACGCCGAGCACGGAAGCGACCGCGTCGCGCGCGCCTTGCAGCGCCGCCGCCGCGCGCCTGCCAACGGCATGGAGCGAATCGGCGTTGCCGAAATTTTCCTGAAAGACAGGCAGCATCGCCTCCAGCGCCTCGCTGCGCAGGGGGGCGGTCGCCGCATAGTCGAGATAGATCATCCGATGAGTTCCTTTACGATATATTGCGCCATGCACAGCCCCATGACGGAGGGCACGAAGGGCACCGACCCGACGGCGCCTTCCGTATGGACGGGCGGTTCGTCCGACCAGCAGACGGGCAGATGTTCCGCGCCCCGCTTTTTGAGCTCCCGCCGCATGATGCGTGCCAGCGGGCAGACGGACGTTTCGGCCAAGTCGCTCACGCGGAAGCGCGTGCCGTCCAGCTTGTTGCCCGCCCCCATGGCGGAGATGACGGGCACGCCCGCCGCCTTTGCCGCACAGATGAGATGCACCTTCGCCGTGACGTTATCGATGCAGTCGGCGATATAGTCGTATCCCGCGAGCGGGAGCGCATCCGCCGTTTCGGGCAGATAAAAGAGCACGCGGGGCTCGGCGGCGCACGCAGGGTCGATATCGCGCACGCGCTCCGCCATGACCTCCGCCTTACAGCGCCCGACCGTGGACGAGAGCGCCACGAGCTGACGGTTGCAGTTGCTCTCCTCCACGACGTCCTTATCGACGAGCGTGAGCGCCCCCACGCCCGCGCGGGCGAGCGCCTCGGCGCACCAGCTCCCCACGCCTCCGAGCCCGAAGACCGCGACGCGGGCTTTTTTCAGTTTTTCCACGCCCGCCGCCCCGAGAAGGAGCGCGGTGCGGGAGTAACGTTCTTCCATGCCCCCATTATACCGCGGCGGCGCGGAAATGTCAATGCGCGGCGCCCCGCCGCGCATGTTCGATGATAAACTTTGTGAATTTTTTTTACGACGCGCGCGAAAATACGCCCCATCGGGTTGACACCCACACCCGTTTTTGATAAAATAAAGTGAAAATCACCTGGCGGGACTGTTTTTTGACGAAACTATGAAGGAAAAATCAAGAAAAAAACTTTGGGTAAAGAGACGCCATCGCGTCGTGTTCGCGGTGCTCCGCGTGATCCTGACCCCCATTCTGTGGCTGAAATACCGCTACGGCGCTGACCGCGCGCCCATTAAAAGCGGACCGTGCATCATCCTCAACAACCACCAGGGGACGATGGATCCCTTTTTCGTGACGAAGTCCTTTCATTTTCCGCTCTACTTTGTGGCGAGCGACGATCTGTTCAATCTGAAGATCTCGCCGCTCATCCGCTGGCTCGTCAACCCCATCCCCAAGAGCAAATCGATGGCGGATCTCAACGCGGTGAAAAGCATCCTCCGCGTGCTCAAAGAGGGCGGCGCGGTGAGCATCGCGCCCGAGGGGAACCGCACGCTCAGCGGGCGCCAGTGGGAGATAACGGACGCCATCGCCAAACTCGTGAAGGTCTCAAAAGTCCCCCTTGTGCTGTACAACCTGAAAGGCGGGTACGGAGTGGATCCCCGCTGGGGCGGGAAAGCCCGCCGCGGCACCTATTACCGCGGCTGCGTGAAGCGCATCGTTCCGCCGGAAGAATACAGGGATATGTCCGTCGGCGAACTGTTCGAACTCATCAAACGCGAGCTCGACGTGGACGATACGGCGCTCGGCGCGCGCTACAAGAGCCGCCGCCGCGCCGAATACATCGAGCGCGCCCTCTATATGTGCCCCGTGTGCGGCAGCGTGGGGAGCATCCGCTCGGAGGGAAAGTACTTTTCCTGCACGCACTGCGGCACAAAGGCGGAATACACGGAGGGGCTCGCCATCGACCCGCCCTTCGGCGGATACGACAAGATTTACGGCTGGTACGAGTGGGAGCGGAAGGAGATCGTGAACCGCGTGCTCGCAGGCGAACGGGTGCAGGATACGGGCATCCTCTTCCGCGAGAGCGTGAAGATGAAAAAGAAGATCAGGCTCCCGGGCGACACCGTCAGCATCGATAAAGACGCGATCTGCGTATCCGGCGAGGGCGTCTCGGCGCGCTACCCGTTCGACGAGATCGACGCGGTGACGGCGGTGGGCAAGAAAAAGTTCAACTTTTACTGGAAGGGCAAGATCCTGCAGGTGAAGGGCGACGAGCGGTTCTGCTCCATCAAATATGTGCACATCTTCGACGGCGTGCGCGCCGCCGCAGAGAACAACGCGCCCGACTGTGGACGCTCATAAAAGGAGGATCCTATGAGTTTTGCCGATCTGAGCGTATGGACGTTCATCATGGTGTTTGCAACGCTGCTTGCGAGCATGCTCGTGGCAGCCGCGCTCAAAGCGTTCATACCCGCACTGCAAAAGACGCTCATCCCCGTTTCGGTGCTGGGCGGCATCCTGCTCCTCATCATCTCCACCGTCGTCTATTTCACGGCGGGAGATTACCTGTTCAACCTCGCCGCCTACGGCGACGGTTCGGACGGTTCGATGACGGGCATGGACGTGCTGGAACTGATCACCTATCACTGCCTCGGCATCGGATTCGTCGCCTCGGGCATGCGCAATTCCAAAAAGAAATTCACCAAAAAACGCGCGGGCGAGATCTTCGATTCGGGCGTGACGACGGTCAACGGCTATCTCATCCAGGCGTTTGCGGGACTTATCATCACCATCGTCGCGGTATGGGGGCTCAACACCGACGGCATGATCTCGGCGGCGGGCATCCTCCTGGCGTTCGGCTTCGGGCAGGGCACGGGGCAGGCGCTCAACTACGGCAACATATACGAACAGGATTACGGCTTTGTCGGCGGCGCGAACTTCGGGCTCACGGTCGCCGCGCTCGGATTCCTCGTCGCGTGCATCGGCGGCGTCATCTACATCAACGTCATGCGCCGCAAAGGACAGATCAGGATCGACAACTCCGTGCGGCGCAGCACGCTCGCCGACTATGAGGACGAAAACGAACTGCCCGCAGTCTCTTCCATCGATAAAATGACGGTGCAGTTCGCCATTGTGCTCGCGGTGTACGCCATCTCCTTCGGCATCATGTACGGGCTCTCGCTGCTGCTCCCCTCCGTCGAAGAAACGCTGTTCGGGTTCAACTTCCTCATCGGCGTACTGCTGACCGTCCCCGCGAAGATGCTCCTCAACAAGCTCTACGACAAGAAGATCGTAAAAAAGCGCATCATCAACAACTATATGATGGATCGCATCAGCGGGCTGGCGTTCGATCTCATGATCGTGGCGGGCGTTGCGGCGATCCAGCTCCCCCTGCTCGCCACCTACTGGGGCGTGCTCATCATCCTCGCCGTTGCGGGAACGCTGCTCACCTTCTTCTATGTGAACTGGGTGTGCAAAAAGATCTTCCCCTCCTACCGGCACGAGCAGTTCCTCGCCTTCTTCGGGATGCTGACGGGCACGGCGAGCACGGGCATGATCCTTCTGCGCGAGATCGACGGCAGCTACCGCACCCCCGCGAGCGAAAACCTCGTTTACCAGAGTTTGCCCGCCATCGTGTTCGGCTTCCCGCTCATGTTCCTTGCGCCGTGGGCGGCGGAGAGCAATATGACGGCGCTCATCGTGTGCATCATCGTGGGCGTATGTTTTGTGGCGCTGAATATTCTGCTCTTCCGCAGGAGCATCTTTAAAAAGCACTTCGCCGCGCGGGCGCTCGCCGAAGGCGACGGGGCGGACATGCCCGAAGGCGACGCGCTTGATGCGGACGCGGACACGGGCGGCACGGACAGCGCCGCCGAAAGCCCTTCCGCGGACATGGGCGGCGGGAATTCCGCGGAGCCGCCCGCAGAATAACGCGCGGACGCGCCGCAGCCCTCTCCGCGCAGCCCCATCGAAACAATTCACAAAACAGAAATCATGATCATACCGCCGCCGCCCGGGTTCGGGCGGCGGCGGTATTTATGCACTCTGTTATTTTATTTGTCCGATTCATATATGCGTTTAAAATCTTCCGGCGCGATTTGCCTGAACCACCGCATTTTATTTATTGTCTCACAAACATTGAATATGATATAGATACCGTAACCCCGGGCGCTGACCCTGCCCTGCGCGCAAGTTCCGCGCGGGAATCGCACATACTGCAATCATGAAACTTACCACCATTCTCTGCTGTGCATGGCTGATCTTTTTCGGCGTATCCGCCGCCGTGTGGGCGCTGACGGGATTTGACCTGCTCGCCTTCCTCACGTTCGGGAACGCCGTCGCTTACCGCGCCCTGCTCACGCTGGCGGGCGTGGGCGCGCTGTGGCTCCTCTTCTGGCTGATCGCCTTCCGCCCCACGCACGAGCTCCGTTAAAATCGCTTGACGGCGCGCGCCAAACATGATAGAATATGCCCGATACGGAAGGTTTTCGGTCAACACTTCCGAATAAAAAAACCGAGGTTTTTTCATGTTCAAAAACTTTTTTACCGCAAAGCGCATCTGCCGCGCGGGCGTGATCGCCGCGCTGTACGTGGCGCTGACCTACGCCTTTATGCCGTTCGCATACGGATGGTTCCAGATCCGCCCGAGCGAGGCGCTCACCGTTCTCCCCCTCTT
The DNA here is from genome assembly GCA_944367465.1 of uncultured Clostridia bacterium. GTDB lineage: Bacteria > Bacillota > Clostridia > Christensenellales > Borkfalkiaceae > Gallimonas. Next base: position 5,974 of record CALVWO010000051.1, read on the forward strand.
CTTTCCGGAGGCGATCCCGGCGCTCTATGTGGGCTGCATCCTCGCCAACCTCACCTCGCCCATGCTGGCGTTCGACCTGACGATCGGCCCCGCAGTGACGCTCGTCGCCGCCGTCTGCACCTACCTTGTGGGATACTTCCTCCGCAGATATGAAGGGAAGCTCGCCACGGCGCTCAAAATCGGGCTGGGCGGGATCTTCCCCGTCGCGCTGAACGCGTTCATCATCCCCGTCGTCATCGTCTTCCTCTCGGGCGATATGAGCGCGGGCGCAACGCCCCTCATCGCCTACTGGACGTCTTTCGGGACGATGTTCGCAACGGAGGCGATCTGGATCTTCGGGCTCGGCACGCCCCTCTTCCTCTTTGTCGCGCGCATGCGCAAAAAGGGCGTTTCGGTATTCTCGGACGGCAAAAAACGCGCCGCGCCGATGCCGGAGAGCAACGACCAGACGCCGCAGCCGCAGGCATAACCGCATATAAAACGACCGCTCCCCCGACGACCGAACCGGAGGAGCGGTTTTTTCGGCAGTGCGCCGCCCGCAGAAATTTTTCTGCGGGCGGCGCACGTTTACAGAATATCCAAAAGTTCGTTCAGATGCGCGATGACGGCTTTGACGCGGTACCCCTGCGGGAGTGCCTCGCCGCGGCGGTCGAACCAGATGCAGTCCATGCCCGCGGCGTTTGCCCCCGCGACGTCCGAGCCGAGAGAATCGCCCACCATGAGACAGCGCGACGGCGGCGCCCCGAGCGCGTCCGTCATGGCGCGGAAAAACGCGGGCGCGGGCTTGATGGCGCCCATCTCCTCCGAGATGAACGTGCGGCAGATGAGCGGACGGAGTGCCGCGAGCCGCCCCACCTGCATAAAGACGAGCCCGTTCGTGGCGATGCACAGTTTATACCGCTCCGCAAGCGCGGCGAGTACCTCGGGCGCGTTTTCCACGGGGTGCGCCTCGCGGGAGAGTTCCTCTTCGAAGGTGCGCGCGGCGACGGGCTTTTTTTCGCCCAACCCGTACATGCCGTCGGCAAAATCCATGATATCGCGGACATGGATATGATACAGTTCGTGATAGCGCGCCTGGATCTCGGGCAGATGCACGTTGTACAGCCCGTGGTGCGCCCAGTTTTCGGCGGAAAAGCGCCAGCACGCCTCCACCATGTCCGCGGTCGGCTCGATCCCCGCGGCGCGGAAGGCGGCGCGGAAGGCGCGGCGCTCGTCGGCGTCGAAGTCGATCACGGTATGGTCGGCGTCGAAAATGATATAGTCGTATGCGGGCATGCCGTCCCCTCTCACCAATCCTGTTTTTTCAGGCTCTTATCCTTGACGTCGTCGTACTTTTCGAAGTAGGCGCGTTTCCATTCCGCGATGGACACGGGCTGTTCCTCGCTCTCGCGGTAATGGAGATATTCCATGAGTTCCTCGGGCGTAAAATCGCTCTCGCTGATCTCGCCGTCGAACTGCGAAAAAAGTTTCATGAGATCGTAATCGGACATAGGCTCCTCCCGCCCCGCGCCTTCCCGTGCGCGACAAAATTCGACAATTTACACACTTTTTTCAAGTTATCCACACCGCAATTGTGGAAATGTGGATAAGTCAGTCAACACGGTTATGCGCGGCGTCGTAGGAGAGCCCGAGCGCCGAAAGGCGGCGCTCCAGATCGTCGCGGTCGAGTTCGAGATCGTCGCAGAGCGCGTCGAGCGAATCGTACGCGTCGCGCAGTTTCATATTCAGAAAACTTTGCAGCATGGCGCCGTCGGAAGGGAGCTGCATACCGTCACCTCGCTTTGTTCTGTACGGAGTGCGGACTCCGTCTGCGGATACGTCTATTATACTACGTTCGGCGGAAAAATGCAACGCGGTGATTCGTGCAGTTCGCTTGACATTTCCCGCCGCGTAGCGTATAATTTATTAAAACGTTCACGGAGTGAATTTCATGCAAGACAACAGCCTGGACGAACAGCTCATATCCGCCTGGGTAAGGCTGACAGGGATCCTGAAAAATACACGCATCACGAAGGGCATGGTCTATAACGAGGCCATCGTCATGCTTGTGGCGTACAACCGCTACCGCGAGGACGGCGAGGGGCTCGTCTCCTTCAAGGAGATCGTCTCCGAGACGCGCATGCTCAAATCGCTCGTCAACCGCACCATCGATTCCCTCGTACAGAAGGGTCACCTGGCGCGCTGCGAGGGCAAGGACAAGCGCACGACCTTTGTGCGCATCGTTCCCGAGAACCTGAGCGATTACCTCGCCGTGCACGAACAGTCGCTCGCGCTGGCGCGCTCCCTCACCGAAGTCATCGGCGAAGAGGACGCGCGCAACTTCGTGCGCATCGTCAACAAGATCCTCGCCGCTCAGAAAAAAGAATGAACGTCCGCTTGCGCAGGGCGCGCCCGATCGGGGGCGCGTTTTTCTTATGCCGGCGCCGCCCCGCGCCCTTGACAAAAGCCCCCTTTGGTGATATCATGTGATCAGACAAGGAGGTTTTCTATGCTGAAAGATCTTGGTGTAAAACCCTATACGTTCCCGATGCCCGTGCTCATGATCGCAACCTACTGCGACGACGGAAAAGTGGACGTGATGAATATGGCATGGGGCGGCGTGTGCGCCGAAAACATGGTCGCGCTCAACCTCGACGAAGCGCACAAGACGAGCGAAAACATCAAAAAACGCGGCGCGTTCACGCTGAGCGTCGCCGACGTCGCCCACATCGAGGAGGCGGACTTTTTCGGCTGCGCGACGGGCAACAAAATGGAGGATAAGTTCGGGCGCACGGGCATGCACGCGGTCAGGAGCGCGCGCGTCGACGCGCCGATCGTAGAGGAATTTCCGCTCACCCTCGAGTGCAGAGTGGTCGAGTGCCAGCACACCGTGTACGGATTCCGCGTGCTCGGCGAGATCGTAAACGTCCTCGCCGACGAAAAAGTGCTCGACGAAAAGGGCAAAGTCGACCCGAAAAAACTCAACGCCTTTCTTTTCGATCCCTTCCGGAGCGGCTATTATGCGATCGGAGAAAAGGTCGGGCAGGCGTGGAGCACGGGCGTAAACCTGCTCAAAAAATAAAATACCCGCTCCGCAGACTTAAATTTGTATGATCGGGATAAACGGGGGCGCGTCCGCAGCGGACGCGCCCCCGTTCCTTTTCAAAGCCTGCGGCAGCATTCGATCGCAAGCTCAACGACGCGCACGCGCAGCGCCTCGTCGTCGAAAAATCCTCGGTGATCGTACTGTTCGCCCGACATATCGTCGCCGCAATATAAAAGATAGCCGAGCTTTGCGCCGCGGAACCGCGCCACCGCCATGAGCGCGGCTGCCTCCATCTCCACGACTGCGCACCCCTCCGACCGACGGAGCGCAACTTTTTCCGCCGTCTCGCGGTACAGCCCGTCCGTCGTCCACGTCTTGCCCACGGTATACGAGACGCCCGTCTCCTCCAGGGCGCGCGCGATGGCTTGCAGCATATCGGCGTCCGCCTCGATCTCGCGTGCGGGCGGCAGGTAGTGGAAACTCGCGCCCTCGTCGCGCACCGCCCTGTCGGGCAGCACGATCGCCCCGAGCGGCGCCTCCGAGAGCGCGCCCGCTGCGCCGCACACCACGAATTTCCGCGCGCCCTGGTGGATGAGTTCGTCGAGCTGCGCCGCCGCGCCCGCCGCGCCCAAAAATCCGCATACAAGACCCATCTTTTCACCGCCGACATCGATCACATACAGCGGCAGCTTGGCGGTGCAGGTGTCCATGCTGTCAACTTTTACGCCGCCGAGGCGCTTTGCCACGATGTCCACTTCGTCATAGGAGAACGCAACCACGCACTTTTCGGGAACGACCTGCGGGATATCGAAATCAGCGGGTGAAAAGACGGCTTCCTGTTCGGGATCGTATTCCAACAGCGGGTATTCTTTTCTTTGCATCGTCCTCTCCTCCTATGTTTTATCGGGAAAATAGTACATCGGACTGGCGTGTTCCTCCGCCGCAAACCCGTGCGCCGCGTAAAATTTTGCGGCAGGGTGCTCGCCGATGAGTGCGATCTTCAGATAGCCTGCGTATTTGCCTTTGAGCCGTTCCAACAGTTCCCCGCCGATCCCCTTGCTCTGAACGTCGGGATGCACGAGCAGATAGTGCACGTAGGCGGTCATTTCGCCGTCGTCCATGGCGGCGATGAGCCCGAGGAGCCTTTCGCCTTCCCATGCCGAGATCACGGTATCGTAGCCGCGGATCGCCCTTTGCAGGCGGTCGGGCACCCTTCCGGATTTCCAGCCGACGGAGAGAAAGAGCGCCTCCAACTGCGATTTGTCGATCTCTTTATTTTCGGAATAACGTAACATATTGAGCTGCCTTTTTTCTTCTATTGTACTATACGAGCCGATAAAAATCAAGAGCAAATAAAAAGAAACGGATCTCGTTACTGAGATCCGTCTCCGTGTTTTGAAAGGTGGCAACTACCTATCCTCCCGGGTCGTTAGACCAAGTACTTTGGGCGGTGAGGGCGTACGTTATGCAGACAGCCCCTGCGGGGCTTCTGCGTACGCCCGAACTAAGAAATTGCCATATCAGGGGCAATTTCGAGACCGCAGGCGGCGTTCCCCCTGCGCCGCCGAGACAGAGAGCGCAGCTCTCTTATGCCCAAAGTAAATGAAAAGTGAGGACTTCATTACGAAATCCTCACCGTGTTTTGAAAGGTGGCAACTACCTATCCTCCCGGGTCGTTAGACCAAGTACTTTGGGCGTAAGAGAGCTTAACTTCTGTGTTCGGTATGGGAACAGGTGGATCCTCTCTGCTATCGTCACCACCATGGTATATTAGACCCTTACGGGTGTAATATCATGGCATAACCGCTAAATGTTTCCCCCCTTTAACGGTTATATCGTTTTGCTTCGCTTTTCCGCGACCGCATCAGCCTCAGGCTGACAACTGTACAGCAAGTTCGTACGCTCTTCAAAGAGAAGTAAGCTCGTAAAAATCATAGTTCTTGTTTAGAAGCGACTTTCTCTCAACGCTTGTTGAGATCAAGCCCTCGACCTATTAGTATCGGTCAGCTGCACACGTTACCGTGCTTCCACCTCCGACCTATCAACCTCATCGTCTTTGAGGGGTCTTACTATCTTACGATATGGGATACCTTATCTTGAGGTCAGTTTCACGCTTAGATGCTTTCAGC
>CALVWO010000052.1 GCA_944367465.1 uncultured Clostridia bacterium
CACGAGAAAAATCCCTTTACGGGATTTTTGCATATTGATACCATGAAACAGCTTTTTTCCGAAGGAACGTACGACGCCGTCGTCATCGGCGCGGGTCACGCGGGGTGCGAAGCCGCCCTCGCGCTCGCCCGCACGGGATTGAAGACGGTGATGCTCACCCTCAATTTAGACAGCATCGGCTTTATGCCCTGCAACCCCTCCGTCGGCGGCACCGCGAAGGGGCATCTGGTGCGCGAGATCGACGCGCTCGGCGGCGAGATGGGGCTCAACGCCGACCGCACCGCTCTGCAATACCGCATGCTCAACGAGGGCAAGGGCGCGGCGGTGCAGTCGCTCCGCGCGCAGACGGACAAGAACCGCTACCACACCGAGATGAAACGGGTTCTGGAGCATACCGAAAACCTGCGCATCGTGCAGGGCGAGGCGGCGGACATCCTCACCGAAAACGGGCATGTGACGGGTGTCGTCACCTCGTACGGGGGCGTATTTTCCTGCCGCGCTGCGGTGGTGGCGACGGGCGTATACCTGAACGCGCGCACCATCACGGGCGACGTGATCGCCGAGAGCGGACCCAACGGATTCGCGCGGGCGACCATGCTCACGGAATGCCTCATGCGGCTGGGATACAGCGTACGGCGCTTCAAGACGGGTACCCCCGCCCGCCTCGACGGGCGCACCGTGGATACCTCCGCCCTCCCCGTTCAGCCGGGCGAGGCGGTATACCCCTTCTCCTTTTTGAACGACGGCGTACCCGACCCCGGACTGCAGAGGGCGTGCTACCTCACCTACACCAACGAAGAGACGCACAAGGTCATTCTGCAGAACCTTGACCGCGCCCCCCTCTATAACGGCACGATCTCCTCGACGGGACCCAGATACTGCCCCTCCATCGAAACCAAGGTCGTCCGCTTTGCCGATAAGGAACGCCACCAGCTCTTTCTGGAGCCCGAGGGCGCGGACACCACCGAAGTGTATGTGCAGGGGCTCTCCACCTCCCTCCCCCACGACCTGCAAAAACAGATGTACCGCACGGTAAAGGGATTGGAGCGGTGTGAGATCGTGCGCTACGCCTACGCCATCGAATACGACTGCATCGACACGCTGGACGTGCTCCCCACCCTCGAATTCAAGAAAGTGGAAGGACTGTACACCGCGGGGCAGATCAACGGCACGAGCGGCTACGAAGAGGCGGCGGCGCAGGGATTGATTGCGGGACTGAACGCGTCGCTTAAACTGCGCGGACTGCCGCCCCTCATTCTGCGGCGCGATCAGGCGTATATCGGCGTGCTCATCGACGACCTCGTGACGAAGGGAACGGACGAACCCTACCGCATGATGACTTCGCGCGCGGAATACCGCCTGACGCTGCGGCAGGACAACGCCGACGCGCGCCTGACCGAGATCGGATACGCCTGCGGACTGGTGAGCGAGGAACGCTACAAAAAATACCTTGCGCGGCGGGAACAGCGCAGACGGGCGGCGGAACTCCTGAATATGCGCGCCGACCAGAAGACGGCAGACGCACTCGTGCAGAAGCACGGGCAGCCGCCCCTCTCCGCAGGCGTGACGTATGCCGATCTCATCCGCCGCGGCGTCACCCTGCCGGAGCTCATGGATACGTTCGGCATCCTCAAAGACGTTCCCGCCGACGTGCGCCTCTCCTGCGAGACGGACGTGCGCTACGAGGGCTACTTAAAGCGCAGTGCCGAACAGATGGCGAAGGCGAAAAAGATGGAGGACTCCCCTCTGCCGCCCGATCTCGACTACGGTGCGATCGCGGGGCTCAGGCTGGAAGCGCGCGAAAAACTCGCGCGCATCCGTCCCCTCAACTTAGGGCAGGCGGAGCGCATCTCGGGCGTTTCCCCCGCCGATATCTCCGTTCTCATGGTGTACCTGAGCATGAAAAAGCCGTGACCATGTCCGCCGTCGCCGAAAAACGAAGACACCATGTCTGTGTTCTTTACAAAAACAATGCGCGCGTGCACAGATGTGCACGCGCGCCGTTTTTTTCTCAGAACTTATTATAGCATACGAGCTGCTCCATCGGCTTGTTTTCCGCATGCGCGGGCGCGGGAGACGCATCCGCCGCGGGATAACCCATGACGAGGATGGCGGTCGGCTCGTAATTATCGGGCAGGGCGAACTCGCTGCGCACGGCGGCGGGATCGAAGTGCATCACCCACGTAGTGCCGATCCCGAGCGAATATGCCATGAGCATCATGTGCGTGGTGACGATCCCGACGTCCACCTCGCCGCTGGGCGCGTTATCGTACCTGGTACGGTGCCAGCAAGCCGTCTTGTCGTAACAGACGAGGAGCGCCGCGGGCGCCCCGAAACGGCACTTTGTGCAGCGGTCGAGCTTTTCGAGCGTCTCTTTTTCGTCGATGACGAGGATGCGCTGCGGCTGTTCGTTGTGCGCCGTCGGCGCGACGCGCCCCGCCTCGAGAATGGTGCGGATGACCTCGCGCGGGACGGGCTTTTCTTCAAACCTGCAGCAGGAATACCGCTCCTTCATCAGCTTCATAAGATCCATTTTCCCTTTCCTCCTGTTGATATGGCGATATCTGCAGATGCGCATACGAGACGCGCCGCGGCAGCGTTACATTACGGCATTACAGCGTTTCGAGTTCGTCGAGCGTGAGCGAAAATGCGGGGATAAAGTGCTCGAAAAAGTAATCGACGGCGCGCATATTCTTCCCGAGGAGCGCGGCTTTCGTCGTCTTTTCCGCCTGCGTGAACTCGGTATTGCCCGAGCGCAGCTCTTCGAGACATTTGAGATATGCCGAGAGCTTGTCCGCCGCCTTGACGAACGCGTACTCCTTGGTGCTCTTATCCGCCTGCAAATAGGGATAGAGCGCGCCCTTGAGGGGCTCGGGAAGGTTCGCGGCGATCCTGTCGACGGCGAGGCGCTCCACCTTTTCGTATTCGCCGTGGAGCTGACCGTTGAAGTACTTGATGGGCGTGGGCATATCGCCCGTCATGACCTCGCTCACCTCGTGATAGAGCGCGTACAGGATGGCGGACGACGTATCGACGCTGCCTCCGAACACCTCCGTTTCGATGAGGCAGAGCGCGTGCGTTAAAAAGGCGACCTGATGGGAGTGCTCCATGATGTTTTCCTCGCGCGTGGAGCGCATGAGCTGCCAGCGCTTGATAAACTTCATCCTGTCGAGATAGGCGTAAAATTTTTCCATACTGCGACCCCTGCTGAAATTCAGATGATTTCCGTTACAGTATAAATTATACTACAATTTCCGCAAAAATTCAATTGACTTTTGCAGTTTTTCGCGGTATACTTTGATTACAAAAATCAAATATCCGTCGTGGGTGCTGTAACAGGCTGAGATGATACCACTTGAATCGGGCAAGGTAATGCTTGGACGAAAGACAGGATTTTTTCAGGACGCTCCACGCATTTTGCATGGGCGTTTTTTGTTTGGTTTTCCCGAAACCAAAGACGGATAAAAGGAGTGTAAGATGACCCTTTCCCTGCTGTCCTTCTATCAGGACTACTTTGAGACGGGCGAAGGCGACGACAAGATCCCGCACTACGATTACCCCGATGTGTGGACGTCGTTCGCCAAAGACGTGCTCATGAACATGTTTTTGTATGCGGCGATCGCGCTCGTCGTCATCCTGCTCGCCGTCGGGTTCTTTGTAAGCCGCAAAAAGCCCGAATCGGTGAAGAGCTATGTGCGCACGGCGCTGGGCATCGCATGCGGTTTCGCCGTTGCCGTGATCGCGACCATGCTGACGCTGGAATTCGCCGATATGTACGAAAACGGCTATGTGTTCGACCTCGTGCTGTGGCCCTCCGTCGTATGCGTTGCCGTCGTCGTATTGGGCATCGCGGCGATCTACATCGCCTCCCTCTTCTCCAAAAAGACCTTCAAAACCACTTCGATCGTATGCGGGAGCCTGATGGGCGCGGCATTCATTGCGCTCTTCGTGTGCCTGTGCGTATACTTCGGCACGGGCGAGGCGGTCGGCAACAACGGCGTTGAGATCACGACTTCGGAGAACGTGGCGCTCTACTGCTGCGCCGCCGCGCTCATCGCCGCCATCGTTGCCTGCGCATTCCTCTTCGACAAGGGCAAGAAGGGATTCGATTCCAAATCCATCTCCTACGCCGCGATCTGCATTGCGATGAGCTTCGCGCTCTCGTACATCGCTCCCATCCACATGCCGCAGGGCGGATCGCTGACCATCGCCTCCCTGCTGCCCCTCATGATCTATTCCTATATGTTCGGCACGAAAAAGGGCGCGCTCGCAGGCGCCGTGTACGGGCTCCTGCAGATCATACAGGATCCGTGGATCATCCATCCCGCACAGCTCCTTCTGGACTACCCCGTCGCCTTTGCGGGCATCGGGCTCTCGGGCATGTTCGCGCATGTGAAAAAGCTGGAAAAGCTCCCGCAGCTCCAGCTTGCGCTCGGCGCGGTCGTGGGCAGCGCGTTTCGCTTTGCGGCGCATCTGTTCTCGGGCGTGTTCGCCTTCTCCGAATTCGCGCCCGACGTCGACGCGTGGATCTATTCGCTCGGCTATAATGCCTCCTATGTGTTCCCCGACATCGCCATTGCGATCGCCGCGGGCATCATCGTGTTCAGCTCGCCTTCCTTCGTCAGACAGGTGCGCAGATACGCCGCGCCCAAGAAGGCGCCCGTAGCCGCGCCCGAGGCGCAGGCGCTTGCTGCGCAGCCCCTGCCCGAGGAACCCCTCCCCGCAGGGAAAGCCGCCGCGGACGAGAACGCCGCACCCCTCGCGGACAAAAAGGAATGACCGCAAAACGCAGGAGAGGCTCCCCGCAAGGGAGCCTCTTTTTTGCGTTCGTGCGGGGAATTTTTTCCAAAGATATTGAAATTGTCCCGTAAGTATGATACAATAAGACAAATATGCGCCGCATAAGGCGCAGGGCGGTAGCGCCGCCGATCGAATACAGGGGGATAAGGAAAATATGGCGATCAGGATCACGAGAGAGAACATGGGCGTGGTGTTCACCCCGCGCGACGAAGAGGTTTACTCCAACACCTCGGGCGTGCTGTATCCGCGCGTTATCGAACTGCACCATGCGGGCGAACTCAACGGGATGCTGCTGACGACCTTCGATCATTCCACGATCAAAGAACCGCCCGTAGTGCCCGTGATGTGCTCGAAGGACGGCGGCGTGACGTGGGAGAAATACTCCCAGATCGAGGACACGCAGAACGGATTCGGCATCCGTTTTCAGCCGCACATCTATGAACTTCCGCAGCAATGCGGCGATCTGGAGGCAGGCGTCATCGTGATGTGCGGAAACTCCGTACCCCTGAGTTTCGCCTCGACGGAGCTCTCCTTCTACATCAGCCGCGACCACGGCAAGACGTGGGAATTCCGCTCCTCCGTGGTACAGGGCGGTCCGCCCGTGGAACAGAACTTCGACGCGCTCGGCCCCGTTTGGGAACCGAACATCTACATCGACGCATACGGCAGCCTCGTGGTCGCCTTTACCGACGAGCGCCCGCACACCGACCCGCGCTTTAACCAGACGCTCGCACTCACCCGGTCGGAGGACGGCGGCAAGACCTGGAGCGAGGTGAAATACACCGTGACCGTGCCCGACCGCACACTGCGCCCCGGCATGCCCGTGGTGACGCGCATGGGCAACGGGAAATACATTATGGTGTACGAGATCGTGGGCTATCCCTGCTGCGACATTTACTATAAACTTTCGGACGACGGCGTCGACTGGGGAGATCCCCTCCTCAAAGGCACGCGCGTGGAGACCGAGAACGGGCTGTTCCTCGGCAGCATGCCCTATGTGATATGGGTGCCGCAGGGCGGCGAAAAAGGCACCGTCATCGTGACGGCGAAACGGGAAGGCGAACACATCGGCATGCGCGACCCCGGATATTACCACGTCAACTACAATTACGGCGAAGGCCCTTGGGAGCGCGTTCCCATGCTCATCACCTACAACACCGACACCCTTCAGGCGGGGTGGAGCATGGGCATGACGACGATCCAAAACGGCGAATACCTCATCCAGCTCGCGCCCACCCCCATGAACAGACGGCTCATGCAGATCACCTACGGCATCGGCAAGATCGAAACGGTGAAATAACGGCGTTTTTCCGAAAATAACAAAGATCCCGCTCGCGGAAGCGGGATCTTTTTCTATGGAGCGCAATGCTATACGAACTGCAGAATATCGACGAGCACGGCGAAGCCGAGCAGGAAGATCAGCCCCGCGAAGTGGATGATCGCCTCCACCTTGCGGTTGACGGGCTTGCCGCGGATCCATTCGATGACGGTGAACACGATCTTGCTGCCGTCGAGCGCGGGGATGGGCAGGAGATTGAACACGGCGAGATTGACGCCGATGTAGCCCGCGATCTCCAGAAAACCGCGGAAACTGCTGCCCGCCACCTGCGACGTGATGGCGATGGTGCTCACGGGCCCGCCCAGCACCGAGAGCCCGAGCCGCCCCGTGAGGAGTTCGCCGAGGATCTGGAAGATGGAGCCCGCGATCTTGAAGGAATACATGAAGGAGCGCCCGAGCGTCTCCCAGAACCCGAAGCGGTACAGCGCGCTCGCAAGAAGATAGCCGCCGCCCTCCTCCGTCTCCTCATAGCGGATGCCGAGCGCCCGCCACACCGAGGAGAAATCGGCGCTGTTTTCCACCGTGACGTCGGCGCGGAGCTGCACTTCCACCTCGATCTCCTCGCGGCGGCTCTCGCCGCTCTCGTCCATGAAGAGACGGGAGACGAGAAAGGTCACCCTCTCCCCCGTCTTCCTGCCGTTCAGCACCCTGGCGACGTCCGTCGTGAGATACAGGTTCTTCCCCTCCGCCCGGAGCAGGATGTCCCTGTCCTGCAAACAGTATTCCGCGGCGGTCTCCTCCGTCGGTTCCACCTCGTAGACGGCGACCATCGTCTGGCCGTACGCAAAGAAACAGACGATGATGAGGAGAACGGCGAGCAGATAGTTCATCAGCGCGCCCGCGAGCAGGACGATGATGCGCTGCCACGGCCTGCGGTTGACGAACCAGTGCGACTTTTCCTCCTCGGAGGGCGCGTGCGCCGCGGGCTGTGCGGACGCCGCGGAGGGCTCCTCCGCGGACATGGCGGGCGGTTCCTCTGCGGCGGTCTCCGCAAACGGCTCGGGCGGAGGCGGCGCCTCTTCCAGCCCGTCCTCGCCCGCGAAGGCGCAGTAGCCGCCCAGCGGAATGAGCCGTACGGCAAAGAGTTCGCCCGTCCGTTTGCTCCTGCGTTTGAAGAGCGCGGGGCCGAACCCGATGGAAAATTCGTCGATCTTGAACTTTAAGATCTTCCCCGCGATGTAATGCCCGAACTCGTGGACGGTGATCATCACGAGCAAAATGAGAATGGCGAGGAGGACGGAGCCGACGGTGCTCCATGCGCTTAAAAGATTATTTACCATGCGAACTGATATACTGTGCGGCGAACCGTCGCGCGGCGGCGTCCGTTTCGGCAAGCTGCGGATAGCTCTCCGCCTCCGCCCGCGGGAACGCGCCGAGCGCACACCCGATAGTTTCCGCGATCATGGGAAAGGTTATGCGCCCGCCCAGAAAGGCGTGCACCGCCTCCTCCGCCGCCGCGTTGAGCACCGTGGGGAGCGTTCCGCCCGCCCTGCCCGCCTCAACGGCGAGCGAAAAGCAGGGAAAGCGTTCCGCGGGGAAGGGCAGAAAGGTAAGTTTGCCGAGCGCGGGAAGATCGAGCGGCTTTTCGCAGGGAAGGCGTTCGGGATAGGTGAGCGCGAGCTGGATGGGTACGCGCATATCGGGATAGCCGAGCTGGGCGAGCGCCGCGCCGTCCTCGAAATATACGAGGGAATGCACGATGCTCTCCGGATGCACGACCGCCCCGATCTTATCGAACTCCGTTTCGTAGAGCCACTTCGCCTCGATGACCTCGTACCCCTTGTTGAGCAGCGTGGCGCTGTCGATCGTGATCTTCGCGCCCATGTTCCAGGTGGGATGGCGGAGCGCGTCCGCCGCCGTCACGCGGGCGAGCTCCGCCTGCGTGAACCGATAAAAGGGTCCCCCGCTCGCCGTAAGAACGAGCCGGGAAAACGCCGCGTCGCGGCGGAAAGCGAGGCACTGAAAGAGCGCGGAATGCTCGCTGTCCACGGGGACGAGGTCGATCCCCCTTTCACGCACGGCGCGCATGACGAGCTCGCCGCCGCACACGAGCGACTCCTTGTTGGCAAGGGCGATCTTTTTGCCCGCCTCCGCTGCGAGGAGGGTATACCGAAGCCCCGCGAACCCGCCCGCTGCAATGAACGCAACGTCGCAGTCCTCAAACAGGCGCGCCTCCTCCCCTTTTGCGAGCTTCGTCACCCCCGCGGGCGGCGTGAACGAACCCTCCCCGCACAGGGCTGCTGCGGGCATGAATTCCGCGCACAGCGCCTCGAGCGCCGCGCCGTCCCGCCCGCAGGCGAGCGCGGAAAAAGAGAATTTTTCGGGATAGCGGCGAACGATATCCGCCGTCTGCCTGCCGATGCTGCCCGTACAGCCGATGAGTGCGATCCTGATCATTTATGTGCTCCGTAAAATTGCGCGCATCGGCGCGTTCTGCAAAAAATGCCCGCCTTGCGGCGGGCGCAGCGATACTTATACTTATGCGGCGATCCCTTTCGTCATGATTCGGATGACGAAGATAAACGCCACGATGAGGCTTGCATACAGCGAGGAATCGATGCGGTCGAGGATGCCTCCATGCCCGGGCAGGATATTGCCCATATCCTTGATGCCGAGCTTGCGCTTGAAACTGCTCTCCACCAGGTCGCCGAACTGCGCGAACGCCGAGGTGAGAACGCCGATCCCGATGAAGAAGATGAAATCGTGCCATTCGAGCACGGGACGGGTGAGCGTGAACTCGGCGAACCCCGTGAGATGGACGCACTTGCAGAGCCCGTAATAGACGAAGAACACGACGACGCCGCCGAGCGCACCGCCCACGAGCCCTCCGATGCCGCCCACGACCGTCTTGTTCGGGCTGACGTGCGGCGCCATCTTCCAGGGATACTTCTTCCCCAGCGTTTTGCCGACGGCATAGGCGAATATATCGGCAAACGGGCTGATGATGAACACAAAGCAGATCGCAACATCCGAATAGTATTCGAGGTGGTTGCACACCGTCATGACGACGAGGAACACCGAGGGATACATATACGAGATGAGCGTGCAGCCGACCGATTCGAGGCTGACCTTGGTGGGCGCGAACACGAGCATGCCGAAGATGACGGCGATGCCGGCGATGAACACGACGAGCGTGACGTGCGGCGCATAGTTGCGCCCTATGGCGGTGAGCGGATCGCCGTTGGGGAATTCCACGCCCAGAATATCGGTAAACAGGATATCCGCAACGATATACATGATCACGACCAGCAGCGCGAACGTCATGGCGACGATCTTCTGCGAGCGGTGCATCCTGTCGCCAAAGGCGCGGAGCATCTCAAACGTGCCGATAGCCGCAAACAACAGGATGAGGATATCGAAGAAGAGCTTGTGTACGAAGAGTTTGAGCGCGAAAAAAAGCAGAAGTATGGCGACGTACACCAGACCCGAATAGGTGCGGAGCTGCGCGTTGGAGTGATGCGGCTTTTGCGGTTCCCCCTCGGGCGGCGTCGGCGCGCCCGGGTATTGCCGTTCTTTGATTTCTTCCATCTTTTCCAAAAAATCCCCGTTTCAGAGTTTCCCGTAGCGGCGTTCCCGCCTGCCGAAGGCTTCTATCGCCTTATCCAGTTCCTTATCCGAGAAATCGGGGAACAAAACGTCGGTAAAATACAGTTCGCTGTACGCCGCCTGCCACAGAAGGAAATTGGAGATGCGGAGTTCCTTTCCCGTGCGGATCAGAAGATCGGGCTCGGGCATATCCCCCGTGGCGAGGAGAGCGGAGAACTCCTCCATCGTCACTTCCCTGCCGCGGCGCACCGCCTCGTTGACGGCGGCGAGGATATCCTGCCGTCCGCCGTAGCCGATGGCGAGCGCGAGCGTCCCGCGCGTGCCGTCCGCCGTATACGCCTCGCCCTCCGCAATGAGCCCGACGATATCGGGCGGGAGAAGCGCGCGGTCGCCGATAACGCGGAGACGGATCGACTTCTTTTTCAGGCGCTCGGTATTGGCGGGAAAATATTCGCGGAACAGCGAAAACAGCCCCTCGAGCTCCTCCTGGGGGCGGGACAGGTTTTCGGTGGAGAGCGCAAACAGCGTACAGTAGCTCACGCCGCAGTCGAACACATGCTCGGCAAGCCCGATCATGCGGTTCATGCCCGCGCGGTGACCCGCGCCCCGCGGAAGGAGCCGCTTTTTCGCCCAGCGCCCGTTGCCGTCCATGATGATGGCGATATGGCGGGGGATCTTTTCTCCCTTCTTATCTGCCATCAGACGGTCATCAGCTCCTTTTCTTTTGCGGAGACAGCCTTATCGATATCCTCGATGCAGGCGGCGATCTTCTTCTCCACGTCCTGCTCGCACGCCTTGACCTCGTCCTCGGAGAGCGTTTTGGCGTTCTTCATCTTCTTGATGGCGTCCATCGCCTCGCGGCGCACGTTGCGCGCGGCGACCTTGGACTCCTCGCCCATGCGCTTGATCTGCTTGACGAGGTCTTTTCTGCGCTCCTCGGTGAGTTCGGGGAACACGAGACGGATGACGTTGCCGTCGTTGGTGGGCGTGATGCCGATGTTGGAGGCAAGGATCGCCTTTTCGATCGACTTCAAGAGAGATTTATCCCACGGGCTGACCACGAGACAGCGCGCGTCGAGCGCGGAGATGTTGCCCAGCGTGTTGAGGGCGCTCATGCCGCCGTACGCCTCTACCTGGATCTTATCCAGCACGTGCGGATTCGCGCGTCCCGCGCGGATGGTCGTGAATTCTTCCTGCATGACGGAGACCGTCTTTTCCAGCTTGTCTTCAAGAATGAGGAA
>CALVWO010000053.1 GCA_944367465.1 uncultured Clostridia bacterium
TTGGTGCGGACGAAGGGACTTGAACCCCCATGGTCTCCCACAGGAACCTGAAACCTGCGCGTCTGCCAATTTCGCCACGTCCGCATTTTCCCCTTTACGGCGGGAACGCCGATACGGATTTCAAAGCTCCGCTTTCCATTCCGTTTTTTTGACGGAAACGCCGTCGGAACCATCGAGAACAAAGACTTTTCCGCTGCCAAGCGTTCTGACGGGTTCTCCGTCTGAAAACTCAAGCGCTGCATTGTTCTCAATTCCCCAAGCGCGAAATCTATTATACAACACCGTTTCGTCAAAGTCAAGCGTTCTTTCGTTGTAATGAGGAGAAATTTTTCCTTTTATCCAGCCAAGACCGGAATACATGGCATACTCCCCTTCGACGACGGAATCGGAATACATATCCTCAAACCAGCATATCGCCCCCGCAGAGAGCCCTGCGATGAGAACGCCGCGTTCGAAGGCGGCGCGGATCAGTTCCGTGAGTCCCGTTTCCCTCCATTGTTCAAGCATGTAGACGGTGTTGCCGCCGCCCACATATATAAAATCGGCGCGCGCAAACTTCGCCGCCATTTTTTCTCGGTCAAATTCACGCCCCACGGTGAGAGCAACATCTGTTTTGATATCGAATATCCCCGTATATACTTTATGAAACGTATTGTAATAGGGCATGCAATCGTGGCTGGCGGTCGGAATAAACAGTCCGCAGGCACGGCGTTCTCCCGCAGCTTTTTTCGCTTCGGCTGCAATGTATTCGTCGATGGCGAGCGTTTCGCGGTTTTTGATCTCGCCGCCGCCAATGCAGATGACGCGGCTCATGCGCCTTCCTTCTCCTCCGCCTGCGTTTCATCGGCGACCGAGATACCCGCCGTCTTATCGACCGGGACGGAGAAGATGATGCCTCCCGCCTGTGTTTTGAGCCCGACCTTATCGAAGAGCGCCTGCATGATGGGAAGTTTTCCCTCGCGCTTTGTAAGTATGAGCAGCAGATCCTGTTCCTGCATCAGCGAAACGCCGATAAACTGTTCCGCCTTGGCGTTGCCGAGCGAATGGGCATGAATGATCGTACCCCCCGCCGCGCCCACCGCGCGGGCGGCTTCCATCGCCTCCTCTGCAAACCCCGCGGCAACCGCCGCGACGATAAGATCGTACTTTCTGGTTTCTTCCGTCATACGTTTCCCCTCCTCAATGCCTTTTTCCGCTGCCGCGCCCGTGATCCCGTTTGCGATGATTTCAGAGATCCCCGTGAGCGGAACGGTAAACGAAATGCCGCGCCCGACGAGATAGAGCGAGATCTTATTGCGGATCTCGCGCATGATAAGATCTTCGTCGCCCTCCGGGATGAGCGAAAAAGCGACCGTCTTTTCCGTTTCGCCGATGCCGAGGTAGTCCAGCACCTGCGAATGCGCCGTGCCGAATCCCTCGAATTTGATCATGAGCGCAACGGATACCTCGTCGATGACGTCTTTGATGCGCTCTTCATCGCGCTTATTGACGATGCTGACGAGCAGTTTCACCCTTCCGGGAAGTTTTACCGCCGTACGGACGCCCAGTTTACTGCCGAGCGCGCTCCCGGCGGTACGCAGCACGGAACGGACTTCGCTGCGCTGTTGTTTTATCTGTTTTGCCATGTCAGTTCACCTCGTATTCCAGCACGCGATCCTCCACCGTAAGGAACTTGCGTTTGATGGAGCTTGTTCTGTGTTTATAGACGATGCCGAGGATCTGAATGCTGATGAGCGGCGTGAGTGCGACAAACGCCACGCAGCCGAACGCCTGCGTCATGATCCCCTCGGGATTGAGGACGCTGCATGCGCCGATCGCCATCGGGAGAACGAACGCAGAGACCATCGCGCCGCTCGCAACGCCGCCCGAATCGAAAGCGATGCCCGTGAAGAGCGGAGGCGTAAAGAAGGTGAGCGCGAGGGCGATCGCGTACCCAGGGATGAGGATCCACATGATGTTGATGCCCGTGAGAATGCGCATCATGGCAAGCCCCAATGAGACGCAGACGCCGATGCACAGCCCCTTCATCATGGCAGATGATGTGATCGCGCCCGCACTCATGCGCTCGACCTGCTTATTCAGGACGTGAACGGCAGGCTCGGCGGCAACGACGAAATAGCCGATGATCATTCCGACGGGAATGAGCAGCCAGCCGCCCCAGAGCTCTGCAAGCCCCTGTCCGATCGTGCGGCCGACGGGCATAAAGCCGACGTTGGCGCCCGAAAGAAAGAGCGAAAGCCCTACAAACGTGTATACGAATCCGACGAGGATGCGGACGATCTGGCGTTTGCGGAAGGCGCGCGAGGCGAGCTGAAAGAGAATGAAGAACGCGATAATGGGCGAGAGCGCGATGGCAACTTCCTGCGCATAGCTGCCGAATCCGTTCAGATACTCGAAGAACGCGCCGCGCGTATCTGTGACCTCGGTGAGCGGCTCTATCACGTATTCCACATCTTTGATCTTGAAGATAATACCCAGCATGAGCACGGCGATAATGGGACCGACGCTCGAAAGCGCAACGAGACCGAA
This sequence comes from uncultured Clostridia bacterium, assembly GCA_944367465.1. GTDB lineage: Bacteria > Bacillota > Clostridia > Christensenellales > Borkfalkiaceae > Gallimonas. The sequence goes on from CALVWO010000053.1 coordinate 2,530, forward strand.
CGAATCGTTCTTACTGCCCTTGCCGCTCCGGATGGACGCAACGCCGACGCCGAGCGACATGATAAACGGGACAGTCATGGGACCCGTCGTAACGCCGCCCGAATCGAAAGAGACCGCCCAGAAGCTGGGATCGACGAAAATGCTCAGAACAAAGGCGATCGCATAGAACGCAATGAGCAGGAAATGGAGCGGGATGCGGAATACGATGCGCAACATGCCGATGGTGAGGAAGATCCCGACCCCCACCGCAACGGTGAGTATGAGCAGATAGTTCCCCAGCGGCGTTTTTTCCGCAACGGCAGGGACCTGTTCCGCAAGGATCTGAAGATCGGGCTCCGCGATCGTGACGATGATGCCGATGACAAAGGAGAGCAGCGCGATCAGCCAGATCTTCCGGGAATGCGTCATGGTAGAACCGATCTTCTCGCCGATGACGAGCATGGACATATCGGCGCCCAGCATGAAACAGCCCAGCCCCACGATGAGCAGGAAAACGCCCACAAGAAAGAGCACGAACGTGCCCGTATCCAGGGGCACGAAAGCCACGCTCAGAACGAGGACGATGAGCGCGATGGGCAATATGGAGGTAAGCGATTCTACGATCTTATCCTTCAGAGCCTTTGTCATGGTTGCCTCCCTCGGTTTACTTTCCGCATGCCGCGTTGCCGGCACGGCATGCGCGGTCGAATTACTTCATATACTTCTTTTCGATCTCCGCGATCTTCCCGATGCGGCGCACATGCTTTTCCTCTTCGGAGAATGGCGTTTCGAGGAACGTTTTTACGATCTCCAGCCCGAGATTGACGCCGACGATCCCGCCGCCCAGCGCAAGCATGTTCGCATCGTTGTGCAGACGGGTCATTTTTGCGGAAAGCGGCTCGGAGCAGAGCGCACAGCGCACCCCCTTCACCTTGTTCGCTGCGATGGAAATGCCGATGCCCGTCGTGCATACGACGATGCCGAAATCGCAGACGCCCTCCGCGACTGCCTCCGCAGCTTTGACAGCATAGTCGGGATAGTCGCAGGAAGCGGGACTGTCTGTACCGTAATCCGTGACCTTGTAACCGTTCTGCTTCAGCCAATCCACCACCGCATTTTTGAGCGCAAGCCCGCCGTGGTCGCACGCAACTGAAATTTTCATCTTTTTCTCCTCCCTCTTGCTTGAATTATTCCATGCACAGCCGACGGATGACCGACGGCATACATTCCGTGATCGCGCGCAGCGTTGCGCGGTAGACCTCGGCGCTTTGCCCGTAAGGATCGGGGATCTCGCGCCCGGCCAGGGCATACAAGCTCGTTACGTTGGGCGCGCCCTGCAGACGCTTTGCCTGTTCCTCCGTCATACAAACGACCGCGTACGCCTCCGAGATCATCTTCGGCGTGAGGCGGCGCGCTCTGAACGCATCCGGCACACAGATCCCCGCCTCGCGCAGCGCCAGACGGCTGTTGGTGGACATCGGCGCGCCGTCCTCGGCGCGCAGCCCGGCGGATGAGACGGAATACCAACGTATCTTGCGCTTTTTCAGTTCCTCTTTGAGCACCGCCTCCGCCATGGGAGAACGGCAGGTATTGCCCGTACAGACAAATACGATCTTCTTATGCTTCATGGTCTGCCCTCTCAGAAAAGGTTGCGGACTGGCTGCGTTCCGCCGTCAGTTTTCCGACTGTCCGAACGCGCGCAGCAACCGGTTGCGCACGCCGTCCATCACGCCGCCGCGGCAGCGCGGTTCGATCCCGATGAGCAGCGTCGCTTTGCGTTCGCCTTCGCGGAGAAGCGCATAGAGATTCGCCGCCATTTCTTCGGGCGAGGCGCCGAGGTCAAAACAATCGTACCCCGAAAGACGCTCGCAGACGGCATGTTCCGCAAGAAAATACGGTCTGCCGTTCGCGCCCTTCTCTCTGCCGTAACAACGGACGGCTTCCTCTGTATTATCCGCAGAAAAGAACGCCGTACGGCAGCCGGGCGCGTAATGTTTGTACGCCATGCCGGGACTTTTGGGCTTTTCGCCCGCACGCATGTGATATATGCCGCATGCGCCGACGACGGACGCGATCATCTCGCGCGTGACCAGCCCCGCCCTGAGGATCTGAGGCACTTCGCCCGTGCAGTCGAGTACGGTGCTCTCGATCCCGCCCTGCGACGCGCCGCCGTCGATGATGAGCGGGATATCGCCTTCGAAATCATCGAGAACATGCTGCGCCGTCACCGGAGAGACATGCTTGGAACGGTTTGCGCTCGGCGCGGCAATGGGAACGTCGACCGCACGCAGGAACGCCTGCGCAGTCGGCGAAGAAGGCACGCGGACGGAGAGCGTGGGTAGCCCGCACGAGACTGCGGGGCTCACCTTCCCTTTGGACGGATAGACCATCGTGAGCGGTCCGGGAAGGAACGCCCTCCGGAGCGCCTCGGTATAGGGCGGCGTTTCCACGAGTACGGAGATATCGTACCCGCTATGGACGTGCGAAATGAGCGGATTATCGGCAGGGCGCCCCTTGAGCGCGAAAATTTTTCGGACAGCCGCGTCGTTGCGGGCGTCCGCTCCCAGTCCGTACACGGTCTCGGTGTGGAACGCGACGACCTCGCCCGCTTTGATGAGCTCCTTTGCATATTCAAGCGTATCCGCCGACGGCGGGAGGACGAGCGTCTTCATTGCGGGATCCCCGTATCGTCGTCGTAGCCGGGGAACACATCCCCCGCGCCGTATTCTTCGTACCCTTCGGGCGGCGGCGTAAAATGCTGCGGCTCTTCGTCCGGGATATCCTGCTCGTCCACATCGACAAACTTCGTGCATTCGCCGAGGAAACGGAGCTGCACCCTGCCGAGGGCGCCGTTTCTGTGTTTTGCGAGGATGAGTTCCGCCGCCCCCTTGACGACCGTCTTTTTGGCGAGCTCCTCCGCGGTGGCGGTGACATCGGGACGGTTGATGAACATGACGATATCCGCGTCCTGCTCGATCGCGCCCGATTCACGGAGATCGGAGAGCTGCGGCTCCTTGGTCTGGATACGGCGGAGCTGAGAGAGCGCGATCACGGGAACGTTGAGCTCCTTCGCCATGATCTTCAGATCGCGCGTGATGGAGGAAATTTCCTGCTGGCGGTTCTCGAAGAGATTGCCGTTCTTATCCCCCTTCCCGGACGACCCGCCCATGAGCTGGATATAGTCGATCATGACAAGATCGATCCCGCCCTTCGCGGCGGCGAGACGGCGGCACTTGGAGAGCACCTCCGCCGGCGTGACGCGGGAGGAATCGTCTATGTACAGATTGCTCTTCTGCAACTTATCGCTTGCGATCATCAGGTTTTTCCATTCTTTCTGCGAAAGTTTCCCCGAGAGCGCCTTTTCCATGCTGACGCCCGCATGCGCACAGAGCAATCTCTGCACGATCTGCGCGCGCGGCATTTCGAGAGAGAATACCGCCGCCGTCTTGCCCTTGACGAGGCATACGTTTTCGACGATGTTCATGGAGAGCGACGTCTTTCCCATACCGGGGCGCGCCGCAATGACGATGAGATCGGAGCGTTGCAGGCCGTTTGTAATGCGGTCGAGATGTTTGAACCCCGTCTCCATGCCGCGGAACGCGTTCGGATCGGACTGGATCTCTTCGAACTTGGTGAGCACTTCGCGGACAACGGCGCCGTCCTGCAATCCGGCAAGCTGGCTGTTATCTTCCTGCTTGGAGATATCGTAGATCTGTTTTTCCGCATAGGCGACGGCGTCGCGCGCCTCGGTTCCCTCTGTGCTTACCTCAATGATGCCCTTTGCCGCACGGATGAGCGCACGGCGCACGGCGTCGCGGCGGACGATCTCGAAATACTGCTTGTAATTTGCCGCGGACGGCGTGACTTCTGCAAGTTCCGTAACGCGCACGAGCCCGCCGGCGCGCTCGAGCGTTCCGTCCCGTTCGAGCATATCGGTGAGCGTGACGATATCCACCGGCTTACGCGCGGCGTACACCTTCTGCATCGCCTCAAGAACGAGACGGTTGGATTCCTGGTAAAAATCGTCCTCGCGGAGCGTCTCCAAAAGCTCGGACTGGATATCCCCGTCGATGAGGATACAGCCGAGAAGAGCGGACTCCGCCTCCAGATTGTGGGGCATCTGATTGTTCGGCATGGTTCTTCCCTTGAATAATTTCTCTGCCTTCGGGCAGCGCGTCGTCAGTCGAGCTGCTCGAACTCGGCGAGCGCGGATTCAAACTCCTTCATGGCGGCGGCAAACGTCTCTTTGTCGGTGAGATCGGCGCCTGCGCCCTTGAGCAACGACACGGGATCGGCGGAGCACCCTCCTTTAAGGAAATTGAAGTAGCGCTCGACGGCGGGTTGTCCTTCGGAGAGGATCCTGCCCGCGATCGCGATCGCGGCGGTGATGCCCGTCGCATATTTATAGACATAGAAGGAACGGTAGAAGTGCGGGATGCGCGCCCATTCGATGGCGATCTCCCTATCGTGCATGAGCGCTTCGCCGTAATACTTCTTGTTGAGCGAATAGTAGAGCTCGGAAAGATTATCTTTATTGAGCGGCTCGCCGCGCTCCGCCATGGCGTGCGCCTCCTGCTCGAAACAGGCAAACTGCGTCTGACGGAAGAGCGTCGTGCGGATCATATCCATAAAGTAGTTGAGAAGATACTTTTTAAGCTTCTTATCTTCGGTGGTATGGAGAAGATACTTCAAAAGAAGCACTTCGTTGACGGTGCTTGCGACCTCCGCAACGAAGATCTTGTAGTCTGCCTTCGCATAGGGCTGCGTGCCGTTTGAGAAATAGGAATGCAGCGCGTGCCCCATCTCGTGCGCGATGGTGAAAACGTTGTTCGTCGTGGGCTGGTAGTTCAGAAGAACGTACGGGTGATTGCCGTACACGCCGATGGAATAGGCGCCGCCGCGCTTGCCCTCCGTCTCGCAGACGTCGATCCAGCGCTCGTCGCGCCCGCGGCGCAGAAGCGCGTTGTACTGCTCGCCGAGCGGAGAAAGCCCCTTCAGAACGACTTCGAACGCCTCTTCGAAGGAGAGTTTGAGCTCCGCATTTTCCACGAGCGGGATATACAGATCGTACATGTGCATTTCGTCGAGGCCGAGAGACTTTTTGCGCACCTCCATATAGCGGTGCATGACGGGCGAATACTCGTCTACCGCGGCGATGAGGTTCTCGTACACATCGCGCGTGACGTCCTCTTCCGAGAGCGCCATTTCGAGGCAGCTCGCATACCCGCGCACGTTCTTATAGAAGATATCCTTTTTGACGTTGCCGTAGTAGGTGGTCGCAAGCGTGTTGATGATCTTCCCGTAGGCGGAATAGTACTTTTTGAACGCCTTAGCGCGGTCGGCGCGGTCGCCGCCGCTCATGATGACGGAATACAGCCCGTGCGTGAGTTTCGTGCGTTTTCCCTGATACATCATACAGGGCAGATTGAGCTCTGCGTCGTCGAGCATATCGAACACGTCGCCCGCGACGCTCATGGGCTCCGCCGTCTGCGCTAAGATAAGCTCTTCCTTGGCGGAGAGCACATATTTCTTGCGCGCGATGAGGCGGGAAAGCGAATAATCGTAATCTTTGAGCCGTTCGTCCGCAGCAAACGCACGGAGCGTCTCCTCGGGCAGCGACGTGAGCTCCGGCACCGCGAAGGAAGTTTCGGCGCTGTAACGGGTCATAAGCGTCATGACCTTGGCGCTGTATGCGTTGTACTTCGTGACGCGGATATCCTGATCGTGTTTGAGAAAGGCATACAGATATACGCGCATCAGCCGGATCTCATAGTCGTCGGTGAGCGCGAAATACGCCGCAACGTTTTCGGCGGTATTCAGATTGCCGCGGAACTGTGCGACGTCGGGCAGCGTTTCGAGCGCGGCAAACGCCGCTTCCCATGCCTCGTCGCTCTCAAAAACATCTTCCGTTTTCCACTGATATCTGACTGCAACTTCACTGCGTTCCATATAAAAACTACCTCTTAATTTTTAAAACTGTGAATGGGCGCGGGAATGAGCCCGCCGCGGCGGATAAACTTCCCCGCATCGCCGCCGTGCACGGGCATGACGGGCGCTCTGCCCAGAAGCCCCCCGAAACTCACTTCGTCCCCCACCTTTTTCCCGGGGGCGGGAATGACGCGCACAGCCGTCGTCTTGTTGTTGACCATGCCGATCGCCGCCTCGTCCGCGATGATGGCGGAGATGGTCGACGCGGGCGTATCGCCCGGGATGGCGATCATGTCGAGCCCCACCGAGCAGACGCACGTCATCGCCTCGAGTTTTTCGAGCGTGATCTTGCCCGCCGTTGCGGATTCGATCATGCCGATGTCCTCCGAAACGGGGATAAAGGCGCCCGAAAGCCCGCCCACGCGGGAGGACGCCATAACGCCACCCTTTTTGACTGCGTCGTTGAGCATGGCAAGCGCCGCCGTCGTTCCGTGACAGCCGACGACTTCCAGCCCGAGCTCTTCGAGGATATGCGCGACCGAATCGCCGCGCGCGGGCGTGGGCGCCAGAGAAAGATCGACGATGCCGAAACGCGCGCCCAGCCGCTTTGCCGCCTCCTTGGCGATGAGCTGCCCTGCACGGGTGATCTTGAACGCCGTGCGCTTGATGAGCTCGGCGGCATCGGTGAGATCGGCATCGGGAATAAACTTGAGCGCGTGCTGCACGACGCCGGGGCCGGATACGCCGACGTTGATGACGGTATCCGCCTCGCCCACGCCGTGGAACGCGCCCGCCATGAAGGGATTATCCTCCACGGCATTGCAGAACACGACGAGCTTTGCGCAGCCGAGCCCGTCCCGATCCGCAGTACGCGCCGCCGTATCGAGCACGATCTCGCCCATCATGCGGACGGCGTCCATATTGATCCCGGATTTCGAGGAGCCGACGTTGACGGAGGAACACAGCCTCTGCGTCGTGGAAAGCACCTCCGGGATCGTCCTGAGGAACACTTCTTCATAGTCCGCGGTGCCCTTGTGTACGAGCGCGGAATACCCGCCGAGGAAATCGATGCCGAGCTCCCCTGCGGCGCGGTCGAGCGCACGCCCCACAAGAACGCTCTCTGCGGGAAACGCCGCCGTGACGAGCGAAACAGGCGTGACGGATACGCGTTTGTTCACAATGGGGATCCCGTACTCGCGCGAGAGATCGTTCGCCGTTTTCACGAGATCTTTCGCGCTCTTCATCACGCGGTCGTAAACTGCCGCGGCTGTCTCTTTCGCCGTGGCGCGGATACAGGGAAGGAGCGAAACGCCCATCGTCACCGTGCGGATATCGAGGTGCTCCTTCTCGATCATATCTATCGTTTCAAGTACGTCGAATTTGTTGAACATCGTTTCTGCCCCGTTCAGACGTTGTGCATGGCGTCGAAAATGTCCGCATGCTGAAGGCGGACGGTCATGCCGATCTTTTTGCCCATCTCTTCGAGCGCGGCGGAGAGCGCGGCAAAATCTTCCTTGCTCTCGGAAGTATCCACCATCATGATCATGGCGAACTGGTCGCCCAGGATGGTCTGAGAAATATCTTCGATGTTCACGTCGTGCTCAAACAGAAAGCCGCTCACCTTTGCGATGATGCCGCGCCTGTCGGAACCCGTTACCGTAACGACTGCTCTCATAATCGTGAAACTCCTTATTTCAGCTGATGATTTCGTATTCGATGAGCAGGTTGCCCTGCGAGATCATGCGTATAGACTGTCCCTCTTCGAAGGGCGGGAAGTCCTTTTCGCCGTCGACATAGATCTGGCGGATCATATCCTCGTCGCGCTTATAGTTATGCACGCGGAAAGTCGCCACGTTCACGTCGACGCCGTCCACCGTCGTCCAGTCCTCGATGCCCGCAAAGGGCGCGACCGTATATTCTTTAAGTCCTACGGAGATGAAACGGAGCATCTTGTAATAGGCGTGGACGCGTTTGAAACAGATCCCGATATAGGGAAAGAGAAAAATCACATAGAGCGCCACGAGGATACAGGCGACTGCCGTCGCCCATGTGCCGTTCGGATCGTCGTACGGGAGCATGATAAAGTAGACGAACACGGAGACAAACCCCGCAAGAAAAAGCGCCGTCGCAATATAGAGCCCCAGAAGGATGCGGCTGCGCTGTTTGTGCGCGTTCCAAAGATCGCTGTCCTGATACAATCTCGTCATAATGCCTCTTCTCCGCGCGATGCGCGGTTTTTGCTGATATCCCGTTTATTATAACTGATTTGCGCGAGAAAATCAAGCCCCCGCGCATGCGCAAGGAACATTTGAAAAATCGAATATTCTTATACTGTAAGGGAAAAATACGAACCACGCCTTTGGCGGCATCTTTTCGGCATCTTTTTGCTCATCTTCCTTGCAA
>CALVWO010000054.1 GCA_944367465.1 uncultured Clostridia bacterium
TGGGTACCGAACTCATTCCCATACAATCTAATATTTTTTGTCCAAACTTTGGGGTTCACTTCACAAAGGGAGGCGGCGCCGTCTTTTATTTTATCCACTCCATGAATGCCTTAAAGGCGGACGGAACGGCATATATGCGCTTTATCTCATCTGCGGTCGCCCACACATAGCGGGGATCTTCCGCGTTCACATGCACGAGCATGCCGTGCATGCGCCATTCCACATGTGTGAAAATGTGCCTGGCGCGTTTTTCGGCGACGGGCTTGCCTACCTCCGGCGCTTCGCCCTCAAAGAATGGAAACTGCCAAAGCCCCGCGAGCAGCCCCTTTGCGGGGCGTTTTTCGAGCGCGTAGCGATCGCCGCAGCGGAGCACGAGCACCGTCGCCTCCACGACGCGCCGCGCCTTCTTTTCGCTGCGAACGGGATAGCGTTCCTCTTCGCCCGCAAGATGCGCGCGACAAAGCCCCGCCCACGGGCATGCACCGCACATCGGCGCGCCGTTCGGCACGCATATAATGGCGCCAAGCTCCATGAGCGCCTCGCAGAAATCCCCCGTCTCTGGCGGATACGCCGCGCGCAGGAGCGCGGAAAAACGCGCGCGGGTCGCGGGTTCGTCGATGTTCCCGCCGTCGGCATACAGGCGGCTGAGAATGCGCAGCACGTTGCCGTCTACCGCGGGTTCGGGGAGCCCGAGCGCGATGGAACAGATCGCCCCCGCGGTGTAATCCCCCACGCCGGGGAGGGCGCGCACGCCCTTGAAATCGGAGGGACAGCCCTGCGCGGCGAGCACTTTCGCCGCCTTGTGCAGGTTGCGGGCGCGGGAGTAATAGCCGAGCCCCTCCCACATTTTGAGCACCTCCTCCTCGCTCGCCGCGGCGAGCGCCGCGGGCGTGGGAAAGCGCTGCAAAAAGAGCACATAGCGCTCCCTGACAGCCTCGACGCGCGTCTGCTGGAGCATGAGCTCGGAGACGAGCACCGTATAGAATGTGCGTTCCTTCCGCCACGGAAGGTCGCGTTTGCAAACGCGGTACCACTCCAGGATGAGCGGTACCGCGGCGTTTATCAATGTTTCGTCCATCAGAACAATCCTGTGATCTTTCCCGTTTCGTCGACGTCGATACGCTCGGCAGCCGGCACGGGCGGAAGCCCGGGCATCGTTAAAATATTGCCCGTGAGCGCGACGACGAATCCCGCGCCTGCGGAGATCTTTACGCTGCGCACCGTGACTGTGAACCCTTCGGGCGCGCCGAGGCGCGTTGCGTCGTCGGAAAAGGAGTACTGCGTTTTCGCCATGCAGACGGGCGTTCCGGCAAAGCCGAGCGCCTCGAGCCGCGCGATCTCGGCGTCCGCTTCGGGCGTATAGGCGACGTCCTTCCCGCCGTAGACCTTGGTGACGATGGCTCTGATCTTCTCCTTGATGGGCAACTTTTCGTCGTAGCAGAACTGAAAGTCGCTCTTCTCTTCGCACAGGCGCACGACTTCGCGGGCGAGCTCCTCGCCGCCCTTGCCGCCCTCCGCCCACACGGTGGACAGAACGACGTTGACGCCGAGCTGCTTGCAGGCGTCCATCACCAGCCCGATCTCCTCGTCGGTATCGGTGGGGAAACGGTTGACCGCGACGACTGCGGGCAGCCCGTACACCTCCTTCATGTTGCGCACATGGCGCAGAAGATTGGGGATCCCCTCCCTGAGCGCGGCGAGATTTTCCTCTGCAAGCGCGTTTTTGGGGAGCCCGCCGTGCATTTTGAGCGCGCGCACCGTCGCCACGACGACGACCGCGGCAGGACGGAGCCCTGCGATGCGGCACTTGATATCGAGAAACTTCTCCGCGCCGAGGTCTGCACCGAAGCCCGCCTCTGTAACGACGTAATCGCCGAGTTTGAGTGCCGTGCGCGTTGCAATGACGGAGTTGCACCCGTGTGCGATGTTGGCGAACGGCCCGCCGTGTACGATGGCGGGCGTATGCTCGAGCGTCTGCACGAGGTTGGGCTTTATCGCGTCCTTCAGAAGCGCCGCCATGGCGCCCGCCGCTTTAAGATCGCCCGCCGTGACGGGTTTCCCCTCGAACGTGTATCCTACGATGACGCGGGAAAGGCGGGCTTTGAGGTCGGAAAGAGAGGTCGCAAGGCACAGGATCGCCATGATCTCGCTGGCGACGGTGATATCGTAGCCGTCCTTCCGCGGCACGCCGTTTTTGCCGCCGCCCAGGCCGTCTTCCACATAGCGGAGCTGACGGTCGTTCATATCGACGCACCGCTTCCATGTGATGCGATCCTTATCGATGCCGAGGCGGTTGCCCTGGAAGATGTGGTTATCGAGCATGGCGGCGAGCAGGTTGTTCGCCGCGCCGATGGCATGGAAATCGCCCGTGAAATGCAGGTTGATATCCTCCATGGGCACGACCTGCGCATACCCTCCGCCCGCGGCGCCGCCCTTGACGCCGAACACGGGGCCGAGAGAGGGCTCGCGCAGCGCGACGACGACCTTTTTGCCGATGCGGCGCATACCGTCCGCAAGACCTATGGTCGTTGTCGTCTTGCCTTCGCCCGCGGGCGTCGGCGTGATCGCCGTCACGAGCACGAGCTTGCCGTCCGCCTTTTTGCGGTTCATGACGGCAAGATCGATCTTCGCCTTATATTTTCCGTAGTACTCGATCTCGTCTTCGGAGAGCCCGATTTTTTCGGCGATCCTGCCGATATGTTCGAGTTCCGCCTCCTGCGCGATCTCAATATCTGTTTTCATGACAATCTCCTTCCATATCTCCGCCGCCTTTGAAAGCCGCCGTTCTTCGCGAAAACAAGCTATAAATTACAGATACAAGCAGGGTTTCCCTGCGCAGTATGCCCCTAACTGTTGCGCAAGCAACTTTCAGGTAGGTGTGAATGCGCCGTCCGCTATTATGAAAGCCCTGATGGGACGGCGCAGAGCGGGAGGTGCGGTTAGCGCACGCCCTATCCCCTCATCCGTCTGCTTCGCAGGCACCTTCCCCCGAGGGGGAAGGCAAGGGGCGGGCGCGTACCCGCAACTTCCTGCTCAAATCACGGAATTTTGTCGTCCCTTTGGACGAGAAAATTCGTGAACTATCTGTGATCTTACTTGAAATATCTCACCGCGCTCTCGAACAGCTTCATATCGTACTCGCCGGGGACGTTCTTATACAGCCCGTACCCCTTGCGCTCGGAATGCCCCATCTTGCCGAATACCCTGCCGTCGGGCGAGAGGATGCCCTCGATCGCCGCCGCGGAGCCGTTGGGATTGAAATGCACGTCCATCGTCGCGTTGCCGTTGAGATCGACGTACTGCGTCATGATCTGACCGTTCTCGGCAAGTTTTTCGATGAGGTCGGAGGAGGCGACAAACTTGCCCTCGCCGTGCGAGATTGGCACGGAGAAGATATCGCCCGCCTCGACGCCCGCGAGCCAGGGAGATTTTGCCGAGGCGACCCGCACGCGCACGATGCGCGACTGGTGGCGCGCAATGTTGTTGTAGGTGAGCGTGGGGCAGTTCTCGTCCGTCTCGATGATCTTGCCATAGGGCACGAGACCGAGCTTGATGAGCGCCTGGAAGCCGTTGCAGATACCGCCCATGAGGCCGTCGCGCACTTCCAGGAGCCTCGTGATCTCTTCCTTCACGCGCTCGCCGCGGAAGAATGCGGTGATGAATTTGCCCGAACCGTCGGGCTCGTCGCCGCCGGAGAATCCGCCGGGGATGAACACGATCTGGCTCTCCCCCACCTTGGCGGCGAACTCCTCCGCCGCCCGCGCGACTTCGTCCGCCGTGCGGTTGCGGATGACGTAGATCTCGGGATCGGCGCCCGCGTCCGCAAACGCCTTCGCCGTATCGTATTCGCAGTTCGTGCCGGGGAATACGGGAATGAGCACCTTGGGACGGGCAACGGGCGCACTGCATACGAGTTCGTTTACCGCGCGACAGGTGAACGTGGGAACGCTCTCCTGCGGGGTGGGAATGTTGCAGGCATACACGGGCTCGAGCTTATCTTCATAGACGCGCAGAAGCTCGCTGAGGAAGATGTGCTCGAAACCGAGAGAAATATCCGCTCTGTCCGTCGTTACGCCGAGCGTCTTGCCGACGGGGATATCCTCGGCAAGCTCGAGCACGAATGCGCCGTACCGATAGCCGAAGAGCTCTTCGGAAGAGGTACCGTCCGCATAGCGGAACCCGATCATGTTGCCGAAGCACATCTTCATGACAGCCTCGGCAACGCCGCCGAACCCGGGCGTATAGGCGGCGACCGCCTTGCCAGAACGCAGCAGCGCCGTGACCTCGGCAAACACGCTCAGAAGGGACGCCGTGACGGGCAGACCGTTTTCGTCGTACGCGGGCGAAAGGAGGGCGACCTTGTGCCCCGCCGCCTTGAATTCGGGCGAGACGACCTCGCCCGCCTTGCCCGTCGTTACCGCGAAGGAGACGAGCGTGGGCGGAACGTCGATATGCTCGAAGGTACCGCTCATGGAGTCCTTTCCGCCGATCGCGGCGATCTTGAGCTCCGTCTGCGCCTTGAACGCACCCAGAAGCGCCGCGAGCGGCTGCCCCCAGCGGGCGGCGTCGTGCCCGGGCTTCAAGAAGTATTCCTGGAAGGTGAGATAGACGTCCTCGAACGACGCACCCGTTGCAATGAGCTTGGCGACGCTCTCGACGACGGCGAGATATGCGCCGTGATAAGGGCTCTTTTCGGCGACGTAGGGATTGCCGCCCCACGCCATATACGAGACGGTATCGGTATGCCCCTTCTCGACAGAGACGAGGTGTACCATCGCCTGCGGCGGCGTGTTCTGATACTTTCCGCCGAAGGGCATGAGCACGGTGCCTGCGCCGATGGTGGAATCGAACCGCTCCGAAAGCCCGCGCTTGGAGCAGACGTTCAGATCGCCCGCCAGCTTCCTGTAATTTTCGGTGAACGTACCCGCGACCTCGCGCGCGTAGGGCTGCACCTTGGCGGGCGCGACGACGACGTGCTTTTCCGCACCGTTGGAGTTGAGGAATTCGCGCGAGATATTGACGATGGTTCTGCCGTTCCACGTCATGACGAGGCGCGGCTCTTCCGTGACCGTCGCGACGACCGTCGCTTCGAGGTTTTCTTTTTCGGCAAGAGCAATGAACTGCTCCGTCTTATCCGGTTCGACAACGACCGCCATACGCTCCTGAGACTCGGAGATAGCAAGCTCGGTGCCGTCCAGCCCGTCGTACTTCTTGGGTACGGCGTTGAGGTCGATGGAAAGCCCGTCCGCAAGCTCGCCGATGGCGACGGAGACGCCGCCCGCACCGAAGTCGTTGCAGCGCTTGATGAGGAGCATTGCGTCCTTATTGCGGAAGAGGCGCTGGAGCTTGCGCTCTTCGGGCGCGTTGCCCTTCTGCACTTCCGCACCGCAGTGGGTGAGCGATTCGAGCGTGTGAGATTTGGAGGAACCCGTTGCACCGCCGCAGCCGTCGCGCCCCGTTCTGCCGCCGAGAAGGATGACTTTATCGCCGGGAGCGGGCACTTCGCGCCGCACATTCTCGGCGGGCGTCGCCGCGATGACCGCGCCGATCTCCAGCCGCTTTGCAACATATCCGGGATGATACAGCTCGTCGACCTGCCCCGTTGCGAGACCGATCTGGTTGCCGTAAGAGGAATAGCCCGCCGCCGCGGTCGTGCAGATCTTGCGCTGCGGGAGTTTGCCCTGCATCGTCTCGGAGACGGGCTGCAGAGGATCGCCCGCGCCCGTCACGCGCATGGCGGCATAGACGTAGCTTCTGCCCGAGAGCGGATCGCGGATGGCGCCGCCGATGCAGGTCGCCGCGCCGCCGAAGGGCTCGATCTCCGTAGGGTGGTTGTGCGTTTCGTTCTTGAAAAGGAGCAGCCAGTCCTGCAATTCGCCGTCTACATTGACTTTGATCCTGACGGTGCAGGCGTTGATCTCCTCCGACTCGTCGAGCTTTTCCAAAAGCCCGCGCTTTTTTAACAGCTTTGCCGCAATCGTGCCGATATCCATGAGATTGACGGGCTTGGTGCGGCCGATCTCCTCGCGCGCGGCGATATATTCCTCGTACGTCTTTTGCAGGAGCTCATCTTCGAACGTCACGCCGTCGATGGTCGTAAGGAAGGTGGTGTGACGGCAGTGATCGGACCAGTAGGTATCGATCATTCTGATCTCGGTGAGCGTGGGATCGCGTCCCTCGCGCCTGAAATACGCCTGACAGAACGCGACGTCGTCCTCGTCCATGGCGAGGGCGTACTTTTTGACGAACTCCGCAAGCCCCGCCTCGTCGAGATCGAGGAACCCCGTGAGCGTAGGCACCTCAGTGGGAACGGGGTGCGATATTTTCAGCGTTTCGGGGATCGCAAGAGACGCCTCGCGGCTCTCCACGGGGTTGATGACATACTTTTTGATGGCGGCGAGCGCCTCTTCCGTAACGCTGCCGTACACGGCGTACACCTTTGCGGTGCGGATGACGGGACGCGGCTGCATGGAGATGAGCTGGATGCACTGCGCCGCGGAATCTGCGCGCTGATCAAACTGCCCGGGCAGATACTCCACCGCGAACACGCGCGCACCGGAGAGATCGACGCCCTCGCTCGCGACGTCCATCTGCGGCTCGGAAAACACCGTTTTGACGCATTCTTTGAAGAGCGCTCCGCCGATGTCCTCCGCGTCGTAGCGGTTGAGGATGCGGATACGGTCGATGCCGCCGATCCCGAGGATCTCCTTTACGTCCGACAAAAGCGCGCGCGCCTCGTTATCGAACCCCTCTTTCTTTTCGACATAAATTCTGTAGACCACGCTTTATTCCCCCTTAAGCGCGGCGAGGGCACGCTTGCCGATATCCCGCCGCATATATGCGTTTGCGAAATGGATCCTGTCTGCCAGCGTATACGCGCCGTCGACCGCCTCTTTGAGCGTGGGCGCGGTGGCGACGGCGCCGAGTACTCTGCCGCCCGAAGTGAGGAGCTTCCCCCCTTCCGCCTTTGCGCCCGCCACATAGATCTCTTCGTTCCTTCCGACCTCGGGCATGGTGATCTCAAAACCCGTATCGTAGTGCTTTGGATACCCCTCGGAGGCGAGCACGACGCAGCACGCCGCGCCCTCGCTGAAGCGCACCATGTCTGCGGTCAGGCTCCCGCCGCGCACCGCAAGCATGATCTCGAGAAGATCGGATTGCAAAAGCGGCAGCACGACCTGCGTTTCGGGATCGCCGAAACGGCAGTTGTATTCGATGACTTTGGGGCCGTCTTTGGTGAGCATGAGCCCGAAGTAAAGGCAGCCTTTGAAGGGGCGCCCCTCCGCGTTCATCGCACGGACGGTGGGCAGGAAGATCTTTTCCATGCACTCCGCCGCGATCTCCTTCGTGTAGTAGGGATTGGGCGCGACGGTCCCCATGCCGCCCGTGTTGAGTCCCTCGTCGTTATCCTGTGCGCGCTTGTGATCCATGGAAGAGACCATGGGCACGACGGTCTTGCCGTCCGTGAAGGAAAGCACGGAGACCTCGGGGCCGGTGAGAAATTCCTCGACGAGGATCTTTTCGCCGCTGGCGCCGAATATGCGATCCACCATCATCTCTTTCACCGTTTTTTCCGCCTCTTCGAAGGTGTTCACGATGACGGCGCCCTTTCCGAGCGCAAGCCCGTCCGCCTTGATGACGGTGGGATAGGACGCGGTCTTCAGATAGGCGACCGCGGACGCGGGATCGGTGAACGTTTCGCTCGCCGCGGTAGGAATGCCGTACTTCTTCATGAGGTTCTTGGAAAAGACCTTGCTCCCCTCGATGATCGCCGCGTTCTTATTGGGTCCGAAACAGGGTACGCCTGCCGCCTCGAGCTCGTCGACGCAGCCGAGGACGAGCGGATCATCGGGCGTGACGACGGCAAAATCCACCTTCTTTTCGCGCGCGAACGCAACGATGCCCTTGACGTCCGTCGCCTTGACGGGCACGCATTCCGCATCGGCGGCGATGCCGCCGTTTCCGGGCAGCGCATAGATCTTGCCCGACCTTCTGCTCCTGCGGAGCGCCTTGATGACGGCGTGTTCTCTTCCGCCGCCGCCTACGACTAAGATATCCATATTGATTGCCTCATTTTATAAAAAAGTGTAAGCGCAAACCCGAAATATGACGGATTTGCGCGGGAGATCACGCTGTGATCAGTGATGGAAGAGACGCATGCCTGTGAACGCCATCACCATGTTGTGGCTGTCCGCCGCCTCGATGACGAGGTCGTCGCGCACGGAGCCGCCCGGTTCCGCAACATAGCTCACGCCGCTCCTGTATGCCCGCTCGATGTTATCGGAGAAGGGGAAGAACGCGTCCGATCCGAGCGAAACGCCCCTGATCGTTTTAAGATACGCCGCTTTTTCCTCGCGCGTGAAGGGCTCGGGACGGACGGCGAAGTTCTTCTGCCATTCGCCTTCCGCGAGCACCTCGTCCGCGTCGTCGGAGAGATAAATATCGATGATGTTGTTCTTTTCGGGTCTGCCGACGCCCTCGGCAAATTTCAGCGAAAGCACCTTCTCGTGCTGACGGAGATGCCACAGATCCGCCTTCTGCGCCGCGAGACGGGTGCAGTGGATGCGCGACTGCTGCCCCGCGCCGACGCCGATCGCCTGTCCGTCCGCAGCGAAACAGACAGAGTTGCTCTGCGTATATTTTAAGGTGATGAGCGAGATGATGAGGTCGACCGCCTTATCTTCGGGAAGCTCCTTGTTCTTTGTGACGATGTTGTTGAGGAGCGCGCGGTCGATTTTGAAATTGTTTCTCCCCTGCTCGAACGTGACGCCGAACACCTGCTTGTGCTCGATCTCGGCGGGAATATAATCGGGGTCGATCTTTACGATGTTATAGCCGCCCTTGCGCTTCTGTTTGAGGATCTCGAGCGCCTTGGGACTGTACGCGGGGGCGATGATGCCGTCGGAGACCTCGCGGGAGATGATCTTTGCGGTCACTTCGTCGCACTCGTCGGAGAGCGCGATCCAGTCGCCGAAGGAGGACATTCTGTCCGTCCCCCTCGCCCTCGCGTATGCGCAGGCGAGCGGAGAATCGTCGAGCCCCTCGATATCATCGACGAAGCAGGATTTTTTGAGTGCGGGCGAGAGTTTTTTCCCCACCGCCGCCGACGTAGGCGAAACGTGCTTGAAGCTCGTTGCGGCGCACATGCCCGTCGCCTCCTTCACTTCCTTTACAAGCTGCCAGGAGTTGAAGGCGTCGAGAAAATTGATGTAGCCCGGTCTTCCGTTGAGGATCTCGACGGGAAGATCGCCGCCGTTCTCCATGTAGATGCGCGCGGGCTTCTGGTTGGGGTTACAGCCGTACTTCAAAGAAAATTCGTTCATCATGACCTCCGTAAATCTTCGCGTTATTTGTGTCCCGCCGCGCGGGCGGAGCCGCGCCCGCCGCCGCGGCGGGCATGCGGATCATTTCTGATATTTGTTGATGAGCACGCTCTCGCTCTGCCACGTTCTCAGATTGACGGCGCGCACATACAGGGCGATCTTGTTGTTTGCGTCGAGGTTCTGCCAGATCTCCTCGGCGAACGCGTTGACGTCGTTGGGGATCGCCACGCGCTCAGGCTCGCCCTCGAACGTCGGGAGCGGATTTCCGTCCTTTTCATAGGTGTGGATAAAATGCCCCGTGCCGTTGACGGGCTCGTAATCGAAGGTGAAACGGTTGCACTTGACACCCTTGCCGTCCGCACTCTTCAAAATAGACATTTCATAGGTGAACCCGCCCTTTTTGAGGTGGAGGATACCGCTGATGCGGGGCGTATAGTTGGGCGCGTCAGGCTCGAACGTACGCGTATTCAGCGCGCAGCGGAAGCACTTGCCCTTTTGCAGAAACTCTTCGATGGTGTCCGTCTGGTCGCCGTTGGTGACGATGATGTCGCTGCCGACCTGCTTGACGGGCGAATAAATGATGAGGGAAGGATCTTCCACCTTGCTCTCGTCGAAGGGATAGATCGTCACTTCGTCGCCGTTTTCCACAAAGACGCGGTTGCGGCTGTTTTCGCTCCTGCCCATGATGAAATAGGCGAACATCGCCTTTCTTCCGTCCGAGCTCTTGCCGATGACGATCCCGCGGCCGGGATAAGAATTGCCCGCAAGCGCGCGTTTCATGCTCTTACGTATGTAACCCATATAAAAATCCTCCATATTTTGTTCACGAATTTTTCCGCGTCAGTTCGCGGAAAAATTCCGTGAGTTTTAGGGAAACCCCGCAGTCGTTTACACTTTGTGCGTGTTTTTCCTCGATAGCGCGCAGATAGCAACATTTTAGCGCGCGCTATCTCACCTTTTCATAATGTACCGCAGCAATCACGAAAATATTTTCTATGAAAAGATTTTCGTGAAGAGGAGCGACAGGCGTAAAAAGTGCGGCGTTCGGCTTAGCCGAATGACCACAAAATGCGCCTTGTCGCGACGAGCGCAGGTATGCGCAAATGTGGGGTGAGCAGCGCGTTATGCGCACCACCGCGGTGCGGTGTGCGCGCGCCGCGAACTAAGAAATTGCCATTTCAGCGGCAATTTCGTGACCGAAGCGACACATTACCTTGGTGTCGCTGAGACGGGCGCAGGGTTGAGCGGCGCGTTATGCGCATCACCGCAGTG
>CALVWO010000055.1 GCA_944367465.1 uncultured Clostridia bacterium
TGTTTGAAATCTTTTTCCGTTTGACATAAAAATATGCACCCCCTAAAGTCTGTCCAACTTTTGGGGTGCATATCAGATACGGGACGGCGGCTTTACGGTACGGCTCACATATTCTGCGTGCCGCGTTTTCCTTTGGATAGTTTTTTCACGGAGGTGCGGTGCTCCTCGCCGGCGAACAGGCGCACGAGATTTTTGCGGTGCGCGAACCATGTGAGGAAATTGAGGAGGAGCAGCAGGACAAACATCAGGATGACCCATACGTTTCCGATGACTGCCTCGTAACGGAAAAAGAAGATGAGCCCCTGCCATACAGAGAGCCCGCTCACGCCAAGGAGCGACCCCATCGAGCCCCACTCCGTAAACGCGATATAGAGTACGACGCCGATGAGCGCAAGAAGCGCGAAGAGGATATTCCAGGCGCTGTCGCACGAGAGGCAGAACCACAGCAGTCCGAGCGAGGAGGCAATGCCCTTTCCGCCCTGAAACCTCATGGTGACGGGCCAGATATGCCCGATGATGACGAACACGCCGCAGAAATACCGCGTAAAATCAGAGACGGCGACCGCCGTTCCCGCAAAGACGTAATCGCGGAAGATGAAATAGCTGATCACGGCGGGGATCCCGCCCTTGCAGGCGTCGCACAGGAAGTTGATGAGCCCGACTTTGAGCCCGAATTCGCGCGTCATGTTCATTGTGCCGGGATTTCCGCTGCCGATCTTGTGCACGTCTTTATGCTTCGTCTTTGCAATGAGCACGGCAAAGTTGAAACACCCGATGAAATAGCATACGACCGCCATCAGGAGCAGCCAGTACCACAGTTCGGAAAAGGCGATCTCCTTCATGATTGCTCCTTGTTGTTGCGCACCTGGATGCGGATGGGCGTGCCGGAAAAGTCATAAGCGCCGCGGATGGTATTCTCGAGATAGCGCTCGTAGGAGAAGTGCATGAGACCTTCGTCGTTGACCATGAGCACGAACAGCGGCGGACATACCGCGACCTGCGACGCAAAATACAGTTTGAGCCGCCGCCCCTGGTAGGAAGGCGGTTCGGAAACGCGCATCGCGTCCATGAGCAGGTCATTGAGCTCCCCCGTCGCCACGCGGAAGTTGGCGTGCGCGAACGCCTCCTCGGCAAGGGCGAGCACCCTGTCGACGCGCTGCCCCGTCTTTGCGGAAATATACACCGACTTGAAATAATCCATGAATTTGAGGTCGTCGCGCAGCTTCTTTTCGAATTTTTCGATGGTGTGGGTATCCTTTTCGACGGTATCCCACTTGTTCATGACGACGACGCTCGGTTTGCCCTGTTCGTGTACGTAGCCGATGATCTTCACGTCCTGTTCGGTGAGGCCCTCGCCCGCGTCCACCACGAGCACGCATATGTCGGCGCGGCGCACGGCGTCGAAGGCGCGGAGCACGGAATAGTACTCCACGTCGTCCTCCACCGAACGCTTGCGGCGGATCCCCGCCGTATCGATGATGGTATACGCCTTGCCGCCCTGTTCGAAGCGGGTATCCACCGCGTCGCGCGTGGTTCCCGCAAGCGGCGTGACGATGGTGCGCTCCTGCCCCAGGATCTTATTGACGAGCGAACTTTTGCCCGCATTGGGCTTGCCGACGACGGCGATCTTCAAAGAGCCGTCCTCCGCGCTCTCGCCCTTGGGGAAAAACTCCACGGCGGTATCCAGCACGTCGCCGATGCCGCGGGAGTGTTCGGACGATACGGCGTACGGTTCGCCCAGCCCGAGCGAATAGAACTCGAAGAGTTTATCGGGCGAATATTCGTCCACCTTGTTGACGACGAGCACGACGGGCTTTTTGCTGCGGCGGAGATAGTCCGCAACGTCGTAATCGGAGGAGGTGAGCCCCTCCCTTCCGTCCGTGAAAAAGAGAATGACGTCCGCGAGCTCGACGGCGGCTTTCGCCTGAACGGCGATCTCCTTCCACATCGTATCCTCACTCTTGAGCTCGATGCCGCCCGTATCGATGAGCGTGAACGGCCTGGCGCGCCATTCGCAGTCTACGGTGATACGGTCGCGCGTGACGCCCGGCCTGTTTTCCGTGATAGAAATTTTTCGCCCCGCGACCTTGTTGAAGAAGGTGCTCTTGCCGACGTTGGGGCGCCCTACGATCGCAATGACAGGTTTCATACCTCTCTCCCGCTGCGCTTTTCTGTATTTTTGTTTCCCCTTTATTATAAAAAAAATCCGCTGATTTGTAAAGAAAAAACGGCTGGAAAAGCCGTTTTCTCTCCGATCGTATTTTCAGATGCCCAGCGTCATGCCGAGGATGGTGCCCGCGACATAGATCGCAAGGAAAATAAAGTATGCGATCCGCCACGCTTTGCGCTTCCCGCGCACGAAGTACCAGCCGGGAATGGCGATCGCGGCAAGCACGCAGTACTGCTGCACGAGGTTGAGCGCCTGCATGACGACCGCGCCGCCTGTGTTGGCAAGCACCCACCTGAGGATAGGTCCGATCACGAGAAGGATCGCCGAAGCCGCGAGCGCAAGGAACGCGAGAAGGTCGACGATGCTCACGCGGGAAGGCGCGGAACGTCTGTGCTGCGTCGTCTGCTGTTTGTTTTCTGTTTTCTTTGCCATATTTATGTACCTCCGAAAACGGCTGTCCGCCGTTTTTGACAAATTTATTCTCCGCTCTTGAAGAGATATACGCCGTCCTCGCCGTCCGTTTCGGCAAAGCGCACCACAACGCGCTCCTTTTTGGACGTGGGAACGTTTTTGCCGACGCCGTCCGCACGGAACGGGAGCTCCCTGTGCCCGCGGTCGACAAGGGTATACAGGCGCACCGCGCCCGCCCTGCCCATGGAGGAGAGCGCCGCAAGCGCCGCGCGCACCGTTCTGCCCGTATAGAGGACGTCGTCGCACAGCACGACCTGCCTGCCCTCGATGGGAAACCCGATCTCGCTGCCCTTGAACACCGCGTCGCAGCCTTCGAGCAGATCGTCGCGGTAGAGCGAAATATCGAGGATCCCCACGGGGAGCTCGGCGCCCTCGAGCCGCGCGATCTCCTTCTGCATCCTGCGGGCGAGAATGACCCCGCGCGTACGGATCCCGACGAGCACGAAGTCCGTACCCTTGCACGCCTCCACCGCCTGCATCGCAAGCCGCGTGACCGCGCGCCGCATTTCGTCCTGATTGAGAATCAACATATCCTTCTCCCTTAATGTCCGTTCGCGCTCTCCCGCCGCAGGATCGCAAGCACGCGCTCAAAATACTCGGGAAGAGGCGCCTCAAAGGCGAGCCGCTCCCCCGTTCTCGGGTGCGTGAGCGTGAGACGGTATGCGTGCAGGAGCTGTCCGTTGAGCGAAAACCGCTGTTTTTTATAGCCGTATACGGGATCGCCCACCACGGGATGCCCCATATACTTTGCATGGACGCGGATCTGATGCGTGCGCCCCGTCTGCAATGCGAACCGCATGAGCGTGTTCGCGGGAAAGCGTTCCAGTACGAAAAAATCCGTTTCGGCACGCCGCCCGCCCGCGGGAAGCACCGCCATTTTCAGCCTGTCTTTCGGATCGCGCCCGATGAGCGTGGAGATATGCCCCGTTTCCTCTCTGACGACCCCCTCCAGCAGGGCGAGATATTCGCGTTTGCACGACTTTTCCGCGATCTGCGCGGCGAGCGAGAGATGCGCGGCGTCGTTCTTGGCGACGACGAGCAGCCCGGAAGTATCCTTATCGATGCGGTGCACGATGCCCGGGCGGATCTCGCCGTTGATGCCGCTCAGGGAGTGCAGGCGGTACAGGAGCGCATTGACGAGCGTCCCCTCCGTCCTGCCCGCGCCGGCGTGCACCGTCATGCCCTGCGGCTTGTTGACGACGGCGATATCCTCGTCCTCATAGACGATGTCGACGGGGATATCCTCGGGCTGCGCGCGGATGGGTACAGGCGCGGGGATCTCCACCGTCACTTTCGCCCCCGCTTTCAGCAGCTGCCCGGCTTTTACGGGAACGCCGTCCGCAAAGAGATGACCGCCGTCCGCCAGTTTTTTGACGGCGGAACGCGTGAGCCCCGCGCGCTCGCTGACGAACACGTCCGCACGGCAGGGAACTTCTACGACGTACTCATTCATCCCGATGCGCATCTCCGGAATGTCCGTTCATGCGGTCGCGCTCCTCATCTTCCTTTCTCGCCTGCTCCCGCCACGATTTTTTGAGCGGGAACACCGCGTTCTTGCCGATGAAAAGGATGATGAACGCAATGACGATGACGCCGAACACGATATAAAAATCGGCGATGTTGCAGATGCCGAATCCGATCGGGCGGACGTCGAGAAAGTCGCGCACGTAGCCCAGGCAAAGACGGTCGATGATGTTTCCGACGGCGCCCGCCTCGACGGTGGCGAGACAGATGCGCACGGGCATGTTGTTGCGGAAGATCGTGAAAAAAGCGACGATGAGCAGGATCGCCAGCAGGATGGTGACGGCGATGATGATGGACATGACGAGCGGATCGTCGCTCGCGATGCCGAAGGCGATGCCGCGGTTCTGGGTATAGGTGAGTTTGATGAACCCGAGGAAGTACGAGGGCTGGTTGAGCCCGTAGGCAAACTCATACCACTCCGCCCACGCCTTGGTCGCAAGATCGACGGCGAGCAGCACCGCAAAGATGAGCGCGCCGCCCAGCCCCGCCATGATGTATTTGTAACGTTTCATCTGGTTTTTGGTCATTCGCCGTCCTCCATCAGTCCGAGATCTTTACAGAGCTTTCCCAGATCGAGGGGCTGTTTGGGAGCGAGCACTTCGTCCATATCCAGCCCGCTCTCCTCTTCCTCCTCGCCGAGCGCGCCCGAGAGCGACTCGACGAAAGCGGCGAACGCCTGCGTATCCTCTTCGTCGGGATATTTTTGCATGAGTTTTGCAAGGAACAGGCGGCACTTTTCGGCGAGCAGCGCAAATTCCTTCTGTCCGTTCTCCGCCGCGCGGGAACCTTCCTCTTTGATGCGCTCCCCCTCCTTTACGGCGTGCACGAGCGCCTCGGAAACGCTGCCGCGCTCCCCTTCGAGCTCCGAGACGCGCGCCGAGAGCGCGCGGTTCTCCGCCTTGAGCTCCTCAGACGCGGCTTTCTGCTCCTTCAGCGCCGCGTCGTATTCGTCGCGGAGGCGGCGAACCAGCATTTGTACGTCGCGCTTGGTATACAGTCCGAACATTTCGTCTCCTTACCCTCGCCCGTGCTCTTCGACGAGCGCGCGTTTGAGCTCGTACAGCGCGGGAGAAAGATCGACCTTATAAATGTGCGGCATATCCTGCCGCGTGTACTCTTCCCAGAAGCGTGCGTATTCGCCCGCGCGGTATGCGGCGATCTCGGGAATGGTATAGCGCGGCTGAACGCGCTTTCCGCCCTCGATGAGCTTTTCGCGCAGCTTTCTTGCGCGGAATCCCGTAACGGTCATGCGCTTCCATGTATCGACGGGATGGAAGAGGGTGAGCGGCTTGCTCTCGTCCACCGTCTCCCCCGCGCGCACGATGTAATCGGCGAGCGCCTTATCCGTCTTGCCGTCGTAAATGCGGTAGACTTCCTTGAAGGAGGGATTGGTGATCTTCTCCGTCGTGTCGGAGAGCTTGATCTTGGGGATCTCCCTTCCGTTCTCGTACACCGCGGCGAGCTTGTACACGCCGCCGAGCGCGGGGAGATCGGCGCTCGTGATGAGCTTGGTGCCGACGCCCCATGTATCGATGCGCGCGCCCTGCGCCTTCAGAGAACGGATGAGCGTTTCATCGAGATCGCCCGAGGCGCAGATGATCGCGTTTTCAAACCCGGCGTCGTCGAGCATCTTACGCGCCTCTTTGGAAAGATACGCCAGATCGCCCGAATCGAGACGGATGCCCTTGGGATCGTACCCCTTTTCGCGCAGCTCGCGGAACACTTTTATGGCGTTCGGCACGCCGCTGCGGAGGGTATCGTAGGTGTCGACGAGCAGAAGACAGTTTTCGGGAAAACTCTCCGCATAGGCGCGGAACGCCTCCAGCTCGCTTCCGAAGTTCATGACCCAGCTGTGCGCCATCGTCCCCGAAACGGGAACGTGAAAGAGCTTGCCCGCATAGACGTTGGAAGTTCCGACGCATCCGCCGATCATGGCGGCGCGCGCCCCGTAGACGCCCGCGTCGGCGCCCTGCGCACGGCGCAGGCCGAACTCCATGACCCCGCCGCCCGCCGCCGCGCAGATCTTTGCGGCTTTGGAGGCGATGAGCGTCTGGTGATTGATAAAGGTCAGAAGCGCCGTTTCGACGAGCTGCGCCTCGAGCATGGGCGCCACGACGGTGACGATGGGCTCGTACGGAAAGACGATCTCCCCTTCGCGCACCGCGTACACGTCGCCCGTAAAGCGCAGTTCGGAGAGGTACGCGAGATAGTCCTCCGTGAACATGTTGAGCGAATGGAGATAGGCGATATCGCTCTCGTCGAAGTGCAGATTTTCCAAATAGTCCGCCGCCTGATCGAGCCCCGCGGCGACCGAATAGGTGATGAGGCGGTTGGGACGGAAGAAGATATCGAACACCGCCTTCTGCGTGTGCTTTCCCCGCGCAAAATATCCCTGACCCATCGTGAGCTGATACAGGTCGGTAAGCAGGGTGAGGTTCCTCATGCGTCGCCTCCGCCGTCCTCCGGCTTTTCATCTTCGGACGCCCCGGCGGGAGCATCGTCAGCCGCTCCGGAAGGCGCGCCGCCGTCCTCCCCCTTTTTCTTTTTGGGGGGTGCGGGCGGATACTTGTCGCCGAACATATTGATCGTGGAATAATAGGGTTCGTCGTCCTTATAGGGCGTCATGTATTCGCTGATGCCGCACGGGTCGCCCGTTCGGCTGCCGAAGAAGGCGCCCTCCTTGCGGAAGTTGAGGATGAGCAGCACGAGGATGGCGCAGATGCCGAGCCCAACCATGAGGATGGAGAAGAGCTCCGACCACATCACGCCGCCCCTGTCGAGAATGAATTCGGGATCCCGCAGCGGCTCCATGATCGAACGCACCGTGCCGTACCACACAAAATACGAACAGGTGAGGATGCCGTTGGGCTTTTTCTTTAATTTCCATGCGAGCGTGAAGAGGATCGCCCAGCCGATGAGGTTGATCACGCTCTCGTAGAAGAAGAACGCATAGTGCCACGTCGCGTTGGGATCGGAAAAGCCGTCGATGCCGCCCGCGCCCGCAAAATGACTGATGGGCACCGCGAACGGGAACCATTGGAGCGCGGGATTCGCGACCTCCGCGCCGTACACTTCGCCGTTGAAGAAGTTCCCCCATCTGCCCAGCGACTGCGCGATGAGGATATTGACGACGACGCAGTCCGCCGCCCGCAGAAAGCTCACCTTCTTGATGCGGCAGACGACGAAGCCCGCGAAAACGCCGCCCAAAACGCCTCCCGTGACGGAGAGTCCGCCGTCGCGGAAACGGAAGAAATTCTGAATGCCGATATTCGGATCGGTAAGGCAGGAAAAGAGCCGCGCGCAGATGACCGCGGTGGGGATGCACACGACAAACAAGAGGAAGATAAGATCGGGCGACATGTTCCTGCGCTTCATCAGAAGCGCGGAGAGCGCCGCCGCGCCGATCATGCCGCACACGATGCAGATGGCGTAATAGTAGATCTCAAACCCGAAGATGATGATCCCGCGGCTGTTCGCGCCGAACATCACCGTATCGGCAAGCAAGGCTGAGTTCATGGCTGTCTCCTTCAAAAATCCGTTTCATTATAGCACGCCGCGAATAAAAAAGTCAACCCGATAACGCGTATCGGGCTGACTGTAAGTAATTTTTATGGATTGTCCGGACGGTCGTGCACGCCCGGGCGGACGCGCTCGCCCTCCCCCTCCGCAGGCGGCGTTTTCCTGTTCTTCGACCCCGTTCTGCCGATATGCACGAGAACGGGCAGGAGCACGACGCAGATCGCAAAATTGACGGCGTAAACGATCGTCTGGAACGCGAGCCTGCCGCCGAGGTAGACGAGGAACGTCTTGGTCGGCGCGCCGTTCCACACAAATACCATCAGATACGAGTAATTGATGAGCGAATTCAGAAAGACCGTGACGAGCGCATAGCCGAGCAGCAGCGCTGCGGCGGCTTTGATGTAAGGCGCGGCGCGGTGTCCCTTCCCGAGCGGCACGTTCATGACGACGCCCATTAAAAAAGCGTACAAGCCGAGGGTGACGCCGTACAGCCAGTACACGCCGACGGGGTTGACAAGGTACCCGATCACATCGCCGAACAGCGCCACGAAAAACGCGGGAACGCCGCCCAGAAGATACCCCGCAAAGAAGCAGACCGTGTATGTGAACGCGATCTTGTTGCTTGCGCCGATATCGATGGAAAAACAGTTGACGACGACGCTCAGCGCTGCCAGCACGGCGACGAACGCCGTCTTCTTCCCCGCCGAAAGGGCGCGGAAATAGGTGGAAAAAAGCATACAAAAAAACCTCCCTTCATTTGAGGAGGTCCGCCGAGCCGCAGCCGTCCCCGAACGAGCGGAGGTCATCTTGCGGCTACTTTCAGAACGCGCTTTCGCGCATATTCGAGCGGACGCGCCGCGGCACCGCAGGGGATTCCCCTTTCGTTTGCGAACAACGTCCCGTTTCGCAACACTTAACGCACCTTGGCTACTCTTCTGCCGCATATTATAAACGCATCTGCGCAAAAAAGCAATCAAATGAGCATACATTTTTCAAAACAGCGGATACTTTTTATATGGTACTCGTCATGATCCGCACGGCGATCATCTATATCGTCCTGCTCATCGTCATGCGCCTTATGGGAAAGCGCCAGATCGGCGAGATGCAGCCCTTTGAGCTCGTCATCACCCTTCTCATTGCGGAGCTTGCCTGTATTCCCATGGCGGATACGTCCATCCCGCTCCTCTACGGCGTCGTCTCCGTGCTCGCCATCTATGTTCTGCACGAGATCGTCACGCTGATCGACCTGAAAGTCAAGCCTTTGAAATCGTTCATCAGCGGAAAGCCGAGCGTCGTCATCAATAAAAACGGCATCGACGACTATCAGCTCAAGCGCAACAACCTCGACGTTTCCGATCTCATCGAATCGCTCCGCTCCGCGGGGTATTTCTCCCTCGACTGCATCGATTATGCGCTGTATGAATCCAACGGCACGTTCTCGGCGCTGCCAAAAGAGAACTACGAACAGATGCAGACGTCGCTCCCGCTCGTCATCATCGACAACGGAAGATTCGACGGCAAGAACCTTTCGCTCACGGGACTGGAACAGAACTTTTTTGAGGGCGTCCTGCGCAAAGAAGGCGTGAAGAAGATAAAAAAGGTGCTCGTGCTCACCGCCGACGGCACGGGAAAACTGTATTTACAGGAAAAGGGCGAAAAGTTCCGCACGCTGAACGTGACATACCCCGACGGCAAGACATGGTAGCCGCGCCGCCCGCCCTCCCGCGCACCCATGCCCGCGCGGGAAGACGGAGAACGCGGACATGGTACCGCGCCTTTCCGCCGTCCGCTACATAAGGAAGGCACCATGATCAAATCACTTGCGGCGATCGCCGCGGCGCTCCTTCTGCTGATCGGCGCAGCGGTATTTGAAAACATCTATGTGACAAACAGTTTCGAAAACTTTCACGAAGAGCTGCGCACTTTGTACGAAAAGACGGACGGCGGGAACGCGACGGGCGGCGACGCGGAGGCGGTGCGCACCGCCTGGGAGGCGCGCAAGGAAAAACTGCACGTGTGGCTGCCGCACAACGACGTAAACCGTGTGGACGACACGCTCTCCGAGACGGTGCGCCTCGTTGCGGAAGGAGACTACGACCTTGCGCTCCCGAAGATAGAGATCCTTCTGCACCTTGCCGAAACGCTCCCCGCCTCGTACGCCCTTTCGCTCTCGAATATCTTTTAAAAAATCCGCCCCGCCGCGATATATTTCGCGGCGGGGCGGTCTGCTCTATTATTCTTTTGCCGCTTCCTCGGCAAATCCGAGCACCTTCGGATTTTTCAGCTGATGCGGATAGTGTTCCTGCGTGAATCTGAC
>CALVWO010000056.1 GCA_944367465.1 uncultured Clostridia bacterium
GTTTGCGGGAGAATAAACACGGCGCCCGCCGGAGTGCGGCGGGCGTGCGGCGGACGGAAAAAAGACGGGGCGTTTTGCCTCGTCTTTTTATATCCTGAAATGATGCAGTCGATCTGCGACAAATACAGCCGCGGGACAGACTTTTACGCGTCGCGCTCCGAAAGCATGCTCTTTACCTTCATGAGCCGCGTCAGTCCGGAGCGCTCGTTCTCTTCGAGCTTCTGCGAGATATAACGGATCGTCTCTTCAAGATCGGGGATCATGACGTATTCCAGCGCGTTGACGCGCCGTTTGCTGCGCTCGATCTCATCGGCGAGCATGGCAGTCGCCTTCTCCATTTCGGCAAGGCGCAGAAGGCGCGAAACCACCTCCCCCGCCGCCTGTACGGCGTAGTCCGCCTCGCTCGTGACGCCGGCAAAGGAATAGGGATACTTCTCCTCCGCGGCGTTTTCCTCGAGGTGCAGTTTGGGGATCTCGACGTTGAGCACGTTGACGGTGGCGCATTCCAGCGCAAGCGACACGGACGGCATGGAAAAAATACGCTCGATATCCCGCTTGGACATGACGCCGCGGGCGAGCGAGAACTGCCTGAGGACGCGCACGACCTCCGCCTCCGTTTCGTCGCGCAGGCGTTTGGTCTCGCGGACGATGACGGAAAAGCGGCGAACCATTTCGTCCGTCTTATCTTTGAGCAGTTTATACCCGCGCTGGGCGGTTTTCAGCCGCGCCTTCAGCTTTTTCAGCTCCATGCGCGTGGGATTTACGTTGATGCGCGCCACTTTTATCCCCCTTATTTATTGCTTTCCGAGATATTTTTCGATGTACTGTTCCTTGATGCGCTTGAGTTCGGAGCGCGGCAGGATGCGCAAAAGTTCCCAGCCGAGATCGAGCGTCTCCTCGATGGAACGGTTGACGGTGAATCCCTGCGAAACGTATCGCTTTTCGAACTCCTCGGCGAACTTGGCGTACAGCTTGTCGGTATCGGACAGCGCCGCCTCGCCGAGGATCGCAGCGAGCTCCTTGGACTCCTTCCCGCGCGCATAGGCGGAGAAGAGCTGGTTCATCGTATCGGCATGATCTTCGCGCGTTTTTCCCGCGCCGATGCCCTTATCCTTCAAACGGGAGAGGGACGGGAGCACGTCGATGGGCGGCGTGACGCCCTTTTTATACAGCTCGCGCGAGAGGATGATCTGCCCCTCGGTGATATACCCCGTGAGGTCGGGGATGGGATGCGTTTTGTCGTCCTCGGGCATGGTTAGGATGGGGATCTGCGTGATGGAGCCCTGTTTGCCGCGGATGCGCCCCGCGCGCTCGTACATGGAGGCAAGGTCGGTATACAGATACCCCGGGTATCCTCTGCGCCCCGGCACCTCTTTGCGCGCCGCCGAAACTTCGCGCAGCGCCTCGCAGTAATTGGTGATATCCGTGATGATGACGAGGACGTGCATCCCCAGATCGTATGCAAGATATTCCGCAGCGGTGAGCGCCATTCTGGGCGTTGCGATACGTTCGATGGCGGGATCGTTCGCAAGGTTGGTAAAGAGCACCGTGCGCGTGATGGCGCCCGTCTCCTGGAAATCGCGGATGAAATAATCCGCCTCCTCGTAGGTGATGCCCACCGCGGCAAATACGACGGCGAACTTTTCGTCGCTTTTAAGAACGCGCGCCTGACGCGCGATCTGGGCGGCGAGCTCCGCGTGCGGCAGACCGCTCATGGAGAATACGGGAAGTTTCTGCCCGCGGACGAGCGTATTCAGCCCGTCGATGGCAGAGACGCCCGTCTGGATAAATTCGTTTGGATAGTCGCGCGCGGCGGGATTGATGGGCTCGCCGTTGATATCCATGCGCTTTTCGGCAATGATGGGCGCACCGCCGTCGCGCGGGTTGCCCATGCCGTCGAACACGCGCCCGAGCATATCTTCAGAGACGGCGAGCTCGAGGCTGTGCCCCAAAAACTTTGCGCGGCTCGTGGCGATCTGCAGCCCCTGCGAATTTTCGAAGAGCTGGACGAGCGCCCTGTCGCGCTCGACTTCGAGCACCTTGCCGCGGCGGATCCCGCCGTCCTTTTGCACGATCTCGACGAGTTCGTTGTACTTGACCCCTTCCACGCCCTCGACGAGCATGAGCGGCCCGACAACTTCTTTGATGGTCTTATATTCCTTAAACACGGCTTTCCCCTCCGTCCAGCGCGCGGATCTCGCGTTTGAGCTGCTCGGCGATCCCGTCGAACTGCGCGATATCCTCCTCTGCGATATATTTGCTCCTGCCGATCTTTTCGCGCACGGGCAGGTTGACGAGCTGCGAATAGTCCGCGCCCGCGGCGAGCGCATTCAGCCCGAGGCGGTGGAAATCGCGGATCAGACGGAGCATGCGGCACTGCTTGGTGACCGACGTGAAGGTATCCGTCTCGTGGAAGGCATTCTGATGCAGGAAATCTTCGCGGATGGACTTTGCAGTTTCCAGCGTGAGGCGGTCTTTATACGAGAGAGAATCGGCGCCCACGAGGCGGACGATCTCCTCGAGTTCCGCCTCCTCCTGCAAAACGTGGATGGCGAACGCGCGCAGTTCGTTGAAATCGGACGAGGCGTTCTTGGCATACCACGGCGCGAGACGGTCGGCATACAGCGAATAGCTGATGAGCCAGTCGATCGCGGGGAAATGGCGCTTGTAGGCGAGGCTCGCGGAGAGCCCCCAGAATACCTTGACGATGCGGAGCGTTGCCTGCGCGACGGGTTCCGAAAGATCGCCGCCCGCGGGCGACACCGCGCCGATCGCCGTGACGGAGCCGACGCGCTCCTCCCCCGCAAGCGTTTTTACGATGCCTGCGCGCTCGTAAAACTCCGCAAGACGGCTGGACAGATAGGCGGGATAGCCCTCTTCGCCAGGCATTTCCTCGAGACGTCCGCTCATTTCGCGGAGCGCCTCCGCCCAGCGGGAGGTGGAATCCGCCATGATGGCGACGTTGAGACCCATATCGCGGAAGTATTCCGCAATGGTGATGCCCGTATAGATGGACGCCTCGCGCGCCGCCACGGGCATATCCGACGTGTTTGCGATGAGCACCGTGCGCTTCATGAGCGGCTCGCCCGTTTTGGGATCTTTAAGCTCGGGGAATTCATTCAGAACGTCCGTCATCTCGTTGCCGCGTTCGCCGCAGCCGATATATACGATGATGTCGGCGTCCGCCCACTTTGCGAGCTGGTGCTGAACGACGGTTTTGCCGCTCCCGAAGGGACCGGGGACAGCCGCCACGCCGCCGCGCGCAATGGGAAAGAGCGTATCGATGACGCGCTGACCCGTGATCATGGGCATATCGGGCGACATCTTCTCGCGGTAAGGGCGGCCGCGGCGCACGGGCCAGCGGGTGAGCATGCAGATCTCCCGTTCCCCCTTCTGCGTGGCGATCTTTGCGACCGTCTGCGTGATATTGTACATACCGCCGCGGATATACGTGACTTTTCCCGCCACGCCGTAAGGCACCATGATCTTGTGACGGACGATGGGCGTCTCCTGCACATAGCCGAGGAAGTCCCCCGCCTGCACCTCGTCGCCCTCCCTTGCGAGCGGAACGAATTCCCACTCCTTTTCGTGATCGAGATTGGTGACGGAAATGCCGCGGGTGATCCTGTCGCCGTACGCCGCGGCAATGCGCGTGAGCGGGCGCTGGATCCCGTCGAAGATGCCTTCGATGAGACCGGGCGCGAGTTCCACCGAGAGCGGAACGCCCGTGCTCTCCACCGTTTCGCCGGGGCCGAGCCCGCCCGTCTCCTCATATACCTGAATGGACGCCTTGTCGCCGCGCAGTTCGATGATCTCGCCGATGAGCTTTTTTTCGCTCACGCGGACAACGTCGTACATCTTGGCGTCCGCCATATTCTCCGCTACGATGAGCGGTCCGGATACTTTTACGATTTTTCCTTGCATTCCCGACCTCGTCAGTTTTTCTTATCTTCGCGGGGCAGGATATCCATGCCCAGCGCACGCTCCGAATATCTGCGGAGCGTCTCCGCGCCGTACCCGTTCCCGCCGCGCACGGAAGGGACGGAGAGCACGATGGGATACGCCGCGCCGCTGTACGCCGCGATCGTCTCCTGCATCTGCACGGCGAGCACGTCCGTCACGAATATCACCTGATATTCGCCCGCGAGCTTTTTCAGCAGTTCTTTCGCCTCGGCGCCGCTCTCGGCGCGGAAGGCGTCCATGCCCGCCGCACGGAATACGAGCGCGCCGTCGCCGTCACCGATGATAGCCATTCTGCCCTTCATACGCCCCTCTCAGTCTTGCGCGCGCGGTCGCCTTGTCCGCCCCGTTGGAAAGGCAGGCAAGCACGATCTGCACGTTGCAAAGTTCCGCAGTTTTCTTGCAGCAATAGCGCAGGAAGGGCAAATACCCTTCGTCGCTGTATTTTTCCGTTTCCAGAACGGTGAGCGCCGCACTGTCTGCCGCACGCTCCAAAAGTGTGAGCGGCCTACCAGCCGAAAAATCTTCCAGCGCGGCATCGACAAGCTCCCGCCGCGGCGAAAAGCGCATCTTCTCGCGGATGAGTTCCGCGCTCTCCTCCGCCAGGATCCTGAGCGCATCCACGCCGAGCAACCCGCCTTCGACCGTCATCTCCTGCGCGAGTGCAAAATTGCGCGTGCGCAGCGCGACGCCGATGTTCGCGGCATCGGCGCGGACGGAGACGATCCCCGCGAGCACCCTGTTCCCGCCCGCAAGCGCAGACATTTCCGCATACATGGCGCGGGTGAAGAGCGCGTTGATCTTTCTGCCCGTGGCGCCGCCGCCGACAAACAGCTCGTCCGCCGTCGCAAGCGCCTTTTTTAAAGGAGCGCCGAACGCACCGTAATCGTCCGCAAAGATCTTCTCCTCCAGAAAGGCGAGGGAGTACACCCCTTCCGCCGCCGCCATGGGACGGTAATCGACGCGCAGATGTTTGGCGCGCATCACCGCCTCGGCATTGCGGAAATCGTACTTTGCAAGCAGGAAGCGCGTGAGTTTTTCCTCGGGAGAGGTCTCGCGGATGAACGCCGCAAGTTTGTTTTCTTCCGCCTCGACGAGGAGTTCCGATTCGGATGCGGACACGGAAAGCCCGTCGCCGAATCCCGTCTCCTGCAGGATCCTGACCGCGTCGTCAGGGGAGGCGCAGTCGATCATTCTCGACAGCCTGTCCGCGCCGAGCAGCCCCGTCTCCAGAGCGGACGCCCGCGCGTTGGCAAAAATACTGTTCGGCATTCTATTTCTCCGCGGGGAACAGCGCGTCGGCGATCTCCCGCTCCAGTCCGCTCCGCGCCGCCTCCAGAAGGGCGCGGAAGGAAAGATCCTTTACGCAGACGGCGTTTTCAAGGCGCACGCCGCCCTCAAAGTCCTCTTTGCCTGCAAAACGCAGTTTCTTTTCCGAAAACGCCTTCAACCCGGAGAGTTCCTTTTCGCCGACGGGTGCGGAGGACGCGAGCGTGACCGCGTCGCCCTCTTCCGCATACCGTGCGAGAAGATCTCCGAGCACGGCGAGGTATTTTTCTTTTTTGAACGCACACGCCGTTTTCAGCGCCGATGAAAGCACCTCTTCGATGATGCCGCGCTTTGCCGCGAGCATCTCTTTACGGGTATCCAGCGCCGCGACGGTCTCCCTGCGGGCGACGATCTCCTCCGCCTCCCGCCCGAGCGCGCGCCTGCCCTCCGCAAGGCGCTCCTGCGCGGCGCGTTCCGCCGCGGCGGCTGCCGCCTCGGCACGCTGAGCCGCGTCCGCCCTCAGCTTCTCCGCTTTTTCTTCCGCGTCGGCTATGATCTTGCCGACGATCGCCTCTCTGCCCTGCATCGCCGCACCTTACACCGAAAGCGTGAACAGCAGGGAGATGACGAGCCCGAAGATGGCGTACGTTTCGACCATGGCGGGGAACATGACGAGCTTACCGGAGAGCTTCTCGTCTTTTGCCACGGCGTAAATACAGCTCACCGAAGTCTTGCCCTGATAGATGGCGGAAATGAGACCCGTGATCGCAAGCGGCATGACGGACGCGAATACCGACCAGCCCTGTGCGACGGACATATCCGCCGTGACGGCGCCCTGTCCGACGAGCGCCATGACGAATCCGTAAATACCCTGCGTTGCGGGAAGGAGCACCAGGATCATGACCTTGGAGAACTTTTTCGCATCCTCCGTGAGCACGCCTGCCGCAGCAGAGCCCGTTTTGAACAAACCGATCGCCGAACCCACGCCGCACAATCCCGCGCAGATCGCAAGCCCCAAAATGGCGATTGCCTGACCACCCATAAAATTGTATCCTCCAAATTAATTTATTCCGTAAAATAGACGTACTGCCTGCGCGAGCCGAGCGGCGTAAAGAGCGCGCCCTCGCCCGTGTAGAACTTTGAAAAGAATTCGATGTACTGCAGGCGGCAGTCGTGGATGTACGCGCCCAGAACGCCCATGGCGAGATTGAACGCGTGTCCGATGAGCATGACGACGGGACCGAACACATATCCTACGGCACCCGCCGCGATCAGGTCGAGCCCGATGGCATTGAACTGCTGGGCAATGATCATGCCCGAGAGCATGAGCCCGAAGAGACGCGCATAGCTCAATACGTCGGATAAGAGATTGATGATGCCGTAAACGGCGCCGAATCCCTTGGTGAACTTACCGAGCAGTTTTTCCTTTCTGCCTGCCGTGAGCGCGGCGCCCGCAAGCCCCACGCCCAGCATGATCACGCCGGGGAGCGTCATCGCGTCGAAGAAGGCGCTTACGCCCGCCGAAACGGGGATGCCGAAATATTCCGTGAGGAAATTGAACACCGCAAAGAACAGTCCGACGCAGAAGAGCACCCATGTGAACGCATCGCAGAGCGCATCGACGAAACGACCCTGCCGTATGCTGTTGACGGCGCTGAGCACATACCCCACCGTGATCTGCAGAAGTCCCAGCGCGAGGCAGCCCAACAGGATCGTGAGCACGTCGGTGCGGTTCCCCGAAGTGGGATCGGGCAGGAAATGATAGAGCGAAAACCCGAAACACGAACCGAACAGCGCGCCGAACGCGATCGTGAAGAGACCGCCGTAGGCGAGGATGGCGGTGAGTTTTTTCACGCCGTCGTTCACCTTGCGCCGCTTTGCAAGAACGAGCCCACCCACAAAGAGCAGCACGCCGTAACCGATATCCGCCATGATCAGCCCGAAGAAGATCATGAAAAAGAGAAAGACGAACGCGTTCGGATCGAACTCCCTGTAATCGGGCACCGAATACATGTTCGTGACGAACTCCGCCGCGCGGGCAGGTCCCTTGTTTTTGAGCAGCGTGGGCGGCGTATCCTCCTTTGCCGGCTCGGAAAAAGAGAGGATGCAGGCGTCCGTGACCGCGGCGACTGCGGCACGCACCTTCTCTTCGTCCGCGGCGGGCGCGTAGCCGTTCGCGGTGAAGGTCGCCGCCGTTTTGAAAAAGCGCTCGCAGTCCTCCGCCTTTTCCAGCTCCGCGGAGAGATAATCGGCAAAAATTTTCAGGTCGCGGAGCGAGACGAGCCGATCGAGCGCGCCGCGCGTGATCTCCGCCTCCTCGGCGAGCAGACGATCCGCCTCGCCGTCGAGCCGTGCGATCTCCTCCGCCGCCGTCGCCGCAAAACGGAACGGACAGCGCGCGAAAGCAAGCCCGGAGAGCTGTTCCGCCGTCTCCTCTTCCGCCGATCTGTGGCAGAAGACCGCTACGGGCACCTGCTTTGCTCCCTCGTAAACGGTGTATGCGGCGAGCGGCTGTTCCTGCACGTACGCCGCAAGCGCGGCGAGCGCACTTTCATCCAAAAGCCCGAAAAAGCACTGCGTGCTGCGCGTTCCCGCAAAGGCGGAGAGAGGCTCGGGAACGCCCGCATAGGGCACGACCTGATTCCTGCGCGCGGCGAGCTTGTTTCGCTCCGCCCTGCGCGCGGCGAGCTTGTCCGCACACGCCTCCGTTTCGGAAACGACGCGCATGAGCGTCTCTTCCCGCTCCGCCACGGCGACGAAATCATCGAAGGCGAGCACGATCTGATCGCTCAGCGCCTCTCTTATTTTCTTTTTATCGGGCGCGGCGTCCGCCTGCGCCGTGAGAAATTCGATGCTCCGCTTCACGCGCGCGAGTTTTTCGGCGAGCGCCGACGCATCCGCCGCGGGCGCATTCTCCCCGCCGCCCTCAAAGGTCAGTTCGACGAGCTGCGTCCTCTGCAGGGCGCGCAAAAGCTGCGCACGCTCCGAGGAGAGTGCGGTCAGCTCGAATTTCGACATTGCCGCGATCATGCGCCGAACACCTTTTGCACCGCGGACTGCGCCGCAGCGGGAATTTTTTCGGAACAGGACGCGCGAAGGGCGTCGGCAGCCCTCTTCCCTTCGGCAAGAATGGCGGCGTACTTCTGCCCGGCTGTGCGTTCCGCCGCCGCGACAGTCTCTTCCCGCGCGGAGAGGAGCGCCCTTTCCGCGTCGGCATCCGCCTGTTCCGCCCTGCGCTCGCCCTCGGCAAGGATGCGCCCGGCGTCCTCTTCTGCCGCGCGCACGATCTCCTCTGCGCGCGCCTCCGCCTCGAGGATCGTCCCGATCACTTCGTTCATGTCCATTCCTCCGCTCTTTCTGCCGCATTCGCGTTGTTCCTCCGCGGATGCGTTTTTTTACGAAAATGAAAAAACAATTTTATAAAGTATAACAGAAACGCGGCGGAAAGTCAATGGTCTGCGGAATTTTGAAAATTATTTTCATCTGATATCCTCCTTCAGCCCCGCTTATACGACCATCCGCCATGATTATTTTCCCCTGTTTTCGGGCGGCTATGTAACAATACATGCAAAAAGGACGCCCGAAGGCGCCCTCCGCATCCTGTTTCGCGCTCAAAGCGCGCCGTATTCCTCGTCCGGAACGGGTTCCTGCCACTCGTTTGCCGTCCCCTCGCCCGGAACCTCCACCGCGATGTGCGAAAGCCAGCTGTCCTTCTTCGCGCCGTGCCAGTGCTTGACGTTGGCGGGAATGACGACGACGTCGCCGGGAGAAAGGCTCCTGGCGGGTTTCCCCCATTCCTGATACCAGCCGCTGCCCGCCGTGCAGAGAAGGATCTGCCCGCCGCCCCGTTCCGCGCGGTGCGTGTGCCAGTTGTTGCGGCATCCGGGTTCGAACGTAACGTTCGCAAAATACGGCACGCTCCCGGGGGGCGTGAGCGGATTGAGATAGGATTTTCCTGTAAAATACTGCGCGAACGCGGTATTTTCCTTGCCGAGCCCGAAGATATTGCGCGGTTCAAATTCCATGTAATCCATACTTTTCTCCCTCCCTTACAAATCGAGCGAAGTTGCCCACGCCGCGGCAGCGCCGGCGTTTGCGATGCGCCTGCTCGGAAGCCAGTGAGTATTTTCGGAACAGCACGCGCGGAGCACGGCGTCCGTTTTCCCGGCACCGCTTCCGCCCGAAGTGAAGAACGGGACGATCGTCTTCCCCGAAAAATCGTAACTCTCAAGAAAGGTCTCGATGATGCGGGGTGCAACGTACCACCAGATGGGAAATCCCAGAAATACCGTATCGTACGACGACATATCGACCACTTTCCCGATGACCACGGGACGGCACGCAGGGTCGCTCATCTCCAGCGTGGTACGGCTCTTTTTGTCCGTCCAGTCGAGATCTGCCGTGGTGTACGGCTGAGCGGGAACGATCTCGAACAGAT
>CALVWO010000057.1 GCA_944367465.1 uncultured Clostridia bacterium
GAATTTCGACGAAGTGGCGCACGAGCGCTACGCGCGAAGTACCGCAGGCGGCACACTACATTGGTGCCGCCAAGAGGGTGTCGCAGCAGAGCTGCGACGGAAGGGTTGTCGTGTTATAATTCGCAGGAAAGGCGGTTTTGTCATGCGACTGCCTCGTTTGTATGCGGGGAAGGGCAAATGAGCTAAATTTCATGTGTGCGACGGGGCATTTTGCCCAGCCGCAGTGCTTTTTTGCGCGTAGCCGTATATGCGCGGCAAGGCACGCGTTTTTTCCGCGGCGGGAATTTCAAATTTCGGCACGCGATTTTCCAAAAGTGCGGAAAATTCTTTGACATCTCCACGAAAACATGGTAATATTAGTATCGGCGTACGCGAGGAGGATCGCTCTCCACGTTCCCCTTGGCGTAACGCGACGAAAATCCATAGGAGGTAAAACGCAAATGGAAAAGCAGGAAATCATCGCAAAGTTCGCTGCTCACG
This sequence comes from uncultured Clostridia bacterium, assembly GCA_944367465.1. GTDB lineage: Bacteria > Bacillota > Clostridia > Christensenellales > Borkfalkiaceae > Gallimonas. The sequence goes on from CALVWO010000057.1 coordinate 481, forward strand.
AGGGTGACACCGGTTCTCCCGAGGTTCAGATCGCGCTCCTCACCGACCGCATCAACCACCTCAACGAGCACCTCAAAGTGCACAAGCACGACAATCACTCCCGCCGCGGACTTCTCAAGATGGTCGGCCGCCGCAGAGGCCTTCTCGACTATCTCAAGGCGAAGGATATCGAGCGTTACAGAGCGGTCATCGCCGCGCTCGAGCTGAGAAAGTAAGCTTGGAAGGGGAGCGGTTTTTTGCCGCTCTCTTTTTTTGGTTTTACCGTGCGTTTTTTTGCAAAATCACGGGAAAAACCGCCGCTTATTCCGCCGTTGGGGCGGAAGGCAAAGAACGAAAGGCGATAAGATAAGGAGAATAAAAACATGAACTACCAAGAATTCAGAACGCAGGTCGGCTCGCGCGAGATCGTCGTCGAGACGGGCAAGTACACGGAGCAGGCGAACGGTTCGTGCGTCGTCCGCTGCGGCGAGACCGCCGTCATGGTGACGGTGTGTATGTCCAAGACCCCGCGCGACGGCATCGACTTCTTCCCCCTTCAGGTGGACTACGAAGAGAAGATGTACGCGGTCGGCAAGATCCCCGGCAGCTTCAAGCGCCGCGAGGGCAGGGCGAGCGACAAAGCCATCCTGACGGCGCGCCTCATCGACAGACCGCTCCGTCCGCTCTTCCCGAAGGGACTTTTCAACGACGTCGTCGTCGTTGCGACGGCGCTCTCGGTGGAGCCCGACGTCTCCCCCGAGCCCCTCGCAATGATCGGCTCCTCGGTCGCGCTCGCGATCTCCGATATCCCCTGGGCGGGTCCCACGGGTTCGGTCGTGGTCGGGCTCGTCGACGGCGAGTACGTCATCAATCCCGATGCCGCGCAGCGTGAAAAGAGCACCATCCACCTCAACCTTGCCGGCACGCGCGACGCGATCCTCATGATCGAGGCGGGCGCCGACGAAGTTTCCAACGACGAGATGGTCGGCGCGATCATGTTCGGTCATCAGGAGATCAAAAAGATCTGCGCGTTCATCGAGGACGTCATCGTCCCCGCGGCGGGCAAGCCCAAGCAGCAGATCGAGCTGTACCACATTCCCGAAGAGCTCGACGCCGCCGTGCGCGCCTACGGTTCCGAGAAGCTCGACTGGGCGCTCGAGACCTTCGACCGCGCGGAGCGCGAAAAGCGCCAGGACGAAGTCGAGAAGGATATCCTCGCACACTTTGCGGAGATCTATCCCGATCAGACGCGCGAACTCAAGGATTCCATCTACTATCTCACCAAGGAGAAGGTGCGCGCGAAGATCTTCGATAAGGGCATCCGCCCCGACGGCAGAGGTCTCAAAGATATCCGTCCCATCTGGTGCGAGCGCCACATCCTGCCCCGCGCGCACGGTTCTGCCGTGTTCACCCGCGGGCAGACCCAGACGCTTGCGACCTGCACGCTCGACATGATGAGCGCCGCGCAGAAGCTCGAAGGGCTCGACGACGAGACTTCCAAGCGCTACATGCACCAGTATAACTTCCCCGGCTACTGCACGGGCGAGGCAAAGGCGATCCGCGGCGCAGGCCGCCGCGAGATCGGGCACGGCGCTCTCGCGGAGCGCGCGCTCGTTCCCGTGATCCCTTCCGAAGAGGAGTTCCCTTACGCCATCCGCGTGGTCAACGATATCCTCTCCTCCAACGGCTCTTCCTCCATGGCGTCCGTCTGCGGTTCCACGATGGCGCTCATGGATGCGGGCGTGCCCATCAAGGCGCCCGTCGCAGGCGTTGCGATGGGGCTCATCAAGAACCAGGAGACGGGCGAGTTCCGTGTCATGACGGATATCCAGGGGCTTGAGGACTTCCTCGGCGATATGGACTTCAAGGTCGCGGGTACCTCCAAGGGCATCACGGCGATCCAGATGGATATCAAGATCAAGGGCATCTCCGAAGAGATCATGCACGCCGCCATCGAGCAGGCGAACGAGGGCAGGCAGTTCATCCTTTCCAAGATGCTCGAGTGCGTGCCCGAAGTCGCGCCCGAACTCTCCAAGTATGCGCCCCGCATCATCTCCTTCAAGATCGATCCCGAAAAGATCGGCGACGTCGTCGGTAAGCAGGGTAAGGTCATCAACTCCATCATTGCTGAAACGGGCACCAAGATCGACATCGAGGACGACGGCACCGTGTGCATCGCCTCCTACGGCGATCCCGAGGGCGCGCAGCGCGCAAGGGCGATCGTCGAGAGCATCGTGCGCGACCCCGAGGTGGGCGATATGTTCATCGGCCGCGTCGTGCGCGTTCTGTCCACGATGGGCGCGTTCGTCGAGTTCGCTCCCGGGAAAGACGGCATGATCCACATTTCCAAGCTCTCCGATAAGCGCGTCGAGAAGGTGGAGGACGTGCTCAACGTCGGCGACGTGGTCAAGGTCAAGATCATCAAGATCGGCGAGAAGGGCATCGACTTCAAACTGCTCGAAAAACTCGCGTAACAGCAAAAAAAATCCCCTGCCGCCGTATGGCAGGGGATTTTATAATTTCTGCAAAAACACGGCGCCGCCGTGTTTTTTTATACGTCCGTGCTTCCGAGAAGGTAGAAACAAAAGATATGTGCTATCGGTGCAGGAATTTTACGCAGTATTATCTGAAAAAAACGGACGGCAGTTTTCGGCGGGCATATTACGGCAGGTGCCGCGTGCTCTGTACGCCCGTTCATGTATATTTCGGCGCCTGTGAATTTTTTGAGGCGAAATCGCAGGAAAACAGATCTGACGGGATATAAGATCTGCGGTGCGGCGCATGTGCGGCAAACGGTATATGCATCGCAGCGCAAAAGATACGAAAAAGCCTGTAAGCTGCGCGCACCCGCACATGCGGGTGCGCGCATATTTCTGCAGGATACGCCGCGGACGGTTTTTATTTGTAAAATTTTCCCGAAATACTTGACGTACCGTAATTTATATAGTACACTTAATACAGATAAAACAGATAGAGCAAAACGGAGAACATGGAAATTCGTCTGACGGGAAAAAAGAGCATATATGAAGAGATCACCGAGGCATACGAGCGGTACATCCGCCTCGGGGCGCTCCGCGAAGGGGAGCGGCTGCCGAGCGTGCGCGCGCTCGCCATGCGGCTGGGGGTGAATCCCAACACCGTCGACCGTGCCTACGGCGAACTGGAGGCGCGGGGGCTTATCCGCACCATTCCCAAAAAGGGCGTTTTCGTGAATGCGGCGGGTCAGAAACCCACGTTGTACGAGGTCGCAAAGGGGCAGCTCGCGGCGCTCCGCGGGGAGGGGCTCACCCGCGAGGAGGCGCTGCGGACGATAGAGGAAGTTTATTCCGGGGAGGAAGTGCATGATTGAGATCGAGGGTCTGAAAAAATCGTACGGCACAAAGACGGTGCTTGACGGCGTGCATCTCACCGTACCCGACGGCGCGGTGTTCGGATTGGTCGGCATCAACGGTGCGGGAAAGTCCACGCTGCTGCGGCTGATCGCCGACGTTCTGCGCCCCGACGCGGGCGTCATCCGCATCGACGGCGAGAGCATCACGGGAAACGCCGAAAAACGGCGCGAACTGTTTTTCCTGCCCGACGATCCCTATTATGCCTCGGGGACGACGGTGGAAAAGCTCATCGGGCTGTATCAGACGTTCTATCCCTTCGATAAGGCTGTTTTCGAGCGCTTTGCCGGGGCTTTTCATCTGGAGCTGCGCACGCCCATCCGCAACTTTTCAAAGGGGATGAAGCGGCAGGCGTTCGCGGCGCTCGCGCTCGCCGCGCGGCCGCGCTATCTGCTCCTCGACGAGGCGTTCGACGGGCTCGACCCGCTCGCCCGCCTCGAACTCAAGCGCGGGCTTATCGAAATGGAGGGGAGCACGGTGCTCATTTCCAGCCACTCTCTGCGCGAGCTGGAGGATATCTGCAACGGGTTCGCCCTGCTGGACGGCGGCACGGTGGCGGACGCGGGCGATATCCACGACGCCCTCGGCAAAGTGCATAAATTCCAGATCGCGCTCGAAGCTCCCGTCACGCGGGAAGATCTGCCCTTCGAGTGCCTCTCCTTCGAGGCGGAGGGGCGCGTGGCAAAGTTCATCGTGCGCGGCGACCGCGAGGAGATCGTGCAGAAGCTGCGGGCGCTCTCGCCGCTCTTTGTGGAGGAGATCGCCGTCGATTTCGAGGAGCTGTTCTTGTGCGAGGTGCAGAAAAGGGGGTATGTATCATGAAAAAGCAGCTCCTCTATGAGATCAGGCGCAATCTGCTGCCGCTCGTCATCTTCACGGCGATCGGCGTCGTACTTTCCCTGCTCGTCTGCATGGTGACGGATCTGGAATATGTCTGGCAGGATCCGCCGCGGCCGCGCAATTCCTGCCTGTCTTTGTTCACCGTGATCCTGTGCATCCTGTGTGTGGTCGTGCCCGCGATGCAGTTTTCCTACCGCATGAAGATGCGCAGCGCCGATCTGTGGTATTCCCTTCCCGTCTCGCGCAGGCGTCTCGCCCTCGTGCGTACGCTCGGCGGGCTCCTTCTGGTGCTCGTTCCCTTCACGCTGAGTTACTGGATGGGCGTCGCCGTCATAGCGTCCCGCGGCGCGGATTTCGACTGTATCTGGTACCTGCCTGCATTTTTCGTGCAGTTTGCGCTGGGCGCGGGGCTGTTCGGCGTGAACGCGTTCATCTTCACGCGCGCCAACCGTCCCGGCGACGGCGTTCTGTTCCTCATTGCCTGGACGTGTATTCTGCCGCTCTTTGTCATGCTCGTCTGCCCGGAAAGCGCGTGGGATCGGAGCGCCGGGGCGCTGTCCCATGGGGATTTCCTCTCCTGCTTTTTCACGATGAGCCCGCTCGGGTGGAGCGCGACGCTCTTCCAGGATCTCATTTTCCGCGAAACGGTGTCGTTCGCCCCGTACGGCGACGGATTTTTCTTTCTGATCGCGCTTGGCGTCGGCGTGCTCGAGGCTGCCGGCGGGTATACGGCGCTCTTTCTGCGCGCCGAACGCGACAGAGCGGAGGACGCCGATCAGATATCCTCTTCGTGGATGGGGTATCGGGTGCTCGTTCCCGCGTACGTCGTACTCGGGCTGAACGCGCTCGGGGAGGTTTTCAGCAATTCCGATCTGCCTGCCGCCGCGCTCATCTGCGTGCTGGTGCTTGCGGTGGGGCTCATCGGGGGATTCGCTTACCGCCGCTCCTTCCGCTTAAGGTGGTACGATCTTGTATCGCTTTTCGGCGCCTTCGTGGTCGGAACGGGGTTGTTTTTTCTTTGAATTTATGCGCTTTCCGGATGCGCGCGGCGCGGAAAAATTTTCGCGCCGCGCGCATTTTCTGCATATTTCGGGATGTGCGGAATATAAAATTATAAGTTAATTTTATATTATTTTGCGCCGTTGTGCGTCTTGCAATTTGTTTCGATGTTTTCAAAATAAATAAAATTTCACGAGAATTATCGGATTTTTGTAAAAGTTTTGTGAAATAACGGCGGGAGATCTCCGTTTGCCGCCCCTCGATTTGACAAATTTACCGGAATATAGTATAATTTCAACTGAAAGATCAATGGAATGCGCCGCGGCGCAGAAGGAGGCAGATATGGCAGTCGGCGAAAGAGACGATTATTTTCTGACGAAAGACGAATGGGTAAAGATCGGCGGGCTCACCCGCCAATGTGTGGACGCATGCCGCATCGACCCCAAATATTACGAGCAGTACGACGTGAAAAAGGGCTTGCGCGATCTGGACGGAAAGGGCGTCCTCGCGGGGCTCACCGAGATCTCGGAGATCAAGTCGATGGAGGTGGTGGACGGCAGGCGCGTCCCCGTGGACGGCGAGCTGTATTACCGCGGGTACGACGTGAACGAGCTCGTCCGCGGCGCGCTCAAAGATAAGCGTTTCGGGTTCGAAGAGACGACCTATCTTCTGCTCACGGGCAAACTCCCCAACGCGCGCGAACTGCGCTCTTTCCGCAAGCTCTTAGGCGAGTTTTACACGCTGCCCAAGAACTTCGTGCGCGACGTCATCATGAAGTCGCCCTCGCTCGACATGATGAACTCCCTCATGCGCTGCGTGCTGGCGCTCTTCCCGTACGATCCGCACCCCAACGATACCTCTCCCGAGAACGTCATGCGGCAGTGCCTGCAGCTCATCGCGGAGTTCCCCGTGTTTTCGGTGTACAGCTATGCGGCGGCGAATTTCTATAAAAACAACGATTCGCTCGTCATCCACCGTCCCTGCACCGAACTTTCGCTTGCGGAGAATATCCTCTATATGCTCCGGCAGGACTGCAAGTATACCGAGCTGGAGGCGCGCGTCCTCGATATGGCGCTCGTGCTGCATGCCGAGCACGGCGGCGGCAACAACTCCACGTTCACCACGCACGTCGTCACCTCGTCGGGAACGGATACCTATTCGGCGATCGCGGCGGCGCTCGGTTCGCTCAAAGGACCCCGCCACGGCGGCGCGAACATCCGCGTCAAGCAGATGTTCGAAGATATGAAAAAGAACATTGATACGCGCGATGAAAAGCAGGTCGCGGGGTATCTCGAAGCGCTTGTGGACGGCAAGGCGTTTGACGGCGCGGGGCTCATCTACGGCCTCGGACACGCCGTATACTCCATTTCCGATCCGCGCGCGAAGATCTTCCGGGAATTTGTGGAAAAGCTCGCCGAAGAGAAGGGCATGGGGGAGGAGTACGCCCTCTACGCCAAGGTGGAGGAGCTCGCGCCCGAGATCATCGCCAAAAAGCGCAAGATCTACAAGGGCGTCTCGGCGAACGTCGATTTTTACAGCGGGTTTGCCTATACCATGCTGAATATCCCCGTCGAGCTGTTCACGCCCATCTTTGCCATCGCGCGCATTTCCGGCTGGAGCGCGCACCGCATGGAGGAGCTCGTCAATGCGGGCAAGATCATCCGCCCCGCGTACGAGAGCGTCTCCGAACGCCGCGCCTATGTCCCCATGAAGGAGCGCAAGTGAGCGCGGAACATATCCCGTAAATTTCAGCCGCGCCGTGCGGAACGCACGGCGCGGCTGTTTTTATCCCCGCGCACCGTCCTCAAAGCCGAGGCTGATGAGGATGGCGCGGTTCACGCGGCGCATCGTCGCGGGCGGGAGTTCTCCGATGCGGCTCAAAAGCCGCTTTTTATCGATGGTGCGTATCTGTTCCAGAAGGATCACGCTGTCTTTGGCGAGCCCGAACGCCGACGGCAGTTCGATGTGCGTCGGCAGGCGCGCCTTGTTGATCTTGCTCGTCACCGCCGCGGCGATCACGGTGGGGGAATATTTGTTGCCCGTGTCGTTCTGCACCACCAGAACGGGGCGCACGCCGCCCTGTTCGCTCCCCACCACGGGGGAGAGGTCGGCATAGTAGAGTTCTCCGCGTTTTACGATCATAGTCTTCCCTCTTTGGTGAGCACGTCGTCCCTTTCATTGTATGTATCCGAAGGCGCTCCGTGTTCCGCGGCGCTCACCGCATAAATTGTTGACGCATGCCCGCGCTTTTATACTGTAAGGGAGCAATACGAACCCGATCAAAAGCGGAAACTGTGCGTTCATACTTTGTTGAACCCCTTGCCCGTGCCACACGGCACGCGCTGCGGGCTTCGCCTTGTCTGACCGCTCATCTTGCCGCTTTTGATTGCTTCGCACCTTTGGCGTGAAGATTTTCGCGTCAGATTTTTGTGAAGATGACGCAGCTATACAAGCGTATTGCAAGGAAGATGAGCAAAAAGATGCCGAAAAGATGCCGCCAAAGGCGTGGTCCGTATTTTTCCCTTACAGTATACGCCTTCCGCGTTTGACAGCGCGCCCGCGTTTGCGTATAATATGGGCGTATGGAAGATTCGGAGAAAAAAGGGACGGCGGGGCAGCGCGCGAGCGCCGTCGGCATCGTCTGCAATCTTGCTCTGGCGGCGGCAAAGATCGCCGCGGGGCTCGTCTCGGGGCTCGTCTCCGTCGTGGCGGACGGCTTCAACAACCTGAGCGACTGCGGGTCGAGCGTCGTTTCGCTCGTCTCCTTCCGCGTGGCGGAAAAACCCGCCGACCGCGAGCATCCCTACGGGCACAGACGGGCGGAGTACGTCGCCTCCATGATCATCGCCTTTTTAGTGCTCGCGCTCGCCGTGGAACTCGTGCGCGAATCCGTCGAAACGATCGCTGCGGGCACCGTGCGCGAGAGCGTCTGGTGGCTGTATCTCGTTCTGGGTGCCTCCGTGCTCGTCAAGGCGGGGATGTGCCTCTTTTACCGCGTGAGCGCGCGGCGGCTCGATTCCGATACGCTGAAGGCGGCTGCCACGGACAGCGCGTGCGACTGCGTCGCTTCGCTCGCCGTGATCCTCGGCATGGTGCTCTCGTCGTACACGCCGTGGAGGGCGGACGGCTATATCGGCGTCGCGGTGGCGCTGTTTATTCTCTGGCAGGGCGCGTGCCTTCTCAGGGAGGCGGGCTCCAAACTTTTGGGGCAGGCGCCCGACGAGGCGCTCGTGAAGCGCGTGCGCGAGATCCTGCTCGCGGGGGAGGGCGTTCTCGGCGTGCACGATCTGAAAATTTACGGCTACGGAAAGGGGGTCACGTTCGCGACGGCGCATGCCGAAATGGACGCCCGCCTGCCCGCGCTCACCTCGCACGAGGTGCTCGACGGGCTCGAGCGCAAAGTGCTCGCCGAAACGGGCGTTTCGCTGACGCTGCACCTCGATCCCGTGGTGCTCGGCGACGAGGAGGCGAAGGAGCTGGAGGCGCGCGTGCGCGCCGCCGTGGAGGGGCTCGCCGACGGTATGAACCTGCACGATTTCCGCCTCGTGCGCGGCGTGAAAACCAAGGCGGTGTTCGAGGTGGGCATCCCCTTCGGCAGTCCCGTCAAAGACGCGGAGCTGCAGAACGACATCGAGCGCGCCGTGCGCATCCTGGGCGATTACGAGCCCGTCGTCACGGTGGA
>CALVWO010000058.1 GCA_944367465.1 uncultured Clostridia bacterium
AAATCCGCGAAGAAAAAATAAAAATCACTTGCAAATTTTTCAAAGCCATTGTATAATAGAAAAAAACGAGAAGAGGAGAACTGCTATGATTCGTACGATCGCAAAGCCTCAGGCAAAGAAGATCACGGGCTGCGGCGAGTGCAGAAGCACCTGCCAGTCCGCCTGCAAAACGAGCTGCACCGTGGGCAACCAGTCCTGCGAGCGCATCACGAGAGAGGAAAGGATCGAAGGCGAGAGAAAGTAACCTGCTTTTTCGCAAGGGAAGGAGCGGCGCGGCTTGCGCGGCTCCTTGTTTTGCGTTTTGGGAATTTTCGCGGGGCGCAGGGCGCCGCCGCGGCACAATGCGAGGATTATGGTACATACATTCCGGTTTCACGATAAATTTTACGCATACGATACGGGCAGCGGCGCGCTCCACGAGTGCGACGAGGCGACCGCCCGCGTCCTCAGCGGCGAGCCCGCCGAGATCTCCGACGAGGAGCTGAAGAGCACGCTTGCCGACATCGAGGGGCTCAGAGAGGCGGGGCTTCTGTACGCCGAGGAGCCGAAAACGGCGCCCGTCAAGTCGAACGAGGTCAAGGCGCTCTGTCTGCATATCTGCCACGACTGCAACCTCCGCTGCCGCTACTGCTTTGCCGACGAGGGCGCCTATCACAACGTCCGCGAGATGATGAGCCTCGAAACGGCAAAGGCAGCCATCGATTTTCTCATCCGCGAGAGCGGCGGCAGAAAGGTGCTCGAGGTGGACTTTTTCGGGGGCGAGCCGCTCATGAACCTCGGGGTGATCAAAGAGACGGTCGCCTACGCCAAGGCGGAGGCGGCAAAGCGCGGCAAGCGCTTCCTGTTCACCACCACGACCAACGGACTGCTCCTCGACGACGACGCGATCGCATTTCTCAACGCGGAGATGGAGAACGTCGTCCTCTCTCTCGACGGGCGCAAAGAGGTGCACGACGCCGTGCGTAAGACCGTTTCGGGCAGGGGCAGTTTCGACGCCGTCATCGAAAAGATCAAAAAATTCGTAAAGATCCGCGGGGACAAGCACTACTATGTGCGCGGCACCTTCACGGCGAAGAATCTCGACTTTTCCAAGGACGTGCTCTTCCTCGCCGACGAAGGGTTCGACTCCATTTCGCTCGAGCCCGTCGTCACCGATATTCCCGACCTGCAGATCCGTGAGGAACATCTGCCCAGAATCGAGCGCGAATACGAGACGCTGTGCGACGAATACATCCGCCGCGAGGCGGAGGGGAAGGGCTTCCTCTTCTTCCACTTCCATGTCGATCTGGAGGGCGGTCCCTGCCTTGCAAAGCGCGTTTCGGCGTGCGGGGCGGGCAACGAGTATTTCTCCGTCGTCCCGAACGGCGATATCTATCCCTGCCATCAGTTCGCGGGCGATAAGAAGTGGCGCATGGGCAGCGTGTTCGAGGGCAGGCTCGACCCCGATATCCGCGGTCAGTTCGCCTCTTCCTGCCTCTTCACGCGCAAAAAGTGCGGCGACTGTTTTGCCAAGTTCATCTGTTCGGGCGGGTGCAGCGCCAACAATTATCACTACAACGGCGATATCAACGAGCCTTACGGGATGACTTGCGCGATGATGAAGAAGCGCATCGAGTGCGCGATGCACGTGCTCGCGGAGCGCAAATCACGCGAAAATTAGGCGAAAAATTTACAAAAGCGGCGCGTTTCGGCTTGACGGGCACGCGGCTTTTCTATATAATTAGTTAGAGTTAGAATTTCCGGGAGCGGAAATCTTTCCGCGCGGACGCGGGGGTTTCCCGTTTACGATACAGGAGGAGTCAATGGGCAAGATAAAATCGGCGCTTCTGCTGGTGCTCTATACGCTGCTGATCGCCTTTTTGTGCTTTATCTGCACCGTTTCGTTCAACTACGGAGAGAACGATCTGCATACCTTCAGTTCCATTCTTGACCTTACGGCAAAGGATGCGGATCTGGGCGGCACATACGGCGCGAACGACACATACAGCGGCGGCGGGTATTCCGCGGTGTACTATCCCGAGGGCGTGATCTCCGTTTCGGAGTACGAAGACGACCTTGCGGGCATTTCCGACGAAAAGGATCGCACCGATTACCAGAACAAATACCGCGCCAGTGAAAACGGCGCGCTCTACCTCGAAGTGGGCACGGCGTGCGATGAGAACGGCGCCGTCCTCGCAAGTTTCACCGAGGCGTTCGCCTCCGCCGTGGAGACGATGACCGCCCGCTACGAGGCGCTCCATGCGGACGGCGCGCGCGTTTCCGTACGCGACGACTACACCATCGAAGTGTTTCTTCCCGAGATGCTCGACGGCGAGTATTACACCATCAGCCATTTTGCGTACACGGGCGAACTGAGTCTCACCTACGGCACGAGCGAAGACGCGGCGACGGACGTTCTGAAGGTCGAGAGCAAAGAGAGCGTTTCCGATTACGTCACCGGCGTGAGCTCCCGTTCCTCGGGCGGCACGCACTACATCGAGCTGCACTTCACCCAGAAGGGCGCCGACGCGCTCGCAGAGGCGACGGAGAAGGCGGGCAGCAGTTCCGACAGCTCGAGCTCTTCCACCACGAATTATCTGTATATCTACGTCGGCGATACGGCGATCATCTCCCTTCAGGTGAGCGAGGCGCTCACGGGCAACGCGCTCTACATCAGCGGCAGCTATACCGCCGAAACGGCAGCCGCGACCGCCATCCTGCTCGACAGCGCGGTAGACGGCACCGCGGACGATCTGACCTTCACGGCGGGCGACGCCTACCAGATCCCCGCAGCGTACGGCGCGAACGCGCTCATCTGGCTGTATATCTCCTTCGGCGTGCTCTCCGTGGCGATGATGCTGTTCTTCTTCATCCGCTACGGGCTGCTCGGGTTCGTGCACCTGTATACCTATCTGCTGTTTACAGCCTGCACCATCCTCTGCGTCTGGGCGATCCCGTTCCTCTATCTGAGCGTGGAGGTGTACGTCGCGTTCCTCTTCACAGCGCTCATGCTCTCGGCGGGCAACGCGGTCACGTTCGAGGCGGCGCGCAAGGAATTCGCGCTCGGCAAAACGTTCGCGTCCTCCGTCAAAACGGGGTATAAAAAGACGTTCTGGAAACTCTTCGACGCGCACATCGTCGTGGCGCTGTTCGGGTTCATCGCGTACTTCATCGCGTTCCCGTCGCTGCAGGCCGCGATGTTCGTCCTCGGTCTTACGGCTGTATTCTCCGGGCTCGGCGTACTGCTCTTCAACCGTTTTGCGTGGGCGATCATGACGGCGCTCACCAAAAAGCCCGGCAAGTTCTGCAATTTCAAGCGGGAGGAAGTTGACGATGAATAAGAGAAGCAAACTCCTCTGTGTCTGGATCGCCGTCTCCGCGGTCATCCTCATTGCCGGCATCGTGCTCTTTGCCCTGTTCGGATTCAACAACGCGCTCGACAAACCCGCGAGCAAGACGGTGGACGTGACCTACAACGTCGTCGTGGAGCTCTCCGACGAATATAAAAATACGCTTTCGGACGCGGGCGAGAATGCGTTCTCGCAAAACGGCGTCGCATACGTCGAAAAACTGGAGCTCACGGGGCAGGCGGATCCAAGCAACAGCTCCCAGAGCGATTTCTATGAGAACGGAAACGTGTTCACCGTGCGTTACGTGTTCGATTCTTCCGTTTCCACGGAATCTCTTCAGACCGCGGCACAGAGCATCCGCGACGCCGCCTCCGGGTTCGCAAGCGGCGCCGACGTCGACGTGATGGTGCATACGCTCGAATTGCAGGACATGAATGCGTCGCTGTGGCGCGCCGCCGTCGCCGTGGCGGTGGGGGCGGTCGTCGCGCTCATCTATGTTGCGGTGCGGTTCGGCATCGGCAGCGCGCTCACGGGGCTCGCCGCGGCTTTCCACGACGGTCTTCTCACGCTGGCGTTCTTTGCGGTCACGCGTATCCCCGTATACGCCTTTGCGCCTTACCTGTACGCGGCGGTCGCCATGGCGGCGTCCCTCGTGCTGTGGCTGGTGCGCTGCATGAAACTGCGCGACAACGCCAAGGATCCCGCATTTTCCGCACTTGCCGCAGGAGAAGCGGTGGCGGAGGCGTGCAAGGCAACGGATAAAACCGTGCTCATCCTTTCGGGGACTGCGCTCGTCATTCTCGCCGTATGCGCAGCGTGCATGTTCTCGGGCGGGGCTGCAATGCTGCTTGCCTGCGCGCTCGTGCCCGTTGCGGCGGCAATGTACTCTTCCATGCTGTTTGCGCCTGCGCTGCACGTGCATGTAAAGGGTGCGTTCGATAAACTCAAGGCAAAGCGGGCGCGCTACTCCGGGAAAAAGCGCGCTGCACGCGAAGAATAATATCCGGATTGCATTGCGGCGGGATCTTCCCGCCGCTTTTTGCTCTTTTTTGCTTGAAACGGATTATATCCTCCGGGAAAGGGTATATTTGAGGAAGGAATCAGATGAAAAAGATCGTGCGCGAATTTGAATTTACCGCGGAGGAGCTCTCCGCGATCAGGGGGTACGCCGCATCGCTCGGGATCACCGAGACGACGGCGCGCCTTCTCTACGCGCGCGGTATGACGACGGAGGGCAAAATGCGCGCCTTCCTCAATCCCTCGCGCGAGCATTTTCTTTCGCCCTTTCTGATGAAGGGCATGAAGGAGGCGGCGGAACTCATCACGCGGGCGCGGGACGAGGAATGGCGGGTCGCGGTGTTCGGCGATTACGACGCCGACGGCATCGGCGCGCTGGCGGTGCTCTCCCGCGCGCTGCGCATATTCGGCATCGAGCCCTATCTCTATGTGCCGGAGCGCACGGAAGGGTACGGCATGAGCATCGCCGCGCTCGACAGGATCTTCGACGATTTCCTGCCCGATCTCATCATCACGGTGGACTGCGGCATCTCCAACGCCGACGAGGTGGAATACGCCAAGGAACAGGGCGCCTACGTCATCGTCACCGATCACCACGAGCTGCCCGACCGCCTGCCCGACTGTATCACCGTCAATCCCAAACTCAAGGACGACTACCCGTACGATAATCTCTGCGGCGCGGGCGTGGCGTTCAAGCTCGCGCAGGCGCTCATCGGAGAGAAGGCGTTCGATCTCGTCGATTTTGCCGCGCTCTCCACGGTGGCGGACAGCGTTCCGCTGACGGACGAGAACCGCGATATCGTCGCGGAGGGGCTCAGGCGCATCGAAAAGCGCCCGCGCCCCGCCTTTTCCGCGCTGCTTGGAAAGGCTTCGGAGATCACCTCCCAGACGCTCGCTTTTACCATCGCGCCCCGCATCAACGCGGCGGGCAGGATGGGGGACGCGCACGCGGCGCTCGCGCTCTTCACCACCGAGAACGAGGAGGCGATCGCGGCGCTCGCGGAAAAGCTCAACGTTTACAACAGCGAACGCCAGCGCGCCTGCGACGAGCTGTACGCCCAGGCAGTGGCGCAGGTGCGGGAAGAGGGGGCTTACGGCAACGTCGTCATGCTCGCCGCGGATAACTGGAATGCGGGGTTTGTCGGCATCGTCGCCGCCCGCATCGCGGAAGAATTTTCCCGTCCCGCGCTCCTCTTCGTGCGCCGCGGCGATATGCTGCGCGGCAGCGCGCGCAGCGTGGAGAGCGTCAATATCTTCGAGGCGCTCAAGGCTTGTTCCGAATATATCGAGGAGTTCGGCGGGCATGCGCAGGCGGCGGGCGTAAACGTCACGGCGGAAAATTTTCCCCGTCTCAAAGCGGCGCTCGATGAGTATATCGGTGCGCACCACGGGCGGGAGGACTTCGCCTCCAAACTGTATGTTGCGGGCGAAGGGGAGGATCATGTCCGCGTTGCGCATGAGCTTGCCCTTCTCGAACCCTTCGGCATGGGCAACCGCCGTCCGCTCTTCACGCTGGATGCGGAGCGCCTTGCCGCGGCGCCCGTCAAGCCGCAGTCGCCGCACGTCTCCATGAATGCGGGCGGGCTCGACTTCATGTACTTCAACGGCGCGAAGGAACTCAAATTCCTGAAGAGCGACCTCAAAAAGACCATCGTGTTCGAGTACAATCTCTCCCGTTTCCGCGGGAAAGAGTATCTGAAAGGATTTGTGCGCGCCGTTCTTCCCGCGGGCGGGGGAGACGCCTCGCCCGAGGCGTTCGAGAACACGCTGCTCTCCCTGCGCGGGGATCCGGTCGCCGCCGCTGCGGACACGGCGGAGACGGACGCGTTCGTCTCCGCGACCCGCGCCGCGTGCGCCTACGGGCTTGCGGCAGTCTTTTACGACAAGGATACGCTCGCCGCATTCCCGTCGCTTGCGGGCATGCCCGTCGATGTGTTCCGGCTCTCCTCGGGCAACACGGAGAACGTGGCGCTCTACGCGCCCGATCCGGGCTGCGATCTTTCCGCCTTCCGCGACGTCGTCTTTCTCGATCGTCCGCCCGCGGACGCGCTCTGCACGGGCAGGGCGAACGTGCTCGTCAACGGGGAACTCAGCGGCGCGAGGAGCCTGTTCGCGCTCTCCGTGGCGCGCGACGACCTGCTCGCCGTGTTTGCCGCGCTCCGCGCGCAGGGCGACAGGGTGACGGGCGCAACGTATGCCGAGGCGGCAAAGAGCTGCGACGCGCTCGGGTTCGCGCCCGAACAGTTCATCTTTGCGCTCGCCGTGTTCGAGGAGCTCGGTCTCATCTCGTTCACGGACGGCAGACTGCACATGTTCCGCGGCAAGCATACCGATCTCACGAATTCCGCGCTCTATAACGCGGTCGCAAAACTTCAGGAGGTTTGAATATGGAATCCATCCTCATGAAAATTTACGAATTCTATACGGGCGACGAGCGGGAGATGCTCCTCAAGGCATACGACTTTGCCAAGGAGGCGCACCGCAATCAGCGCCGCGCCTCGGGCGAGCCCTATTTTATCCATCCGTGCGCCGTTGCGGAGATCCTTGTCGATCTCGGGCTGGACGCGGAGACGATCGCGGGCGCGCTTCTGCACGACGTGATCGAGGATACGCCCGCCACCGAGGAGGATGTCCGCCGCGAATTCGGCGAGGGCGTGCTCACCCTCGTTTCGGGCGTTACCAAACTGGACAAGATCGTCTTCAAATCGCAGGAAGAGGAGGAGGCGGAGAACTTCCGCAAGATCTTCCTCGCCATGGCGAAGGATATCCGCGTCATCATCATCAAACTTGCCGACCGCCTGCACAACATGCGCTCTTTGAACTATCTCTCCAAGGAGCGCCAGCAGAAGATGGCGCGCGAGACGCTGGATATTTACGCGCCCATCGCGGGCAGGCTGGGTATTTCGCAGATCAAGTGCGAACTCGAGGATCTGTGCCTCAAATATCTCGATCCCGCGGCGTTTGAGTTCCTCGTGGAGAACATCCATCAGAAACTCGAGGAACGCAACCGCTTCGTCGATTACGTCGTCGAAGAGATCAACGGCATCCTCACCGAGAGCAACATCCACGGCGAGGTGTTCGGCAGACCCAAGCACTTCTACTCCATCTACAAAAAGATGAAGGATAAGCACAAGACGCTCGATCAGATCTACGATCTCACCGCCGTGCGCGTCATCGTCGGCACCGTGGACGAATGCTACGAGGTGTTCGGCAAGATCCACAAAAAGTGGAAACCTATCCCCGGGCGCATCAAGGATTACATTGCGACCCCCAAGCCCAACTTTTATCAGTCGCTCCATACCACCGTCGTCACCAACTTCGGACAGCCGTTCGAGATCCAGATCCGCACCGAGGAAATGCACCGCACGGCGGAATACGGTATCGCGGCACACTGGAAGTATAAGGAACAGCGCGAAGAGGAGAGCTCGCTCGACGCCCGCATCGCGTGGATCCGCGAGGTCATGGAGCTCCAGGGCGGGCTCAAGGACTCCAAGGAGTTCATGGATACCGTGAAGGGCGAACTGTATTCTACGGAGCTGCTCGTCTTTACGCCCAAGAGCAAGGTCATTTCGCTCCCCATGGGCGCCACGCCCGTCGATTTCGCGTATGCCATCCACTCGGAAGTCGGCAACCGCTGTACGGGCGCCAAGGTGAACGGGAAGATCGTTCCGCTCAATACCAAGCTCGAACTCGGCGACGTGGTGGAGATCATCACCTCTCCCAACAGCAAGGGACCTTCGCGCGACTGGCTCAAATTCATCAAGTCGTCTTCGGCGCGCGCC
The DNA here is from genome assembly GCA_944367465.1 of uncultured Clostridia bacterium. GTDB lineage: Bacteria > Bacillota > Clostridia > Christensenellales > Borkfalkiaceae > Gallimonas. Next base: position 8,129 of record CALVWO010000058.1, read on the forward strand.
AAGATCAAATCCTTCTACAAAAAGGAGATGAAGGAGGAGAATATCCGCCTCGGCAAGAGCATGCTCGAAGAGGCGGCAAAGCGAAAGGGCATGTCGCTCTCCGAGCTCGTCACGCCCGAGAGCTTCAAAAAGGTATCCGAAAAGCTCTCTTTCGACTCGCCCGACGAGATGTACTCCGCCGTCGGCTACGGCGCGATCTCCGTCAACCAGGTGCTCTTCAAGCTGATGGATTACTTCCGCAAGGAGGCGCCTGCGCCCATCATCCCCACGCCTTTCAAGGGGAAACATTCGGGCGGGACGGTGCGCATCGAGGGTCAGGCGGGCATGCTCGTCTCCTTCGCGGGGTGCTGCTCGCCCGTCCCCGGCGACGATATCGTCGGGTTCGTCACGCGCGGAAGGGGCGTGGTCGTCCACCGCAGGGACTGCCCCAACATGAAGAACGCGGAGCCCGGCAGGCTCCTGCGCGCCGAATGGACGGCGCAGGAGGGCGCGGCGCGATTCAAAGCGTCCATCGTCGTCCTTGCCGAGGAACAGGGCGCGGCGCTCTCCGCCATCTCCGCCTCCGTCTCCGAGATGAAACTGGAGATCTCCTCCATCAACGGCAGGTACGATAAGAACAATTCCGCCATCGTCGAGGTGAGCGTATCGCTCACCAACCGTCAGGATGTCGAGGTGCTCATCGGCAAGATCCGTCAGCATCCGAAGATCTTGGACGTGCATCGTATGGCGAACTGAGGGGTTCACGAAATTCTTTTCGAACTGACGAAAAGAATTTCCGTGAGAGAAAGAAAAACCCAATGTTCGCCTACGGCTCTGCATTCGGTT
>CALVWO010000059.1 GCA_944367465.1 uncultured Clostridia bacterium
CGTCCCGCGCGGATGGTCGTGAATTCTTCCTGCATGACGGAGACCGTCTTTTCCAGCTTGTCTTCAAGAATGAGGAAGATCTCCTCTACTTCTTCGTTTTCGATCATACCTTTTATGCTCCTTGCATGATTTTTTTATTCCTTGGAGATGAGCGTTCCGATCTTCTCGCCGCAGACGGCGCGGATGATGGAGTCCTTCTCTCCCAGCCCGAACGCGAGCACGGGCACGTCGTTTTCCATACACATCGTCGCCGCCGTCGTATCCATGGCTTTGAGTCCCTTGTTGATGATATCGCCGAAGGTGAGATGATCGTATTTTTTTGCATTCGGGTTGATGGCGGGGTCGCTGTCGTAAATGCCGTCCACGTTCTTCGCCATTAAAAGGACGTCGGCGTCGATCTCGCAGGCGCGCTGCGCAGCCGCCGTATCCGTGGAGCAGTACGGGTTGCCCGTGCCGCACGCCATGATGACGATGCGCCCCTTTTCGAAGTGGTGGATCGCCTTTCTCAGAATATAGGGCTCCGCGACCGACGTCATGATGAGCGCCGTCTGCACGCGCGTGGGGATGCCCTTCTTTTCGATGGCGTCCATCATGGCGAGCGAGTTCATGACCGTGGCGAGCATGCCCATGTGATCGGCAGTGGTGCGATCCATGTTGGTGCCCTGCCTGCCCCGCCAGAAGTTCCCGCCGCCGATGACGAGACCGATCTGCACGCCCATCTTGTGTACTTCGACGAGCTGATCGACGACCTCGGAGACGACGTTTTCATTGAGCCCGAACCGCTGATCTCCCGCGAGCGCCTCGCCGGAGAGTTTGAGAAGAATACGTTTGTACTTTGGCGTCATAACTGTCGCCGCCCTCCCTGTCTCACATATTGGGCACGGCGCAGGCGCGCACAATGCCTTTTTCAGATAGTATACCATACCCCGGGAAAAAAATCAAGGCGAAATGGAAAAGTTTGGAGGCATATCTTGTCGCGCCGCGGAAGATAAAACGGAACGGGCGCCGCGCGCCCGTCCGGAATATCGCTATGCGCCCGCCGCACCCTGCGCGCCGCACCCGGGCGCGCCCGCACCGAGCGAGCGCCTCCACTGCGCCGTCTGGCGGAAGTAGAGGAAAACCCCCACCGCGCCCGTGATGAGCTCCGCCGCGGGGAAGGCGATCCAGGCATAATCCAGCCCGATGAGCGAGAACCCCCAGAAGAGCGGGATGAGGCAGAAGAGCTGCCGCGTGAGCGAGAGCATGACGCTGGGCAGCGCCTTGCCGATCGCCTGAAAGAATACGGGCAGCATGAGCGAAAGCACCGCCGGGAAAAAACTTGCCCCGATGATGCGGAACGCCGTTCCCCCGATCGCGTATACCGCCTCGTCGCGCGAAAAGATAGAGAACAGCCCGCGCGGGATGAACTCAAAGCACAGCACGCCGACGAGCATGAAGGCGGCGGAGACGATGACCGAGTCGCGCATCACGCCCCGCACGCGCGCGTAGTCGGCGCGCGCATAGTTATTAACCGCGCGGACGGAAGGAGTCAGACAAACGCAAAAACCCCCGCTGCGAATGCAGCGGGGGCTTTGTATCCCGTTCGGATATTTTATTTCTTCATTGCCTCGACCTGCTTGGCGACCTCTTCCTGAAGATCCTCGCTCTTCTTTTCGAGACCCTCGCCGCGGACGAAGAAGCAGAACTGCTTCAGGCTGACGCCCGCGCCCGCTTTTGCAAGCACCTGCGCGACGGTGACCTTGTCGTCCTTGACGAACTTCTGATCCATGAGGCAGTTTTCCTCGTAGAACTTCTTGATCTTGCCGAGCACAATCTTTTCTGCGATGTTCTGGGGCTTGCCCTCGTTGATGACTTCCTGCAGAAGGATCGCCTTCTCCTTCTCGAGCGTCTCGGCGGAGACCTCAGCCTCCGTCATATAGCGGGGCTTTGCAAACGCGACGTGCAGCGCAACGTCGTGCGCGACGGCCTTTGCCGCCTCGGTGGGCTCGCCGTCGAACGCGAGCATAACGCCCATCGTGCCGCCCATGTGGATATATGTCTCGACGAAACCGTTTGCTTCGTACACCATGAAACGGCGCACGGAGATCTTCTCGCCGATGACTGCGACCTGCTCCTGGATATACGTTTCGACCGTCTTGCCGCCCATATCGGAAGCGAGGAGCGCCTCGACGTCTGCGGGCTTGACCGCCGCGATCTGCTTTGCGACCGCGTCAACGAGCTCGCGGAACTTCTCGCCCTTTGCAACGAAGTCGGACTCGCAGTTGACTTCGACGAGCACGCCCGTCTTGCCCTCGACGAGCGCATAGACGATGCCCTCTGCCGCGATCTTGGAGGCGCGCTTTGCCGCCTTCGCAATGCCGCGCTCGCGGAGAAGATCCGCCGCACGATCCATATCGCCGTCTGCGTCCACAAGCGCACGCTTGCAGTCCATCATGCCCGCGCCCGTCTGTTCGCGGAGCTTCATAACGTCTTTTGCGGTAAACTCTGCCATACTATTTTTCTCCTTGCAGCTTATTCTGCGGCGCCTTCAGCGGCGACGACTTCCTCGATGTCTTTGGGCTCTTCCGCGGTCGCGACAGCCTGCTCCATCACGGGCGTTTCGCCCTGGTTCGCCTCGATGACCGCGTTGGCGATGACGGACGAGATGAGCTTGATGGCGCGGATCGCGTCGTCGTTGCCGGGGATGACGTAGTCGATGAGGTCGGGATCGCAGTTGGTATCGGTGATCGCAACGATCGGGATGTGGAGCTTGCGCGCTTCGGCGACGGCGATGTCCTCGTTATGAGGGTCGACGACGAACATCACGCCGGGCATGCCGCGCATCGTCTTGATGCCGCCGAGGTTCGCCTGGAGCTTTTCCATCTCCTTTTTGAGACCAAGGACTTCCTTCTTGGGAAGGAGATCGAACTCGCCGGAAGCCTCCATCCTCTCGAGCTTTTCCAGATAGTCGATGCGGGAACGGATGGTCTTGAAGTTGGTGAGCGTGCCGCCCAGCCAACGGGAGTTGACGTAGTACTGCCCGCAGCGCTCCGCCTCTTCCTTGATCGCGTCCTGCGCCTGGCGCTTGGTGCCGACGAAGAGGACGGACTTGCCCTCTTTGACTGCGTTGACGACAAACGCATACGCTTCCTCGATGAGCTTCGCCGTCATTTCAAGGTCGATGATGTGGATATCGTGACGTGCGGCGAAGATGTACTTCTTCATCTTGGGGTTCCACTTCCTCGTCTGGTGTCCGAAGTGGACGCCCGCTTCGAGAAGCTGCTTCATGGTGATAACTGCCATAATTCCTCCGTTTACCTCCCCGTAGGTGCGTTTTTTTCCGCCCGTTATCCGCATGAAAAGAATTTACGGACACGGAGGGCGGCGATCCTGCGGGTGCGGATTGCGCTTTTGCGCATTGGTCATTATACCATATCCGCCCGCCTTTGGCAACTTATTTTCGGGCGGAATTTTCACATTTTCGGCAAGCACGAAAACAATTTATGATCTTGTTCTTCTCCTCGGCACGCGCCGCTCCGTCTGCTTTTCTGTCACGCAAAATATGCGCGGCGGAGCAAACGCTCCGCCGCGCACGAATCCATATTTTTTGCGCTGTGTTATATCTCTTCCGAGCCCTCGTCCTCTTCCGCCGCCGCGCCGTTCACGCGGATGACCTGCGCGATGCGGGCGAGGAGCGCGTCCTTCCCGTCGCCCGTCAGTCCCGAAACGGGAATGACGTTATCCGCGCCCAGTCCGAAGGCGTTCGCCACGGCGCGCACACGCTCTTTCGCCTTCATTTTCGAGAGCTTGTCGCTCTTGGTCGCAACGACGGTGAAGGGCATGGCATGATAGACGAGGAAAGAGACCATCTGCATATCGTCCGCCGAAGGGTCGCGGCGGATATCGGAGAGCAGAAAGACGTGCGCCACGTCCTCTTTGCGGGCGAAAAATTTTTCGAGCGTTTTCCCCCACTTCGCCTGTTCCTCTTTGGAGACGGCGGCATAGCCGTACCCCGGGAGATCGGCAAGCCAGAACTCGCCGAAATCGAAGTAGTTGACAAGGCGCGTTCTGCCCGGGGCGGCGCTCGTTTTGGCGAGGCGCTTCTGCCCCGCCAGAAGGTTGATGAGCGTAGATTTTCCCGCATTGGACTTGCCGCACACCGCGATCATCGGCTTTTCGGGGCGCAGGAACTGCTCTTCCCGCGCCGCGCTCGTCAGAAATTTCGCGTTTTTAACCTGCATAATTCATCCCCGTGACTGCGTTGCGGAACACCTCGTCGACGTCGCTCACGCAGATGAAATTGATATTTTTGCGGACGTTCTCGGGAATCTCCTCCACGTCCTTTTTGTTCTCTTCGGGGATGATGACGTCGCGGATGCCGATGCGGCTCGCCGCCATCGCCTTCTCCTTCAATCCGCCGATGGGAAGCACCTTGCCGCGCAGGGTGATCTCGCCCGTCATGGCAACGTCGCGCCGCACGGGCTGGCCGGTGAACGCGGAGAGGATGGCGGTCGCCATCGTGATGCCCGCGGAGGGTCCGTCCTTGGGCGTTGCACCCTCGGGAACGTGGATATGGATATCCTTATGCTCGAACGCCTCGTCGTCGATGCCGTATTTGTCGGCATGGGCGCGGATATAGCTGATGGCGGCGCGGGCGGATTCCTTCATCACGTCGCCGAGCTTGCCCGTAAGGAGGATATCCCCCTTGCCCTGCATGGCGGAAACTTCGATGGTGAGCGGCATACCGCCGACCGCCGTCCACGCAAGCCCCGTGGCTGCGCCCACCTCGTCCTTTTCGAGCATCTCGTCCTCGCGGAAGAAGCGCTTGCCGCCGAGGTACTTTTCGAGGTTCGTCTTGGTGACGACGACGTTCTCCTCCTCCCCTTTGGCGATGCGCACGGCGGCTTTGCGGCATACCGTGCCGATGGTGCGCTCCAGCGAGCGCACGCCCGCCTCCATGGTGTAGCCGTCGATGATGGCGGCGAGGGCACCGTCCGTAAAGCGGATATTTTTCTCGCTCAGCCCGTTTTCTTTGCGCTTTTTGGGGACGAGATAGCGCTTGGCGATCTCCTCCTTTTCATCGGGCGTATATCCGGAGAGCTCGATGATCTCCATGCGGTCGCGGAGGGGTCCCGGAATGGTATCGAGCGTGTTCGCCGTGGCGATGAACATGACCTTGGAGAGATCGTACGGCACTTCGAGATAGCGGTCGCGGAAGGTGGCGTTCTGCTCGGGGTCGAGCACCTCCAGGAGCGCGCTCGCGGGATCGCCCCGCAGATCGGAGGAGATCTTGTCCACCTCGTCCAGAAGGAACACGGGATTAACGGAGCCCGCGTTCTTCATTTCGTAGATGATGCGCCCGGGCATGGCGCCGATATAGGTGCGCCTGTGGCCGCGGATCTCCGCCTCGTCCTTGACGCCGCCGAGGCTCATGCGCACGAACTTCCTGCCCAGCGCACGGGCGATGGACATGGCGACGCTCGTTTTGCCCACGCCGGGAGGGCCGACAAGGCACAGGATGGGCGCCTTGAGCTCGCCCGTGAGCTTTAAGACGGCGAGATACTCCACCACGCGCTCCTTGATCTTTTCCAGCCCGTAATGATCGGCGTTGAGAACCTTCTCCACCTCCGCGAGCGAGGCGGTATCCTCCGTTTCCTCGTGCCAGGGGAGATCGATGATCCAGTCGGCATAGTTGCGCAAGACGGTATATTCGGGCGAGGAGGGCGGCATCTTGTCCATGCGGGCGAGCTCTTGCAGGCACTTCTCCTTCACCGCGTCGGGCAGCCCCTTCCCCTCGATCTTCTCGCGCAGGCGCACGTTCTCCTCCACATCGTCGCCCAGCTCCGCATGGATGGCTTTGAGCTGTTCGCGGAGGAAGTACTCCTTCTGCGACTTATCGATGTTGCGGCGGACGTCCTGCGCGATCTTGCGCTCGAGGCGGGAGATCTCCAGCTCGGTGTTCAGGCACTGCTCGAAAAAGCGCAGCCTGCGCACGAGGTTGGTCTCCTCCAAAAGTTCCTGTTTGACGACGTCTTTCAGACGCATCTGATGGGCGCAGATATTGATGTAAGTATCGGGATCGGAGACGCCCGTGAGCGCTGCGTCGAGCTCCTTGGAGATCTTGCTCTCGCCGCCGGCGATATCCTTGACGAGCTCCTTCGCCGTGCGGAAATATGCCTCTTCGAGCGTGGGATCGCCGTGGACGGCGGGAAGCTCGTCCGTGACGGCGTAGATGTAGCCGCCCTCGAGACGGAAATCGCGCGCGGAGGCGCGGTACAGCCCCTCGGCAAAGACGCGCATCCTGTCGCCGGGGAGCCGCGTCGCCTGGCGGATGAGCGCGACCGTTCCGATACGGCAGAGATCCTCCGCCTCGGGGAACTCCTTCTGTGCGTCCGTCTGGCGGGTGATGAACACATACTTATCGTTGCTGTCCGCACGTTCGACCGCGGCGAGGGAAAGCCCGCGCCCCACATCGAACGCGACCGTCGTATCGGGAAAGACGACCTGCGTGCGCATGGGGATGACGGATAAAATTTTTACTCTGTTCGAATCCATATTCTGTACCTCTTGCCGCAGCCGGGGCGGTAAAACTGCGGCTTCTAATCATTTATCACACAAATCGTGCGGTTTCAATCAGTTTCATGTAAAATTCGCCGAACATTCACAAAGGCGGGGCATGCGCACGGCGCCGCGCGGGAGAGAAAGAGCCCCCGCTTGTTCAGCGGGGGCTCCCTTTTTACGCCTCTTTCTCGAAGTCCTCTTTGCCTACGCCGCAGAGCGGGCAGGTGAAGTCGTCGGGAATATCCTCCCACTTGGTTCCGGGTGCGATGCCGTTATCGGGATCGCCCGCCGCTTCGTCGTACACATATCCGCAGACGGTGCATACATACTTTGCCATATCTTTTACCTCCGAAGCCCCTTTGGGGCAGATTTTTTTATTTGAAACGTTCAGTTTGCCTTTACGTCCTGCGCAATGAGTTTGCCGAGCGCGACGAGTTTTTCCGCGCTCTCTGCATTGACGGCGGAGAGCACCGTGACCTTTTCGCCGAGCAGCTGCAGATTCTTGCAGGGCGCGAGCGCGCCCTCGATGAGCCCGCCCGCCTGCGGCGCCCACGAGCCGTTTTCCACAACGGCGTATTTCCTGTTCTGGAAGGCGTGCGCCTTCAGGTCGCCGAGGAAATTCTCCATATTCACGAAGATGCCGTTGTTGTACGTTGTGGAGGCGAACACCGCGTGCGAGCAGCGGAACGCCTCGGCGACGAGTTCGCTCACATGGGTGACGGAGACGTCATAGGTGCGCACCTTCACGCCCTCCGCCGCGACGGCGGACGCCACGATCTCGGCGGCGTTCTGCGTGTGCCCGTACACCGAGGCATAGAACACCGCGACGCACTTTTCTTCGGGCTCATAAGCGCTCCACGTGAGATATTTTTTCAGATACCACGCAAAGTCCCTGCGCCAGACGGGTCCGTGCAGCGGGCAGACCAGACGGATATCCAGCCCCGCCGCCTTTTTGAGCACGTTCTGCACCTGCACGCCGTATTTGCCGACGATGTTGAAATAGTAGCGGCGGGCGTCGTCGAGGAAGTCGCGCTCGAAGTCCACCTCGTCGGCAAAGATGCTCCCGGGGAGCGCGCCGAAGGTGCCGAACGCGTCCGCCGAAAAGAGGATCCCGTCCTCGGGAACGTAGGTGAACATGACCTCGGGCCAGTGCACCATGGGCGCGAACACGAAGGTGAGCGTGCGCCTGCCGACGGAGAGACTGTCGCCCTCCTTCACGAGATGCACGTTCCCGGCGAACCCGAAATAGTTTTTGAGCATCTGCGCCACCTTCTGATTGGTGACGACGGTGACGGAAGGATACTTTTCGAGAAGGCGCGCGAACGTGGCGGAGTGATCGGGCTCCATGTGATGCACGACCACATAGTCGAGCCCCCTTCCGTCCAGCGCGTACGCAAGATTTTCGAAAAACAGATCGGAGACGGAGAGATCGACCGTATCGAAGAGCACCGTCTTTTCGTCCGTCAGAAGATAGGAGTTATAGGAAACCCCGCGCGGCACGGGATAGGCGCTCTCGAAGAGCGCGATGCGGCGGTCGTTCCCGCCGAGATAGGTAAGTCCGTCCGCGATGCGAACACTGTTGTGCATATCATTCTCCGTAAAAATTGTTTTCGCCCTGCATTATACCACATCGCCGCCGAAATTGCAAGAGATCGGCGTCCCCTTTTTCGCAGACGGTGCGCCGCGGAACGGTCGTTCAGAGTTCCTCGCGGAACCAGCGCAGGCGGGAACGTTTGTATCCGTCGTATTCGGGAACGCCGTCCGCAAGATCGATCTGGAAGAGTCTGAACGTGACGCGCCTTGCCTTGGGCTGCCACAGCTCTTCGTAGGAATAGCGGTACGTCATGCCGATGCGGCGCATGACCTTTCCGCTCGCGGGATTTTCAACGTCGTGCGTGGCGGTAACATAGCGGATCCCGCTCTCCCGCGCCTGCGAGAGCACGGCGGCGCACGCCTCCGCCGCATACCCCTTCCCGCGGGAGGCGGGCAGGAGCGCATAGCCGAGATCGTACGGCGGCCGTCCGGAAAGGTGTACATAGCCGACGGGCGCCTCCCCGCGCGGGCATACTGTAAGGGAAAAATACGAACCACGCCTTTGGCGGAATCTTTTCGGCATCTTTTTGCTCATCTTCCTTGCAATACCCTTGTATAGCGGCGTCATCTTCACAAAAATCTGACACGAAAATCTTCACGCCAAAGGTGCGTAGCAATCAAAAGCGG
>CALVWO010000060.1 GCA_944367465.1 uncultured Clostridia bacterium
GTGGAGCTAAGGGGAGTCGAACCCCTGACCTTTTGAATGCCATTCAAACGCGCTACCAACTGCGCTATAACCCCATATATGATTGCTTTACGGAAACTGATTTTATAACGCTCTCTTGAATGGCTTTGCGGCGCGTCGAGGGAACCTCTCCGCCCCGATGCCATTTTGCACGTCCGTGCAAAGCTTCGCTGCGCTCGCACACCCGCGCTACCAACTGCGCTATAACCCCTTATTATTTTGTAACGGTCAGCGACCGAAATACTTAGCGGAACGCCCGAAAGCCCTTCTTCCGGTATCCCGAACCAAATATGTAACCGTATTATACGATATTTTACGGCGTTTGTCAATGCAAAATGAGCGCAGAAACAAAAGTTTCCCGTTCTCTTTCGTCGGAACGACCCGTTCACCCGCAAAGTCTGCGGTAAACATCCCCTCCCCCGCCGCAACCGCCCTCCGCAATCCCTCCTTTATTTTTCCCGATTATTTTCCGCAGCGGGTTGACTTACGTTTGAAAAGCGTATATGATGGAAACAAAACATATATAGTTTTGTTTCCATCATGAAAGATAAAATCATCCGGCTCACCATCGAACATCTGAAAAAAAGAAGGTCTTCGGTTTTCCGTGGACACGCTTGCCGCCGAACTGAAGGTTTCCAAAAAGACGATCTACAAGTTTTTTAGCACGAAAGAGGCGCTTGCGGTGGCGGTCCACGAAAAGTTTTATTCCGAAGCGCTCGGAAAGATCGGCGGAGCATTTTTCGGCGGGAAACTGACGAAGGCGGATCCGCGCGTGACGAAGTACCTCGGGCTCACCCTGCTGCCCCACTCGGGCGTTTCGCTGATCTTTACGGGGGATCGCCGTAAATACCATGACGGGGATCGACCCATCGCTTGCCGCCATCATCTCGGGAACGATCGTCTCTGCCGCGATCATCAACGAGATCATCGCCGTACTGCTTGCAAAGGCGGCGTTCCGCCGCGCGGGAGAGATCGACCCGCAGCAGACGCAAAAACCTCACCCCACCGCATGACGAACAGGGAGCGGGGCGCCGATACCGGCGCCCCGCTCCGTTCTATGGAGAGATTCATGTGCGGACATATATTCCCGTAACAAAGCTCAGTCACGGTATTTTTCGAGAATGGATTCGGCGACGGCGCGGCGCGGAAGGCGGCTGTCCATCGCCGTCTTTTCCAGATAGCGGTGCGCCTCTCCCTCGCTCATTCCGCAATGGCGGACGAGCGCGCACTTTGCGCGGTCGATGAGTTTGAGTTCGCCGAGCGCGCGGTTCAGCCTGGCGTTCTCCGCTTCCGCCGCCCGCAGTTTGCCGTGCAATTCGGCGCAGGCGGTGAGGAGCGGGACGAGCGCGGCGGAGGTACGTAGCCCTTTCGCGCAGACGGCGCCTTCAAACGCCGTTCCCGCGGTGAGTACGCAGGCATTCGGGAACGCCGCCGCGGCGCGCCGACCCGTTTCGGCATCCACGGAAGGCAGACACAGCAGCAGTTCGGCGCGTTGCTTTTCCGAGGGAACCCCGAAAAAGGCATCGAACCCGTTCCTGCGCAGAAAACAGACGACACGCGCGCCGCCCTCGCCGAGAACACACACCCGCTTTTTCTTCATCTCAGTTATCCGTATACATCTGTTTATATGGATTCGCACTGTTCGGGACGAGACGGATATAGGAGGCGTTCAGATACGCCGCAGCCCCCTCGCCGAACGCCCCGCACCATGCGCCGATGAGGGAGCGGACGTCCTCCGGGAGCTCAGAAACGCGTTCCGCGCGCACCTGCGCGGGCAGAAGGGGCGGGATCTCCTCGCAGCGGAGATAGATCTCCCCGCCGTGCATCCCCGTGCCGCAGAAATTCCCGATGATCGGCTTGCCGCCGCGGCGGTCGCCGAGCACGACGATCGTGCCGCCCGCCTGATACTCGCCGAGAAAGCTCCCCGCCCTTCCGCCGATGACGATGGCGGGTTTATTTTCGCGGTATGCCTTCATGTGGATCCCGCAGCGGTATCCCACGTCGCCGCGTACGAGGATGACGCCCCCGCGCATGGCATAGCCCGTGGCGTCGCCCGCGCTGCCGTTGACGACGATGGAACCGCAGTTCATCGTATCGCCCGTCGCCTCCTGCACGTTGCCCTCGACGCGCACGCTTGTGCCGTTCAGATATGCCCCGAGCGCGTTCCCGGGCGTTCCGATCACCGAGATATGCCGTTCGGACGAGCCCGCCGCGATATAGCGCTGCCCGATGCAGTTTTCTATGACGATCTCCTCTTCGGAGTCATTGCGCACCGCCGCGTTGAGATCGGCAAAGTGCATGTTTGTAGCGTCGATTCTCATATCACACCTCTCTTGACAACATCGCTTCCCGTACGCTTGCGGGAAACGCGGCGAGAACGGGAGCCGCCTCGAGCCGCGCCGTATCCAGTCCGGCAAGCGGCGTGCGGTTTCTGACGAGCGAAGTATAGATGCCTGCGCGCTCGGGTGCATTGACGAGGATGAACCCCTTCAGCACGCCGTCCTGCACGAAAAACCTGCGGTATCTGTCCCCGTCCGCCTCGGTATAGCTTTCGCCCGTGTAGCTGCCCGCCGTGAGAACGTGCGAACCGAAAAAGCCGATGGCGTTGAGGGGGATGGCAGAGCCGAACGCGCTGTCGCCGCCCGCCATATTCACGCCTGCCGCAAACCCCTGCTGCGTGGCGTTGGGCAGGAGCGCAAGGATCTTCCGCGCGCCGGAAGAGACGTCGTCGCTCTCCGTGCAGTCCCCGGCGGCGAATACGTCGGGCAGGGAGGTGCGGAGATGATCGTCGGTGACGATGCCGCGCGCGACCTCGCCGCCCGCCTCCCTGACGAGCTCCACGTTGGGGCGCACCCCCACCGCGACGACGAGCAGATCGAAGGGAATACTTCCGCCGCCGGCGAGATGCGCCGTTCCTTGCTCAAACTTCTTTACGCTGTCGGAGAGGCAGAACCGCACGCCCTTCGCCTCCAGCTCGCGCTGCACGATCGCCGCGCCCGCGTCGTCGAGAATGCTGGGCAGGATGTGCCCCGCCATATCGACGACGGTGACGCTCTTCACGCGGCCGAGGATCCCCTCGAGGCATTTGAGTCCGATGAGCCCCGCGCCGACGATGAGCGCGCGCTTACGCACGGAGAGCGCCTTTTCGAGATCAAGCGCATCCTGCATGCTCATAAAGTGAAATTTCTGCTTGACTTCCCCGAGTCCCTCCATGGGCGGATCGAAGGGGCGCGAGCCCGTGGCGACGAGCAGCTTATCGTACCCTACGCGCGCGCCGCTCTTCAGAACGACCTCCTTCGCGGAGACGTCGATGCGCTCCGCACGCTCGCCGAGCATGAGCCTGACCCCCATCTTTTCGTAAAAATCTTCGGGGCGGTAGTTCATGCGGGAGCGGTCGGTCGCGCCGAGGAGATAATAGGAGATGAGCGGACGGCCGTAGACGGGAAAGCGCTCTTCGGAGATGACGACGATCTCGCCCGCGGCGTCGGCAGAGCGGATCCCCTCGACGGCGGAGACGCCCGCGGCGGAATTTCCGATGATGACGTACTTCATGCCCGCACCTCCGCCCGTTCCTCGAACACGATGGCATTGTTCGGGCAATGCTTCACGCAGTTTGGTTCGCCGAAACCGTTATCGGTGCAGAGCTGGCACTTCATGGCGGCGTGGCCGTCGGGTGCGGGCATGACCGCGCCGTACGGGCAGACCAGCACGCAGGTCAGACAGCCCACGCATTTTTCCCGATCGATGCGCACGACGCCGTCGTCGCCCTTGGACAGCGCGCCCGAGATACAGCTGCGGACGCAGACGGCATCGGAACAGTGGCGGCAGTTGACGGCGAAATGCACCTCGCCGCAGTCCTCCACCGTGACGCGCGGATAAACGGGTTTCCCCTTGAGCGCCTTGACGATGTCGTCGAGGCCGGAATTTGCGAAAGCGCACTCATATTCGCACAGATGGCACCCCAGGCACCACTTTTCATTGACGTATATACGTTTCATAAAATCTCCCTCTTTGAGAAACGAACGCGCGAAGGACAGGAAACGGATGCGTGCGGCGGCGGGAGCATACAAAAATATACTGCCCGGGACGCACGGATCTGCCGCAGCCATCCGCGAAGCATGTTTCCCGGATCACATGGACTCGCCGGCGTACTTGATGCCGAGGATCCTCAGCTCCGCCTCGTTGAGCCCGAGCCCGCGCAGCATGAGACGGTTCCCGCGGAGCGCCTCGATGGAGTTGATGCCCATGCCGCCCATCATTTCCTGGATCTCATGGTTCCATGCGGTGACGAGGTTGACGAGCCGCTTATATCCGATATCGGGGTTGAGGCGCTTGACAAGGTCGGGGCGCTGGGTCGCGATGCCCCAGTTGCATCTGCCTGCATGACAGGTGCGGCAGAGATGGCACCCGAGCGCCAGAAGCGCCGCCGTGCCGATGTAACAGGCGTCCGCCCCGAGCGCGATCGCCTTGACGACGTCGGCGCTCGAACGGATGGATCCGCCCACGAGAATGGAGACGTCGTCGCGGATGCCCTCGTCGCGCAGGCGCTGATCGACTTCGGCAAGCGCAAGCTCGATGGGGATCCCCACGTTGTCGCGGATGCGGGTAGGCGCCGCGCCCGTGCCGCCGCGGTAGCCGTCGATGGCGATGACGTCCGCCCCGCTCCTGGCAATGCCGCTTGCGATCGCCGCAATGTTATGCACCGCCGCGATTTTGACGATGACGGGCTTTTTATACGCCGTCGCCTCTTTGAGCGAATAGACGAGCTGGCGCAGATCTTCGATGGAATAGATATCGTGATGCGGCGCGGGAGAGATGGCGTCCACTCCCTGCGGGATCATGCGGGTCTCGGAGACGTCGGCGGAGATCTTCGCTCCGGGGAGATGTCCGCCGATGCCCGGCTTTGCGCCCTGCCCCATTTTAATCTCGATGGCGGCGGCGCTTTCGAGATAGCCCTCGAACACGCCGAACCGCCCGCTTGCGACCTGCACGATGGTGTTTTTGCCGTACTTGTAAAAATCTTTGTGCAGGCCGCCCTCGCCCGTATTGTAATAGGTGCCGAGCTCCTCCGCCGCCCGCGCAAGCGATTCGTGCGCGTTATAGCTGATGGAGCCGTAGCTCATCGCCGAAAAGAGGATGGGAACGTTCAGTTTGAGCTGGGGCGCGAGCGTATTTTTCAGGCGCCCCTTTTCGTCGCGCTCGATCGCCGCCGAGCGTCTGCCCAGCCACAGCTGCGTTTCCATCGGTTCGCGCAGAGGATCGATGGGCGGATTTGTGACCTGCGAGGCATTGATGAGCATTTTATCCCAAAAAACGGGATAGGGCTTGGGATTGCCCATGGAAGAGAGCAGCACGCCGCCCGAATTTGCCTGCTTGTATACCTCGTTGATGGTCTGATTATCCCAATTTGCGTTGGTTTTGTAGGTATCGTCCGACTTTACGATCTTGAGCGCATGCGTCGGGCAGAGGCACACGCAGCGGTGGCAGTTGACGCACTTATCGCTCTCCGCGATCATTCTGCCCGTTTCGGGATCGAAGCGATGCACCTCGTTGGCGCACTGTCGCTCGCAGACGCGGCAGGCGATGCACCTGTTTTCGTCGCGGACGACCTCGTACTCGGGACGGATGTAAATATTCATTGCGCGCGCCCCTCCTTTCCGTACAGCTCAAAGACGACGGGTTCTCCGCCCGCAGGCGACCATACGCGGTCGAGATCGGGCGCGATCCTGCGGATGGCGCTCTCCTCGCTGGCGATGTAGGCGATATCCCCCCTTTCCGCGCACACCGTGGAGCGCAGTTTGAGGCGGTCGCCCAGCGCCATCAGCCCGCCCTCGTACCCGAGGATGATCGAAAAGGGACCCGTGACGAGCAGGGACGGGAACATGCGGCGAAGGAGCGTCTCCTGTTCGCGCGCCGCCGCGTCCTTCTGCCCGATGGTCGTCCAGAAGGACGCGGCGATCACGTGCGCCGTTTCGCTGAGCGTGAGCCCGCGCTTGCGCACGAGGTAATCGATGATATACGTGATGACCTCGGTATCCGTCTGGAGCGTACAGCGGTACCCGAACATCTCGATATAGCGGCGGTTCGCATCGTAAGAGGAGATCTCGCCGTTATGTACGACGGAAAAATCGAGCAGCCCGAAGGGATGCGCGCCGCCCCACCAGCCCGGCGTGTTGGTGGGATATCTGCCGTGGCACGTCCAGGCATACCCCTCGTATTCCTCCAGACGGTAAAAGCGGCCGATATCTTCGGGGAAACCCACGCCTTTGAAGATGCCCATATTCTTTCCGCTGGAAAAAACGTAGGCGCCGTCGATCTCCGAATTGACGCGGATGACGCACCGCGCGACGTATTCGCGCTCGTCGAGATGAGAATTGGCGAGCTTGCGGGGAAGCGGCGCGAGGAAATAGCGGAAGATCTCGGGTTCGTCGGTGACCGTCGGGATCCGCCGCGTCTGGATCTCGGAGGAATAGACGATCTCGAAGTGGCGCGCAATGAACGCCTCCGTCTGTTCCTTCGCCGCACGCGTTTCGTAAAAGAGGTGAAATGCGTAAAAATCCTTATAGTGAGGATAGATGCCATACCCTGCATATCCGCCGCCCAGGCCGTTGGAGCGGTCGTGCATGACGGAGATCGCCTCGATCATGCCCTCGCCCGTCATGCCCTTTCCGCTGCGGTCGATCACACCCGTGACCGCACAGCCCGAAGGGTTGCGGAACTGCCCTTCTCTCAGTAACATACGCGTTCTCCTTTCGTCGTTGAAAGATATACCGCCATTATATCCCCTCGAACGGCGCGGGGTCAAGTGAATAAACGTTAAACAAAATTCATACTTTTTTATAAAAAATATAATTTGTATTTATATTTTATACCGCTTATAGCATGTATTACAAATAGTTATATCAAAAATGTTTATAGCAAGAGAAACGCCCCCGCAAACAGGCGGAGGCGTTTCCCATGTTATGAGAGAGTAGTGCGGGCAGATGGAACGACGGCGCGCGGCATGCGCGCAGGAAAAAAGCGCCGCGGCAGGATACGATCCTTCCGCAACGCCTTTGTTGCTCTTCGTATGAGATTATAAACACAGGGAGGCGATCTGTCAACAAAATCCGCAAAAATTGCGCCTTCGCCTGTTTTTATAAGGGGTATCAGCCCCGGTTATGGTCGTCGCGCACGAGTGGGATGCTCGCCTCCGCATTCAGCGAGAGCGGAGAAAACCGTCCGAGGCGGTATTGCACGAGCCCCTCCGACGCGATCATGGCGGCGTTGTCGGTGCAGTGTTTTTTTACGGGGAGCACGAGCCTGAGCCCTGCCTCCCGGCATGCCGCCGCAAGCTTTTCGCGGAGATACCCGTTGGCGATCACGCCGCCGCCTGCGGTAACGGTATTCGCGTCCGTTTCGCGCGCGCCCTCCACCGTCTTCTGCACGAGGATATCGAGCGCGGCGCTCTGGAAGGACGCCGCGACGTCGGCACGGCTCCACGCCTCCCCTTTCTGCTCCTTCGTATGCACGTAATTGATGACCGCTGTTTTGAGTCCGCTGTACGAAAAGTCATACCCGCCGTGCCCTTTGAGCATTTTCGGCATGGGAACAACGGGATTCCCTTCCCGTGCGAGAGCCTCGACGTGCGGCCCGCCAGGGTAAGGCAGAGAGAGCACGCGCGCGACTTTATCGAACGCCTCGCCCGCCGCGTCGTCGAGCGTGCCGCCGAGCACGCGAAATTTATCGGCGCGCTCGGTATACAGCACGGCGGTGTGTCCGCCGCTCGCAAGCAGCGTGACAAATGGCGGCTCAAGCGTTTCGTCCTCGAGATACGCCGCGGCAAGATGCCCGCGGATATGATCGACCCCGATGAGCGGGATCCCGAGCCCGTAGGCGAATCCCTTTGCAAAGGAGAGCCCGACGAGGAGCGCGCCCAGAAGCCCCGCGCCGTACGTGACGGCAACGGCGTCCAACTCCTCCCCGACGACGCCCGCATTCTTCAATGCGCGCGCGACGACCTCGTCCACCGCCTCGGCGTGGGCGCGGGAAGCGATCTCGGGCACGACGCCGCCGAACTTTGCCTGCGTTGCCGCAGATGAGGCGATTTCGTCCGATAAAAGTTCCCTCCCGCG
>CALVWO010000061.1 GCA_944367465.1 uncultured Clostridia bacterium
CGCCGCAGCCCGCCATAAGGCCGACTGCCGTCACGGACATCGCTGCTGCCAAACCGATTGCAAAAATCTTCTTTTTCATAGTTTTGTTACTCCTTTCTTTTCTTCTTTCCTTTTTCGTTTTGTGCCTATATCATAGCACGCGGTTGTAAAAACACCCGCACAATTTTGTCACACAGTTGTAAATTTTTCCGCTCGTTTGTAAAAAGTTTTTTACAAGTCCGGCGCGTCTCCCCCATTTCTATACAATATTTATATGCGCGTGCGCGCGACCCGCTCTCTCAGTATGCGCAGAACTGTTTTTTCTTACAAAAAAACTCCCGCACATTGAAGCGGGAGTTTTTTACTGTTTTGCCTGCGTTTATCCGACGACGCCGAAAACGGTGATGACGGCGACAACGATGAGCATGATGACGAACACCGCGGCGCGGTAAATGCCGTTCGCCGCGAGCCGCTTATACCGCGGTTTGGAAAAGAACGCGCACGCGAAGTAGCCGACGATGCACAAAAAAGCGCCGATCGTCCACCACGGATTTTTCAGGAAGTACGCGACGAGCGCAAACACGACGGCAACGGCGAAAAACACGATCGCACAGAAGTACATCTGTTTCGCACGCTTCATTTCCATCCTCTTCCGGTTCTCCACGTCGTCGTCCGAGACGAGTTCGTCGAGCGTGCAGTCCATGAGCCGCGCGATGAGTCTGAGACTGTCGATGGCAGGATACCCCCTGTCTGTCTCCCATTTTGAAACGGCTGCGCGCGTGACGTACAGCCGCGCGGCGAGCTCCTCCTGCGTCATTCCCGTATCGTTGCGGAATTTTTTCAGTTTTTCTCCGAGCGTCATACCTTTGCCTCCTGCCCGTATTGTAGCACGCCGCGGCGGAAATGTCACGATACTTTCCGTTGCGCCGCCCTGTTTTGCGCGAAATAAGGCGTTGCGCCGCCTCCGCGGAACCCGCGGAGGCGGCGCTTACGTTTCACGCACCGCGGTGCAGCGTAACACAGACGACTTCGGGGCGGTTATTCAGGCGGATGGGCACCGAACTGTTGCCGAGCCCGCGGCTGACGACCATATACTTCCCTTCTTCGCAGTACAGCCCCTCGGAATACTTGGGGAAGAGCCCCTGATCGGGTGCGATGAGCCCGCCGAGAAAGGGAATGCGGAATTGTCCGCCGTGCGCATGCCCGCACAGCGCGAGATCGGCGCCCGCCGCCCGATAGACGGAAAACAGCTCGGGGCGGTGCGCCAAAAGCACGGTGAACGCGCCGTCCTGCGGCATGAACGCTCTGAGCGCCTGCGCGGAGACTTCGGCGAACGCCTTTTTATCGGAGGTGAAAAAGCGGGCGTCCGTGAGCCCCGTGAGCACGATGCGCTCCCCCTTCCGCTCCAACGGGAGGGCGGCGTTTTGCAGCAGCCGCACGCCGAGCTTTTCGAGCGCCGTTTGCAGGGCGGGAAACTCCTTCGACTTCGCCTCGTGATTGCCCGCGACATAACAGACAGGCGCGATGCGGACGGCAAGTTCGGCAAATCGCAGCGCGTTGCCCGTACCCGGGCGGCGCTTATCGATGAGATCGCCCGTCACGACGATGAGATCGGGCTGGGCCGCCCCGACGAGCGCGGCGAGCTTTTTCTGCCCCTTTCCGAAGCGCGCGTTGTGCAGGTCGGAGATCTGGACGATGCGGTACCCCTCGAACATGGGCGGCACCTTTTTACTTGCGACCGCGACATGGGTACGCTTTAAGGCATGGTTCTCCCATATCCCCCGCAGGATGAGCGCGACCGCAACGCCGCCGAGTACGATGAGTAAAATATAGTACCACGCCATGCTCAGCCCCTCCGCCCGCGCAGCCGATCGGTGAGAAAATTTCCGCAGCATACGGGCGCGCCGGACGCCCCGTACGGCATATCTTTCCGCGGGAAACGCAGAAAGACCGGCTTGCCGCGCCGCACCGTACACGCGCCGTACCCGGTCGTGCCCGCCGGCGAAAAGGCAGAACAGCCGGAAAATACTTGCAGCAATTCTTTCATGGCAATATTATAACATGCTCCGCCTGTTTTGACAAGGGGTAACGCAAACCCGCCCGCACTGAAAATCAAACAAATTTTCGGAAAGCCCTTCCCTTTCGGGTGCAGATATGTTATAATCCTTTCAAAAAGGAGAAAGCTATGCAACGATATATCATTATCAGAATGTACCGCGCAGAGAAAATGCTGGAAGATTGGCACGATATCAACCTGGACGACTGCAAAACGCACAGTGCCGCGCTTCAAAAATGGGCGAACGCGCAAGGCGCAGTCTGTTTTTTGCACGACTCGGCAAACGACCTTGCCGTGAGCGGCGCGTTTGCGGAGATCGAGTACAATTTCGACCTCTCCCCCGCGCAAAAGAATGAATTAATCGAAATGATCAAGCCATTTTTCATTGACGGAGAAGTTTCCGGCAAGGGCAGCAAACTGCGTATCGAAACAGCCTGTACTCTGAAAGCCGTGCGTTTTTTACGCACCGACGGAGAACTGATCTGTATAGAATAGACAAAAGCGCGCCACATTTTCAAATGCGCCGCAAAATCGCTTGCAAAACCCCGCCGCCTTTGATATAATATACACCGCAATCGAGGCGTAGCGCAGTTTGGTAGCGCGCTTGGTTCGGGACCAAGAGGTCGTGGGTTCAAATCCCGTCGCCTCGACCAAAAAACAGACAGACATTTTCGTCTGTCTGTTTTTTGATGGAAACAGTTTGCGGCGGGATTTGAGGGTGGAGACGCGAGCGGGAGCGAGCGGTTTGCGCGGCGGAGCACCGAACCACATTGCGCGAGAGCAAACCGCACCAGCCCTGCGGGCTGTGCGTCGGGGCGCGCCGCCAAAGGCGCAAATCCCGTCGCCTCGACCAAAATAACGGGCAGACATTCGTCTGCCCGTTATTTTGGTATGTGATGATGGAAATGTATTCACAAACGCTTGCGTCCCTCAATCAAGCGCGCTAATAAAAACAGGGTTCCCGCAGAAAAACAAAGTTTTTTTGCGGGAAGAGGAGCAGCAGACGTTGTGTGCGCGGTATTTGGCGCAGACAAATACCCGCCCGCTTTCGTCTTGCTGCGACGAGGTTCGGGACCAAGAGGTCGTGGCTGACGCGATCGCGCCATGGCGAACGATCGCTATTCCGTTCCTTGCAAATCCCGTCGCCTCGACCAAAATAACGGGCAGACTTTCGTCTGCCCGTTATTTTGGTATCGTGATGACGGAATTCAAACGGGACCGCGGCAACAAAACTTCCGTTCCGTAAGCGCGCCGCGCTCGTTTACACAGCAAACGGCTGAACGATCAGAGCTTCGGAATGCTCTCGAATCCTCTTTCCAGATCGGCATCCGTGGGGATGTAGTCGGTCATGGTGCCGTCGTTATACTGCTTGTATGCGGCAAGATCGAAATATCCGGTGCCCGTGAGCCCGAAGAGAATGGTCTTTTTCTTCCCCTCCGCCTTGCACCTGAGCGCCTCGTCGACGGCGGCGCGGATGGCGTGCGCGCTCTCGGGCGCGGGAAGGATCCCCTCGCACTTGGCGAACATGACGGCAGCCTCGAACACCTTGCTCTGCTCCACGGAAACGGCGCGCATGTATCCGTCGTGATAGAGCTGAGAGACGATGGGACTCATGCCGTGATAGCGCAGTCCGCCCGCATGGTTGGGAGAGGGCATGAATTCGCAGCCGAGCGTATACATTTTTGCAAGCGGCGTGATCTTTGCCGAATCGCAGAAATCGTAGGCAAATTTCCCGCGCGTGAGCGAAGGACAGCTTGCAGGCTCGACGCCGATAAACTCGATGTTGTTTTTCCCCTGCAGCTTTTCGCCCATATAGGGTGCGATGAGCCCGCCGAAGTTGGAACCGCCGCCCACGCAGCCGATGATGACGTCGGGCTGAACGCCGTATTTTTCAAGCGCCGCTTTGCATTCGAGCCCGATGACGGACTGATGCAGAAGGACGTGATCGAGCACCGAGCCGAGGACATAGCGGCAGGAAGGCGTGGAGACGGCTTTTTCGACCGCCTCGGAGATGGCGCAGCCCAACGAACCGCCCGTACCGGGATGTTCCTTTAAGATCTTTCTGCCCGCGGCAGTCGTATCGGAGGGCGACGGGATGACGTTTGCGCCGTAAGTGCGGATGACCTCCCTGCGGTAGGGTTTCTGCTCAGCGGACACCTTGACCATGTACACATCGAGCTGCAGGCCGTAGAAGGCGGACGCCATTGCGAGCGCGGTGCCCCACTGCCCTGCGCCCGTCTCCGTCGTGATCGACGCAAGCCCCTGTTTTTTGGCATAGTACGCCTGCGCCGCCGCGGAATTGAGCTTGTGCGAGCCCGAAGTGTTGTTGCCCTCGAACTTATAATAGATCTCTGCGGGCGTATCGAGCAGCTTCTCCAGATAGTAGGCGCGTACCAGGGGCGACGGACGGAACATGCGGTAAAAATCGCGGATGCCTTCGGGGATCTCGATGCGCTCATCCGTTTCGTTGAGTTCCTGATCGATGCATTCGTCGCAGAACACGGGCTGAAGATCTGCTTTCGTGCAGGGCTTGCCCGTTGCGGGGTTCAGAAAGGGCGGATGCTGCGTCTTCATATGCGCTTTTACGTTGTACCACGTTGTGGGTATCTCCTTTTCCGAAAGGTAGATCTTGTAAGGGATCTCGTGTGCCATGGTTGTTTCCTCCTATTGAATATTTTTTCGTAAAATAAAACACGGATACGATCCGCTTGGGACGAATCGCTCCGTGTTGCCACCCAAATTCACAATTCAAAGAATTGCCTCTTTACAAGCACCATCATGCTCTCTTTCTGTAACGGGAAAGCCCCGTCAGACACTACTCGGAATCCCTTTCGCATCTGCCCTCGGTAATCCATTCACGCGCGTCGGACTGCTCTCATTTCACCGCCGAGAACTCTCTGAAAATCCGCTGGGAGCACGCTACTCCTTTACCTCATCGGTTTTGCTCATTGTACAATAAGTTTTTCCGAATGTCAATAGGTTTTTTCAAATTTATTTATAAGAATTTCAAATAGCCGCCATAAGCAAAAGAGATATTCCCCGTCATATTCCATAATATGCGCGGTCACCCGAGCTCTGCCGCGCCCGTATACAGACGGTAATATGCGCCGCGGCGGGCAATGAGTTCCTCGTGCGATCCCTGTTCGACGACCCGCCCGTGATCGAGCACGAGGATACAGTCGCTCGACCGCACGGTAGAGAGCCGGTGAGCGATGACGAAGGTCGTGCGCCCTTCCATGAGCCGGTCGGTGCCCGCCTGGACGATCTTTTCGGTGCGGGTATCGATGGAGCTCGTCGCCTCGTCGAGAATGAGCACGGGCGTATCCGCCACGGCGGCGCGCGCAATGGAGAGAAGCTGGCGCTGCCCCTGCGAGAGATTCGCGCCGTCGCCCGTGAGCACGGTATCGAACCCCTGCGGCAGTTTTACGATGAAGTCGTAGGCGTTCGCCGTCTTTGCCGCGGCGACGACCTCCTCGTCCGTCGCGCTCTGCCTGCCGTACCGGATATTTTCCTTTACCGTGCCGGTAAAGAGGTTGGTATCCTGCAAAACGACGGTGAGAGAGCGGCGCAGCGACCGCTTTTCGATCTTGTTGATATTGATGCCGTCGTAGCGGATCTTTCCGTCGCGGACGTCGTAAAAGCGGTTGATGAGATTGGTGATCGTCGTCTTTCCCGCGCCCGTCGCCCCCACGAACGCAAGTTTTTCTCCCGCCGACGCATGTACGGAGACGTCGTTGAGCACCCCGTGCCCCTCTTCGTACGAGAAATCGACGTGATCGAGCACGATGTCGCCGTGCAGCGGCACGAGCTCTTCCGGCGAACACGCCGAAGACGAGCGCGGCCGCCGCAAGCACGGCAAGCGCGGCGCCGTATACGGCGATATCCCGCCAGTCCACCCCGCTGCTGTCGATGAGTTTCGCCATGACGAAGGGCAGAATGCACTCGCACACGGCGCCCATCGCCACAAAGAGCACGGCGATGACGGCGATCCGCCCGTTTTCCCGCAGAGACGCGCGCAAAGTTTTTAAGGATTGCAACACTTTTTCAGATGACCTCCTTCCGTAAAATAGTTTGATATCAAACAGTTTGGGTATTTTTTAACCGCCCGAAGGCGGCTGAAAACATTATTCTGCGATGTTGGCTTTCAGGCGGTCGAAAAAGGAGAAGAGCTGCGCCCGCTCCTCGGGTGAAAACCCTGCCGTGAAACGGCGTTCGAACGCCTCGATGATCGCGTCCGTCTTTTCGACGAACTCGCTGCCGAGCGGCGTAAGGCATATTTTATTGAAACGCGCGTCCTTTACGGGCAGCCGTTTCACGAGCCCCCTGTCCTCCAGCGTGGAAAGCACTTTGGAACACGTGGATTTTGTGATGGACAGCACCTTCTCGAGGTCGCGCTGGAAGATCTCCTCCCCTTCGTGCTCCTTGAGCACTTTGAGCAGATACACGTTAGGACCCGAGATGCCCTGCGGCGGAACGCTGTTCACCGCGTTCTGAATATGTCTGATCAACATGTTCTGCAAAATACGAAGCTCCGGACCGATATGCCGTTCCATATTCCCACCCCCGACTGTTTGATATGCAACCATTATACCGCTGAAACAATTCGATGTCAAACAGATATCGTGAAAACTACATGAAACCTGCGCTTCCGAAGAGAGGGATGAGTAAACAAAATTCACGCGGGACTTATCTTCCGGAAAACCTGCCGATATTCTCTTTCACGCTCGCCTTGAAACGATCGATAAAGCCTGCGATATAATCGGGCATCGACTTTGACAAAAAGGCCGTACACATACGGCGCAACAGGCTGTACTCCAAACAGTTCGGCTACTATGAAAAGACGCCCAAGACAAAGACGTCCATCCGCGACATTCCTTTGACGGATGCGCTGATAGACGATTTGAAGAAGTACATGGACTGGTTCAGGCTCGCCGACAGCGAGTTTGACAGCCGTCTTGACGAAACCTATCTCGCCGTAAATGTATATCGGCAGCCGCTGTACCCGCAGTCCATCGGGCAATGGCTGACCTTCTATGAGCGCAAAGGGGACATGAAACACGACACTTGCCACGGCTTGCGGCATACCTATTGCAGCCTGCTTCTGGCGCAGAACGTGCCGATACAGACGGTAAGCAAATATTTAGGGCACAGCGATTCGACCGTCACTTTGAAAGTGTACAGCCACTTTATCCCTGATGCGCAGGGCATCGCGGTGAACGCTTTGAACCGCCTGACAGAGTAAAAGGAATGACCTTTGCGGTCATTCCTTTTTGCCGGATAGTAAAATTTTCTGGTATAACCCGATTTTTATACCAACTCCCGGCGGGAATACTTCGGGCTGCGCCCTCGTGC
>CALVWO010000062.1 GCA_944367465.1 uncultured Clostridia bacterium
CCCGCTTTCCAGCTCCTCGCTCGTCGGCTCCTCCGAGACCTTTTCGATCTCCTTATATCCTACCGCCAGCACGCGCAAGGCGTCCGCGCTCATCGCGTCGTTCGCCGCGCGCGCAGCCTCGATATCTCCTTTCACGCAGCGCGTCGCCATCACGTCGAACGCGCCCTTTACGATCGCTACGAGCTTGCCGTCGATCTTGTTCACCGTCGTCATCAGCTTTCTGTCCGAATCGAACGGCAGTTCCGCAATGCGCGGATATTCCTCGTTCAATGCCTCTTTCGTGCTCCCCGCCCGGTACGCCGCCAGTACGATCGCCGTCTCCGTCGGGTCGCCGATGTGCGTCTCTTTGCCGTCCTCCACCGTCACCGATCCGTCGCAGCACAGCGTGCCCCATTCGAGGAGCCTGCGCACCTCGGGCGGAACGGAGGCGCTGTCGAACACCGTCACTTCTCCGCCGTCGAGATACGTTTTTACGAGCGTCATGCGGTTCTGCGTGAGCGTACCCGTCTTGTCCGAACAGATGACCGACGCGCTCCCGAGCGTCTCCACCGCGGGCAGGCGCTTGATGATCGCGTTCTTTTTCACCATCCGCGTGACCCCGATGGAGAGCACGATCGTGACCACCGCGGGCAGCCCTTCGGGAATGGCGGCGACGGCGAGCGAGACCGCCGTCATGAACAGCCCGAGCCAGCCGAGCTTCATGCATGCGCCCACGATGAACACGACGGCGCAGGCAAGCACGGCGGCGATGCCGAGATAGGTACCGAGTTTTGCAAGTTTCTGCTGAAGGGGCGTGCGCGTCTCCTTTTCGCCCGCAAGGAGCCCCGCGATCTTGCCCATCTCCGTTCCCATGCCCGTATCGGTGACGACCGCTTTCGCCATGCCGTAGGTGATCGAACACCCCGAGAACACCATGTTCGTCCTGTCGCCGATGGGCGCATCGGCGGAGATCTCCGCCTGCGCGTTTTTTTCCGCCGGAACGCTCTCGCCCGTGAGCGCGGACTCTTCGGACTTCAAGTTGGTGCTCTCCAGAAGGCGCGCGTCCGCGGGCACGAAGTCGCCCGCCTCCAGAAAGATGATGTCGCCCGGGACGAGCGCGCTCGCCGCGACGATCTGCTCCTTCCCGTCGCGCAGCACGCGCGCGTGCGGCGCGGACATGTTTTTGAGCGCCTCCAACGCCTTCTCCGCCTTGCTCTCCTGCACCAGCCCCATGACGGCGTTGAGTATGACGATGAATACGATGAGGATGGGCTCGACAAATTCGATGGGATCGCCCTCCTTCGTGCCGAACACCTGATAGCAGGCGACGCCGAAGGAGATGACCGCCGCAATGAGCAGGATGATGATCATTGCGTCCTTGAACTGTTCCAGAAATCGGACGATGAGCGGCTTTTTCTTCTTTTCGTCCAGCTTGTTTTCGCCGAACGCCGCAAGGCGGCGCGCCGCCTCCGCGGCGGTGAGCCCGCGCTGAACGTCTGCCTGCACGACGGAAGCGGCTTCCTGCGCCGAAAGATCGTGGTATGTCATCTGTATTTCTCCTTGATAGTATGTCCGTAAAAGCGTGATTGTTTTGCAGAAAAACCATTCCGCGGTTTTTCGGCGAGAAAGTAAAAAAACGGTCAGCGAGCGAAACCCCGCAAACCGTTTCATCCTGGAGGCGCCACCCGGATTTGAACCGGGGAGTCAGGGTTTTGCAGACCCTTGCCTTACCACTTGGCTATGGCGCCAAACCCGCCCCGAAACGATCTCGTTGGGGCAAAAATAAAAACAGCGCGGAAATCTACGATTGGAGCGGGAAACGAGACTCGAACCCGCGACATTCACCTTGGCAAGGTGACGCTCTACCACTGAGCTATTCCCGCATAATTATGATTCCGCGCTGTGCTGGTGGAAACAACAGGGCTCGAACCTGTGACCCTCTGCTTGTAAGGCAGATGCTCTCCCAGCTGAGCTATGCTTCCGAACTTGCTTGAATACTATATCATATCCTTAAAACAAATGCAAGCGTTTTTTCCGCATGTTCGAAAGTTTTTTCAAAAAATTTTTCGCCCGCGGCGTTTGCCGCGGGCGCCGCTGCCGGCACCGCTTTCTATGCTTTGGTGAAGAGCTCGGTGGAGAGATAGCGGTCGGCCCCGTCGGGAAAGACGACGGCAATGTTTTTTCCTGCAAACTCCGCGCGCGCTGCGAGCGCGACCGCCGCGCAGAGCGCCGCGCCCGACGAGATACCCACGAGCACCCCCTCCGCGCGCCCGACTTCGCGGGCGAAGGAGAAGGCGTCCTCGTCGGAGACGGTGATGACCTCGTTGTATACGGAAGTATCGAGCGCCTTGGGCACGAATCCCGCGCCGATGCCCTGGATCTTGTGCGCCCCCGCCTTGCCGCCCGAGAGGACGGGAGACCCCGCAGGCTCGACGGCGGCGATATAGACGGAGGGGGACTGTTCCCTGAGATAGCGCCCCGTGCCCGTGAGCGTGCCGCCCGTGCCGACGGCGGCGACGAACGCATCCACCCTGCCGCCCAGATCGCGCCAGATCTCGGGCCCCGTGGTGCGGTAGTGCGCGGCGGGATTGGCGGGATTGGAGAACTGATCGGGGATAAAACTGCCCTCGATCGACGCGGCGAGTTCGTTCGCACGCGCGATCGCGCCCGCCATCCCCTTCGCTCCCTCGGTGAGCACGATCTCCGCGCCGTACGCCTTCAGAAGATTGCGCCGCTCGACGCTCATCGTCTCGGGCATGGTGAGAATGACGCGATACCCCTTTGCACGCGCGAGCGCGGCGAGCCCGATGCCCGTGTTCCCGGAGGTGGGCTCGATGATGACGCTGCCCGCTTTCAGCGCGCCCCGCTCCTCCGCGTCGGCGATCATGCACGCGGCGACCCTGTCTTTGACGGAGCCCGCCGGCTCGAACCGCTCGAGCTTTGCAAAAATATGCGCGTTCAGCCCCCTTGCGGCGGAAAATTTTGTAAGTTCCAGAAGGGGCGTCTCCCCCACCATGTCCGCGACGGACGTGTAAAGTGCCATAATAACCTCCTCAACGGGCGTTTTCACCCTCTATTGTACGCGTTTTGCGCCGAGTTGTCAACTTCTCCGAGCCGCGCAAAAAACGCCCGCGCAGGCGGGCGTTTTCACGTTCGGAAAAATTACTTTTTGGGCTTTTTCATGGTGAGCGAAATGCGCTTTTTCTTCTCGTCCACCTCTTTCACCCAGACGGTGACGACGTCGCCCACCGAGAGCACCTCGGAGGGATGACGGATGAATTTATCGCAGATCTGCGAGATATGCACGAGCCCGTCCTGATGCACGCCGATATCGACGAATGCCCCGAAATCGATGACGTTGCGCACCGTTCCCTTGAGCTCCATGCCGGGCTTTAAGTCTTTGATCTCCAGAACGTCGGTGCGGAGCAGCGGCGCGGGCAGCTCGTCGCGCGGGTCGCGCCCCGGCTTCATGAGCTCGGCGGCAACGTCGCGCAGGGTGGGCACGCCGACGCCGCACGCCTCGGCGGCGCGCTGTTCGCCGTACGCCCTGATGCGCTCTTTGAGCTGCGCGAGCTTGCCCTCGCGCACATCCTGCTCGGTATAGCCGCAGATGGAGAGGAGCTTTTCCGCCGCCGCATAGCTCTCGGGATGTACGGCGGTGTTATCGAGGATCTCGTCGCTCTCGGGCACGCGCAGGAATCCCGCGCACTGCTCGTACGCCTTGGCGCCCAGCTTGGGTACCTTCAGGAGCTGCTTCCGCGAGCGGAAGGAACCGTTCTCCTCGCGGTATTTGACGACGTTGTTCGCAACGCCCGCATTCAGCCCCGATACGCGCGCGAGAAGGGGCGCGGACGCCGTGTTGAGGTCGACGCCGACGGCGTTCACGCAGTCCTCCACCACGCCGTCGAGCGCCTCGGTAAGGCGCTTTTCGGGCATATCGTGCTGGTACTGCCCCACGCCGATGGACTTGGGATCGATCTTGACGAGCTCCGCGAGCGGATCCTGCAGCCGCCTTGCGATGGAGACGGCGGAACGCAGGTTGACATCGAACTCGGGGAACTCCTGCGCGGCGAGCGGCGACGCGGAGTACACGGACGCGCCCGCCTCGTTGACGATGGCGTACGAGACGCCCGCGTCTCTTCCGAGCCCGGCGATGAGCTCCACGGTCATCTGCTCCGTCTCGCGGCTCGCGGTGCCGTTGCCGATGGCGATGTGCTTGACGGCGTCCTTCCTGATGAGCGCCGTAAGTTTTGCGATGCACTCCTGCTTCTGGCGCTCGCCGTGCGTGGGATAGACGACGGTGGTATCGAGCACCTTGCCCGTTGCGTCGACGACGGCGACTTTGCAGCCCATGCGATAGCCGGGATCCAGCCCCATCGTGACGAATCCCTTGACGGGGGGCTGCATCAGAAGCGGCTTTAAATTGAGCGCAAACTGCCCGATCGCGCCCTCGCTCGCCGTTTCGGTGAGCGTTGCTCTGATCTCGCGCTCCATGCTGGGCGCGATGAGACGGTCGTAGGCGTCTGCCGCGGCGTTCTCCACAAACTCGGTGGAGGCGCACTTCTTTCTGACGACGCGGCGGTGGATGGCGCCGAGGGCGACGTCGCGGTTGATGACCACGCTGACCTTGAGCACCTCCTCGCGCTCGCCGCGGTTGACGGCAAGCACCTGATGCCCCTGGATCTTGTTGACGGGCGAGGAAAAGGCGTAATAATTGCGGTAGACGGTGTCCTCGGGGTCTTTCTTCGCCGCGACGGAGACGACGTCCGCCCACTCCAGATAGAGTTCGCGCAGCGCCTTGCGCACCTCGGCGTCGTCGGAGATGGTCTCGGCGATGATGTCGGACGCGCCTGCGAGCGCCTCCTCCGCGCTGTTCACGCCCTTTTCGGGATCAACGTACGCCTTCGCCGCCTCTTCGGGCGCGGGGCAGTCGGGCTCCTGCGCATAGAGCAGTTCCGCAAGCGGCGCGAGCCCCTTTTCGCGCGCGATGGTGGCGCGGGTGCGGCGCTTCTGTTTATAGGGACGGTAGAGATCCTCCACCTCGGCGAGCGTTTTGGCTTCGTCGATGGCTTTGGAGAGCTCCTCCGTCATCTTTCCCTGATTTTCGATGGAATTTTTGACCTCCTGACGGCGCGCCTCGAGATTGCGCAGATAGGCGAGACGGTCGGCGAGATTGCGGATGGTCTGATCGTCCATCGCGCCGTGCATCTCCTTGCGGTAGCGCGCGATGAAGGGAACGGTGTTCCCCTCGTCGAGAAGGGTTATGACGTTTTCAACATGATCTTGCCTCTGACCGAGCTCTTCGGCGAGGATTTCGGGGATGGTCTGCATACATCTCTCCTTGCGGGATTTGCGCGGCATAGCGCGCACACTTTATGATTATAGCATACTTCGCCCCGAAAAACAAGAGAAAACGGAAAAAAAGAAACTTCCCGAGCTCTCTCCGAGCCCGGGAAGCACTATACCAACGTTACAAGTTTTCCCCCGTAAGCGTTCGCTGCACGATCGATTGTATCTGTATTATACCACCGATATGTAAAAAAGTCCG
Source organism: uncultured Clostridia bacterium (assembly GCA_944367465.1). Taxonomy (GTDB): domain Bacteria; phylum Bacillota; class Clostridia; order Christensenellales; family Borkfalkiaceae; genus Gallimonas. The sequence goes on from CALVWO010000062.1 coordinate 5,528, forward strand.
CATAAATTTGTAAAAAACTTGTAAAAAAATTATGTACGCCGCCCCTTTTTACAGCAGGATGAGCAGGATGCTCGCAAATTGCAGCGCAGTGCCGGCGATATCGAAGAGGTGCCATACGGAGTGAAACCAGCGCACCCTCTTGCCGAGCGCGAAAAAGACGATGCCGACGGTATAGGCGATCCCGCCCGCGAGAAGCAGCGCAAATTCCGCGGCGGTGAGCGCCGCCAGGAGCTGCGGGAACACCGCGAGCGCCATCCAGCCCGCGACGCAGTAGAGTGCCATGCAGATCGCCTTGACGACCTTATTGTTCATGGCGATGGCGTTCATCGTGATCCCCGCGACGGCGCACGCCCACTCGATGCCGAACACGATCCACCCCGCCGCGGTGCCGCCGAGCGCGATGAGACAGTACGGCGAATACGTTCCCGCAATGAGCAGGAAGATGGTGCAGTGATCGAAAACGCGGAACACGCCCTTTGCTCTGCCGTCGGGCAGGAAGTGATAGAGCGCGCTCATCGTGTACAGCGTGACCGCGCCGAACCCGAACAGGGATACGGCGATCATGGACGCGGGATCGGGATAGCTGAGCACGAGGAGCACCGCCCAGAATATGAGCCCCAGTCCGCCGCCCACGATGTGGGATACGGCGTTGAAGATCTCTTCGCCCTTGGTATAAAAGGATAAAAATCCGCCCTTCTTTCCGTTGGCAGCCGCCGCGCCGCCCAAAGTTACAGCCTGCATGTTCCGACCTCCGAACCGTTCGTATTTTTTCTCCGGGCGCCCGCAGCGCCCTTACGCTTTGAGTATATGCAAAACGCGGCGAAAAGGCAACCTACCGTTTGCACGGATACGCCTACTCCGGATCCGGCGCCTTCTACCCCGCAGAACGTGCGTTCCACCCGGAAAAGCCCCCTCTCTACGCAAAGAAAAAGCAACTCTACCGTGAGTAGAGTTGCCTGTTTTTTCTGCATTTATACGCATTTTCGGCACGTTTTTTTACAAAAACGCGACATTTTGCGAAATATGCGGGGAAATGTTCACATGCTCTCGTGGATGGTGCGGGCGATGACGTCGTCCTGCTGCTCCTTGGTGAGCTTGTTGAAGTTGACGGCGTATCCGCTCACGCGGACGGTGAGCTGCGGGTACTTCTCGGGATGCTTCTGAGCGTCGAGCAGCGTATCGCGGTTGAACACGTTGACGTTGAGGTGGTATCCCCCGTCGCTCACATAGGCATCGAGCAAATTGACCAGATTTTCGGCTTGCTGTTTCGACATATTCTTTCTCTCCTTATTATAATTATTCACAGATTTTTCAAAGACAACCCGCGGGCACGCCTGCGGCTGACCGCGGTTTTTCTTTCGGCGGCGAATTAGCAACAATATAGCCTCGCCGCCTTCAATCTTTTCCCATAAGCGCAGGTATGCGCAAATTGAGGGCGCGGGCGGAGGGAAACCCTCCTTGCGCAAATGATTTATAGCTATAAATTACAGATACAAGGAAGGTCTCCTTCCGCAGTATGCCTCAATTTGCCGCTCACGCGGCTTTCAGGTGGGTGTGAATGCGGGCGAACTATAATTGTAAGCCCCTAAGGGTTCGCCCGCAGAGCGGGAGGTGCGGTTAGCGAACGCCCTATCCCCTCATCCGTCTGCTTCGCAGACACCTTCCCCCGAGGGGGAAGGCAAGGGGCGGGCGCGTACCCGC
>CALVWO010000063.1 GCA_944367465.1 uncultured Clostridia bacterium
GTCTATGGAAGGCTGCGTCGGGTAAGGAATGTTGATCGCAAGGTCTTATGCAACGTACCCCTGCGAACCGTGTCAGGGTAGGGATACAGCAGCACTAAACAGACAGGTGCGTGTGCCATAAGGTAGCTTTGCGGGAGTCACCTGCCCGTTTTCCGCTTCGGTAGGCTGCAACAAAAAAAGCCCTCACAGTTTTTTTATGCCCTCTATAGGATTTTCCGGAAAACACGCCTGTTCTGAGAAACGGACGGGCGCCCGCGGGTACGGCTACCGCCGCGCCCGCGGGCGCCCCTTTTTCCGCGGCGGGAATGTCTGCACGACGCCGTTTCCGGAATCCGTAAAAATGCCGCCGCGCGAAAGCGCGGCGGCTTTGGTTTTACTTCATGAACGCAAGGAACGCCATATAGTTGCTGTACAGGTCTGCCTTGGAGATGAGCTCCCACGGCGCGTGCATGGAGATGACGGGCACGCCGAGATCGACCGTATCGATGTTCAGCTTTGCCAGATACATGGCGACCGTGCCGCCGCCGCCCGCATCCACCTTGCCGAGTTCCGCCGTCTGCCACACGACGCCCTCTTTCTCGAACATCTTGCGCACTTCGCCCACGAACTCCGCGGAGGCGTCGTTGGAGCCGCTCTTGCCCGCCCTGCCCGTGAACTTGCACATGCAGGTGCCGCAGGAGAGCATTGCCGAGTTCATCTTTTCGTACACGCCCGAGAAGTTGGGGTCGTACGCCGCGGTCACGTCGGAAGAGAGACACTTGGAGGCATAGCGCACCTTGCGGAAGCATGCGCCCATCGCCGCGCAGATCTCCGCCATCAGATCTTCGTACACCTTGCACTGCATGCCCGTGGTGCCCTCGCTGCCGATCTCCTCTTTATCGACGAGCATCGCAAGCACGGTGTGCTCGGATTCGCCGTTGAGCACCGCCGTGAGCGCGGGATAGGCGCAGACGCGGTCGTCGTGCCCGTATGCGCCGATGAGCGCGCGGTCGAACCCGACGTCGCGCGCGGGATAGGCGGGAACGGCGGAAATTTCGGCGGAGAGGAAGTCCTCTTCACACATACCGTACTTTTCGTTGAGGTAATTGAGCACGGTGAGCTTGATCTTTTTGGAGACGTCCTCATCGGGATAGGGCATGCCGCCCACGACCACGTTGAGCTGTTCGCCCTCGATGATCTTGGCTGCCTTGCCCGCCATCTGCTCCTGCCCGAGGTGCGGCAGAAGGTCGTCGATGTAGAACACGGGATCTTTGGGATCCTCGCCCACGCGGATCTCCACCTTGGTGCCGTCTTTGAGGACGACCGCGCCGTGCAGCGCGAGCGGGATCGCCGTCCACTGATACTTCTTGATGCCGCCGTAGTAATGCGTTTTCAGAAAGCACATGCCCGCCTCTTCGTAGAGGGGGTTCTGCTTGACGTCGATGCGGGGCGCGTCGATGTGCGACGCGATGATGCGCATGCCGTGCTTTTCGAGATCCTTGGTGCCGACGCGGAACACGACGACCGATTTGCCGCGGTTGACGAAGTACTTTTTATCGCCTGCGGCGAGCGGATCGCCGAAACGGAACTCGGTAAACCCGTGTTCCTGCGCCATCTTCACGGCAGCGGCGCACGCCTCGCGCTCCGTCTTGGCTTCGTCGAGGAACGCCTTATACCCCTCGGCATAGGCGAACATCTTCTTGCGCTCCGCCTTGGAGGCAACTTCGAAATAGTTCTTCTTGTCGTAGGCAAGCTCGTCGTAGCGCGCCTGCCCTTTGCTCTTTTTCTCAGACATGGTATGCTCCTTTGATTCGTTTGATTTTTTTCGTTCCCTATTATAGCACTTCCGCGGCGGAAAGGCAAATCGTTCCATGAAAAAAAGGGCGCGGCGCGCCCTTTTTTATTTTTGCGGTAAACCCGGTTTCCGCAAGTCAGCCCAGGATCATTCTGTCGCTCAGTTCGCCCGCGGTCGCGCGGAAGCGCTCGAGCAGATCCTCCACGCGCAGGGAGCGCTTTTCCTCGCCCGAGACGTCGTAGATGATCCTGCCCTCCTGCATCATGATGAGCCTGTTCCCGCAGCGGATGGCGTCCATCATGTTGTGCGTGATCATGACGGTGGTGAGCCCGTTCTCCCGCGCGATCTCTTCGGTGAAATCGAGCACCTTGGATGCCGTTTTCGGATCGAGCGCCGCGGTGTGCTCGTCCAGAAGGAGCAGATCGGGTTTTTTCAGCGTTGCCATAAGGAGCGTGAGCGACTGGCGCTGTCCGCCCGACAAAAGCCCCACCTTCGCCGTCATGCGCTCTTCCAGCCCCAGCCCGAGGCGGGCAAGCTGCGCGCGGTAAAACTCCTTTTCGCTCTTGCGGATGCCCGGCATGAGCGAGCGCACCTTCCCGCGGCGGTACGCGAGCGCGAGGTTCTCCTGTATCTCCATATTGGGCGAAGTTCCCATCATGGGATCCTGAAAGACGCGCCCCAGATACTTTGCGCGCTTATATTCGGGCAGGCGCGTCACGTCGTGTCCGCCGAGGATGATCTTCCCCTCGTCCACGGGATAGGTGCCGCAGATGACATTCATGAGCGTGGACTTTCCCGCCCCGTTGCCGCCGATGACGGTGATGAAGTCGCCCTCCTTCACCGTAAGGCTGAACTCCCTGAGCGCGATCTTCTCGTTGACGGAGCCGCGGTTGAACGTTTTGCCGATGTTCTGCAATTCCAGAATGTTCTTCTCAGACATGGTCGCCTCCTTCCGCCCCGCCGGCAGCCTTTACTGGCTCTGCGGACGATCCCGCCTCTTCGTCGGATCCCGGAACGGGATCGGGCTGTGCGGAGGCGCTCCCGCCGCCCGCAGGCGGGCGTTTTTTCGCAAACTTGCCGAAGTACCGCTTCTTCCAGTACGGAATGGCGAGGAAGATCGCCACCACGATGGCGGAGAACATTTTGAGATACTCGGTATCGAGATTGAGCCAGATGACGAACTGATAGACGATATAGTAGATGATGCCGCCCAGAATGACGCCCGAGAGCTGCACCGCAAAATTGCGCGAGATGCGCGTGACGATCGCCTCGCCGATGATGACGGCGGCAAGCCCGATGACGATGGCGCCGCGCCCCATGTTGATATCGGCAAAGCCCTGATACTGCGCGAGCAGCGCGCCCGCGAGCGCCACGAGGGCATTGGAGATCATGAGCCCGATGATCTTGTTCAGGCTGACGTTGATGCCCTGCGCGCGGCTCATATTGGGATTGTTGCCCGTTGCGCGGATGCCGCTGCCGATCTCCGTGCCGAAAAACCAGTACAGCCCGCCGATGATGACGGCGAGGAACCCGAACATGATGAGGATCGCCCAGCCCGCCTCGAGCTGGGAGACGATGACGTAGCTCCCGCGGGAATCGACGACCTGATTCGCCTGCCCCATGATCTTGAGGTTGACCGACCAGAGGATGAGCTGGGTGAGAATACCGGAGAGGATGGCGGGTATCCCCATGAGCGTGTGGAAAATGCCCGTGACGAGCCCCGCGAGCGCGCCCGCAATGATGGCGACGATGATCGCCGCCCACGCGTTGACGCCGGACGCCATGAGCACCGCGCAGACCGCGCCGCCCGTACAGATGGAGCCGTCCACCGTGAGATCGGCAAAGTCGAGCACCTTGTAGGTGATAAACACGCCGATCGCCATGAGCCCCCAGATAAGCCCCAGCGATATGGCGCCGGGAAGTGCACTCCAGAACATATTATCCTCCTATCGGCTCATAGCCGTCGGGAACGGCGATGCCGAGCTCTTCGCAGATTTCAGGGTTGTATTTTTTGACGGGCGTATCGTCGTACGCGATCGGGATATCCCCGACGTACTCGCCCCCGAGCAGGACGCGTGCGGCGATCTCCGCCGTGCGGACGCCGAGATTGTAATAGCTGATGGAGAGCGTTGCGATGCCGCAGCCCGAACAGATGCCCTCTTCCCCCGCCACGACGGGGATCTTTTCGCGGCTGCAGATGCTGTTGATGAGCTGCGTGTTCGAAGCGACGGTGTTGTCGGTCGGAACATAGACGACTTCACACTCCGACGCCATCTTTTCCACGACGGCGCTCAGATCGTTGGAATCCGAGAAGGCGTAGAAGGAGCACTCGTAGCCCGCGCCCATCTCTTCCAGACAGCGCGCGACCTCCTCCACCTGATATTTGGAGTTTGCCTCCGAAGAGCAGTACAGCAGCCCCACTTTGCGCGCGGACGGCACCAGCTCGGCGATCATGCCCGCCTGTTCGGCGAGCGGCGCAAGGTCGCTCGTGCCCGATACGTTGGTGCCCGTCCCCTCTTCGGCGACATAGTTTTCCAGCCCGAGCGCGACGTCGTACACCGTGACGGACGTTCCGAGGATGGGGATCTCCTCCGTGGCGTTATAGCATGCCTGCAATGCCGCGGTGGCGTTTGCCATGATGAGATCGTACCCCTTTGCGACGAAATTATTGGCGATCACGGAACAGTTGACCGTATCGTTCTGCGCGTCCTGATAGTCGATCTTTACCGTCTTGCCGGCGGCATCCATGCGCTCGGTGAGCGAATCGATGAATCCCTGCGTCGCGGCGTCCAGCGCGCTGTGGCGCACGAGCTGAACGACGCCCACGGTATAGTCGTAACCGCTGTCCCGCGGGACGAATCCGACCGCCGTGATACAGCCGCCGAGAATGACGACGGTGAGCAATAAGCTCCTGATACGTTTGAGCACGCCCTTCCTCCGGGTAAAATATTTTTACTATTTTAGCACACACATACGAGCACTGTCAATAGTCAGAGGAAAATTTGGCGTATAAATTTTCATTTTTTTACATAAAAATGTATATTTTATGAATATAACCGCCACAAAGACGGAGAAATATACAAGAGCGCCCGCGGCTCCGCCGCAGGCGCTCCTGTTTTATTCCCGCTCCTTGCTGTGTGTGGTCGTCTCTCTATGCGCGGAAAGTCCGCGCGGAAAGCCTTTCCGGATGTTCCGCGATCGTACGGACATCCTCTTCGGCACGCTCCAGGCGCGACGGGGAGAGATCGTACTCCGCTCGCCGCGCGCGCCAACGCGCGCAGCTCCCCGTTCCCTCCGCCGGCCGTCGGTGCTCGGCGCAATAACACTCCCCGCTGTGCCACGCCCTCAGACCGTAAAAGCGGTACAGCTTTTTATACGCCCCGCAGGTGCTGCACGTCTGTTTCTTCTGTTTCATGCGAGCGCTCCTCCATGATCGACCGGATCTCCGCCAGCTCGTTGAGGATGCCGTTGAGGGCAACGCGCGTGAGCTCCTCTCCGTGACATTGGGGCGCCCGCGTGGCATACGCGCCGCACCCCTCGCGCGAGGGAACGATCTTCCGCTTTTGCGAACACCACCCGAACTGCGTTTTTTTGAAGTGGCGCAGCTCGCATGTGTAATACGGGTCGTAGTACTTGCATCTTCTGCAAAAATGTTGTGCAGACATAACTCCCTCCCAGATCTTCCACCCAGAACAGAATACTATATCTGGTGGATATATGTCAAGAAAATTATACCCATTGGATAATATAATCTCTTCGAAATACAGAACATAGAGAAGAGGTTTGCCATGATCACGACAGAGATGATACGGGAACGGCTGATCGAATCGATCAGACAGAGCGGTTACACGCAGACGGAACTTGCAAGGCGGCTTGGGATCAAACAGAGCCAGATTTCGTGCTATGTGCACGGGAAAAAGCTCCCCGCCCTGGATACGCTTGCCAACCTTTGCAGGATTCTCGACGCCGACGCGAATTATATCCTCTGCCTTGACTGACAATACTGTTCAGATAATACCTTATCATAGGCAGTACCTATGATCCGAGATTTTTCGGAGATTTTCCTGTATAATGACCTCAGATTTATATTAAGAGGTCATTATGATTACATACGAACAGATTCGAGAACGTTTGGCGGCAGCTATCAGAGAAAGCGGTCTGACGCAGACCGAAATCGCGCGCAGGCTCGGCGTTACGCAAGCGACCGTTGCGCAATATCTCGCAGGGCGGACGTTGCCCGCACCGGACACATTTGCAAATCTTTGCAAAATACTGGATGTAGACGCAAATTACATTTTATGCCAGAACGAAAACGAGGACGCATAGCGCCCTCGTTTTTTGTATAAAGAAAACCCCCGGGACTATCCGGGGGTTTTCTTTATACAAAAAAATCCCGCTGCACGGGCAGCGGGATTTTAATGACTCGTTCAGATGAGCTCGATGACTGCCTGTTCGGCACCGTCGCCGCGGCGCTGACCGAGCAGGTAGATGCGGGTGTACCCGCCGCCCTGGCCGATCTCTTCCTTGCGCTGTGCGTACTTGGGAGCGATCTCGTTGAAGAGCTTCTCCATGAGCGGGTGCTGCACGTCGGCAGTGCGCTTTTTATAATCGCTCTTCTTTTCGTTGAACGCCTTGATCTCCTGGAGATCGTACGTCTTTGCCATGATTGCGCGGCGTGCGGCAAGGCGCTTGGGGCCGTCTTTGATGGCGGTCGTCTTGATTTCCTTGCCCTTCTTATCTTTGGAGACGATCTCGTATTCGATGACGTCGTCGTAAGAATTGATCGCTTTGGTGATCAGCTTCTCCACATAGGAGCGGAGCTCCTTCGCGCGGGAAACCGTCGTTTCGATCCTGCCGTACCAAAGAAGCTGAGACGCCTGATTGCGCATGATGGCAAGGCGCTGCTCTGTCGTTCTGCCCAATTTACCCGGCATAATTTAATCCTCCTTTTTCGTGAGCGAAAGACCGTACGCTTCCAGCTTCTGCATGACTTCGTCGAGAGACTTTTTGCCGAGGTTGCGGACTTTCAGCATCTCGTCCTCCGTCTTGTTGATAAGGTCTTCCACGGTATGAATGTTGGCTCTCTTCAGACAGTTGTAGGAACGGACGGAGAAGTCCATATCCTCGATCTTCATCGAGAG
>CALVWO010000064.1 GCA_944367465.1 uncultured Clostridia bacterium
AATGAGCCCGGTTGGATACCGAACTCATTCCAAAACAATCTAATTCTTTTTTGTCCAAACTTTGGGGTTCACTTCAAATTCTCGTCCGTTTTTTTATTCGTTTCGCCTGGGGTTTTTCGTCTGATCCAGAAGATAATCGATGCTCGTGCCGTAAAAATCGGAGCAAATAGCACTCGGACATATTAAAAAGCGGCTTTTCAGCCGCTTTTTCTATTCTTCCAGCATTCTGATGAGCAACGGGATATCGGCACTCGTGAGAAGATTGACGATCTTATCCCCGACGTAGCCGGACGCCGTGACGAGAACGGCGAGCAGCTTGCGGTTCTCCTCGAAGGCGTCGATCGCCTCCTGTACGGTGTTCTCCTTGCCGAGCACCTTATAAAAGCGGAACATATCTTCCTCGTGCAGGACATCGACGCAGAGCGTTTTCAGAAATTCGTCGATGTCTTCTCCGCGTTCGAGCGCCTGACCGACCACGCGAACCACGCGGCGGTTGTTCAGGATCCCGAGCATGCGCCCCTCCCGGTAGACGGGCAGATTGGAATAATTCGTCTGCGCGATGCGCACGAGTGCGTCGGCAAGCGTTGCGTCCGCGTCGATGCCCGTCACGTTCTTATCCTTCAGGGCAGAGAGTTTCGGCGGTGAACTCAGAAGTTCCGCCACATGACAGATGAGCCGCGTAAGGTCGTCGCAAGGCTCGGCAATGATGCGGTCTTTCTTGCTCTCGTGCACGATGACGTTGCGAAGGCGCGCGCAGAGCAGGAGATCGTCCTCGTAGCGGCGCACCGTCTTGTTGAACTCTGCGCAGCGGCGGACAAGATCGGAAAACTGCAAATTCCCCTTGCCGCGGTAGATGGCGCGGAGGCGGGAATCGATGGTGTTATACGCGGAAATAAACTCGACTGCATTGCTCATGCGAACATTATAGCATACTTTTTTGCCCATGACAAGACCTAAAATTCTTTTCGGCGCGTTTTGGAAAAACCGCGGCGGCGCGTTTCGACGAGGTGGAACTCCTGCTCCCGCTCCAGCTCGAAACAGCACGGGCTCACGGAGGAGGCAAAGGCAACTTTCCCGCCTGCGTCCGCCGCAAGCGCATAGCCGTACCCGCACAGCAGTACGGGGATCCCGCAGAAAAAGGCGTGCGCGCGGGCAAGCAGCTGTTCAAGTCCGTCGCCGAACTGTTCGAAAACGCACACGGCGAGCTCCGCGCCGCAGACGGAGAGCGTTTCGACGACGCGCGGAAAATACAGATCTTCCGCGACGACGACGCCGAGCTTTCCCGAGGCGGTATCGTAGATCTTCACGCCCGCGCCGGCGCGGTATTCCCCGCCGTCGATGCGGTTGACCATATCAGAGACGCCCAGGATCCTGCCCCGCTCCGCAGCGACGACGGACTTCCGCCGGATCCCGCGCGCATCGGTAAAGCACCCGGCGAATACCGTGCATTTTTTCTCGCGCGACAGGATCGCAACGTCTGCAAAACAAGCCGTCTCCCCCCGCAGTTCGCGCTCGTAGCTCACCTCGCCCAGCGACTGGAACCCGCAGACGACGACGTCCGCTTCGCCCGTCGCACTCTCCGCATATTCGGAAAAACTTCCGCCCGACACAAAACAAACGCGCATATACAGCTCAGTATATGCCCCGCCGCCCTTTTTGGTCACGAAAAAACCCGGGGAGACGCCCCGGGCTTCATCGGTTTTTATTCTTTCTTATCCGCAGCTGCAGGCTCTTTCTTCCCGGCGGGAGCGTTTCCTTCCGCAGTCCCCTCCGCAGCGTCCGCCTTCGCAACGGCATTTTCCGCAGCGGCAGCTTCCTCCTGCTGCTTTTCCGCCTTGCGCTTTGCCTCTGCCTCTTCAAGCGCCAGCTTTGCCTGATCGCGCACCTGCTGCACCTTTATGAGCGCCTTGATGATGAGGAACAGCACAAGCGCGATGAGCAGGAAATTGATGATCGCATTGATAAAGGTACCCCAGTCGATGTAGATGGAATTCGCAAGATCGATGACCGTTTCGCCCGTCGTCTCGTCGACCATCGTCGCCGTTTTCAGGAACGTATAGACGTCCGTGAGCGAATCCGTGCCGATGATCGCCGCAAGGATCCAGTTGATGATCGGTTTGAGGATATTATTGCAGAGAGAATTTACGATCGCGGTGAACGCGCCGCCGACGATAATGCCGACTGCCATATCCAAAATATTGCCGCGCGCGATAAACTCTTTGAATTCCTTCCAGAAGCCCTTCTTTTCCTTCTTCTCTTCGTCTGCCATTTGTTATATCCTTTTATATTTTTTTATCATTTTTTTCAGCTTTGCCATTGCCCTTCCGCCCGGCATTTTTTCAAGGCGGAATTTCCAGTTCCCTTCGTTTGTTCCGGGAAGGTTCATGCGCGCGGAGTTGTCCAGCCCGAGAATATCCTGAACGGGAACAACTGCCAGCGCCGCCCGCGACGAGAGCGCGAGCCGCATGAACGCCTCGGGGAACCCTTTGCTCGTATCGCCGAGCGGAACCCAGATCCCCTCTTCCGCAAGCGAAGTTGCAACGCGGGAACGGAAGAGCAGAAATTCCTCTGTCGAGAGCGACTTCACATACCCGGCGACCGTGTCGTTATCGTGCGTGCCCGTATAGCAGACGCTGTCTTCCGTGATGTTTCTGGGGAGAAATTCGTTCTCCTCGTTGCCGTCGAAGGCAAACAGGAGCACCTTCATGCCGGGGAACCCAAGTTCCGAACGCAGGGCGGCGACGCCCTCGTCGATCACGCCGAGATCCTCCGCTATGATGTTATCCTTATTGGCAATGCCCGCGAACAGTTTCTCTTTGGGGCCGTCCTGCCACGTGCCGTTTACGGCGTTCTCCGCAAAGGCCGGGATCTCGTAATAGCGGTCGATGCCGCGGAAATGGTCGATGCGTACGATATCGTACAAAAGGAACGCACTCTCGAGGCGCTGCGTCCACCAGCGGAACCCCTCTTTCTCGTGCGCCTCCCAATCGTATATGGGATTGCCCCAGAGCTGACCCGTCTTGGAAAAGTAATCGGGCGGAACGCCTGCGACTTTGACGGGGCGGAGTTCTTTATCCAGTTTGAAGAGCTCGGGATGCGCCCATACGTCGGCGCTGTCCGCAGCGACATAGAGCGGGATATCCCCGATGATCTTCAGCCCGAGCCCGTTGCAGTACGCCTTGAGCGCGAACCACTGCATGCGGAATTCGTATTGCAGGAAATTCCAGAAAAGATATTCCTCGTGGAAATCCGTGCGGAGTTTTTCGAGCGCGTCGATATCGCGGAACTTGAGCGGCGATTCCCATGCAAGGAAATTCTCGCCGTAGACCTGTTTCGCGGTCATGAAGAGCGCATAGTCCTCCGCCACGCCGCTCTTTACGAAGGCGCGGAATTCGCCGCCGTCGAAATTAAAGCGCGAGAACGCCTTGCGGAGCGTCATATACCGCTCGTTATAGAGCGCGCCGTAATCGAGCGCGCCGGAATGCCGCGCCGCGCGGAGTTCCTCCGCCGTGAGCAGTCCGTCCGCCGCCAGTTTTTCGAGGTCGATAAAATACGGATTCCCCGAATTACAGGAGACGGAGCTGTACGGCGAATCGCCGTAGCCCGTCTGCACCAAAGGCAGGATCTGCCAATACTTTGCCCCGCACTTTGCGACAAGTTTCGCAAAGCGATACGCCTCTTTCCCGAGCGAACCGATGCCGTACTTCCCCGGAAGGGAAGAAATGTGACACAGGACTCCCGCTGCCCTCGTCTGAAACATGTTCTTCTCCCGCCTTATTTATTTTTGCAGAAGCGCTCTGATGCGCTCGCATGCCTTTTTTGTATTCTCTTCCGTGCCGAACGCCGTCAGACGGAAAAAGCCCTCGCCGTTCTTGCCGAACCCGCTGCCCGGCGTGCCGACGACCTGCGCGTTTTCCAGAAGATAATCGAAAAATTCCCAGCTCTGCATGCCGTTCGGGCATTTGAGCCAGATATAGGGCGAATTCTTCCCGCCCGTATACCAGACGCCGAGCCCGTCGAGGCAATCGGAAATGATCTTCGCGTTGCGGCGGTAGTAGTTGAGATTTTCCTCGATCTGCTTTTCGCCTTCCTCGGTAAAGACCGCCGCCGCCCCCATCTGCGTGATGTATGAGACGCCGTTGAACTTGGTGGACTGCCTGCGCGCCCACAGCTTGTTCAGGCTGACGCCTCCCCGTTCGAGCGCCTTGGGTACGATCGTATAGCCGCAGCGCACGCCCGTAAAGCCAGCCGTCTTGGAATAGGAACACAGTTCGATGGCGCACTCCTTCGCGCCCTCCACTTCGTAAATGCTGCGCGCGAGATGTTCATCGACCACGAAATGCTCGTAAGCCGCGTCGTAAAGGATGACGGCGCCCTGCTTCTTCGCATAGTCCACCCACACGCTGAGCTGTTCGCGGCTGTACGCCGCGCCCGTGGGATTGTTGGGCGAACAGATATAGATGATATCCGCCTTCACATTTTCGTCGGGCATGGGCAGGAACCCGTTCTGCTCCGTCGCATCGGCAAAAATGATCTTTCTGCCAGCCATCACGTTGGTATCGAGATAGACGGGATAGACCGGATCGGGTACGAGGACGATATTGTCCTGCGAGAAAATATCGAGGATATTGCCGCAGTCCGACTTCGCGCCGTCCGAGATGAACACTTCGGAGGAATCGAGCGAAACGCCCTTGCGCGCATAGCTCCTCTTGATGGAATCGATGAGTGCGTCGTATCCGTAGCAGTACTGATCGGGTCCGTAGCCTTTGAAGGTCTCCTTGTGCGCCATCTCATCGACCGCTTTGTGCATCGCCTCGATGACGACGGGCGCCAGCGGCAGCGTGACGTCGCCGATGGAGAGGCGGATGACTTCCTTTTCGGGATGCGCCGCCCGGTACGCGGCGGTCTTTCTGCCCACCGTCGCAAAGAGATAGCTGTCTTTCAAATCAAGAAAATGTTCGTTGATCTTCATAATGCCCCTCTGTTTATTTTTGCTTTTTTCTGCCTTCCGAATACTTGACCGCATAGCGGATGAATTCGCGGAAGAGCGGATGCGCGTTGTTGGGGCGGGATTTGAATTCGGGATGGAACTGCACGCCGACAAAGAAATCGTTCGCAGGAACCTCGACCGCCTCGCACAGCATGCCGTCGGGCGAAGTGCCGGCGATCTTCATGCCGCCCTCTTCAAACCGTTTGCGATAATCGTTGTTGAACTCGAAACGGTGGCGGTGACGCTCCTGGACGAGATCGGCACCGTACGCCTCCTTCATCCTGTCGCCGAGGACGACGCAGGGATAGGCGCCGAGACGCATCGTGCCGCCCATCTTGACGCCGTACTGGTCGGGCATGAGGTCGATGACGGAATTCTTCCCTTCCGGGCAGAATTCGGAGGAGTTTGCGTCCGCAATGCCGAGGACGCTCCGCGCGTATTCGATGACGGCGACCTGCATGCCGAGGCAGATCCCGAGGTAAGGGATATTGTTCTCGCGCGCATAGCGGCAGGCGAGCACCTTGCCCTCGATCCCTCTTCCGCCGAATCCGCCGGGAATGAGCACGCCGTCCGCGCCCTTCAGGCGCTCCTTCACGTTCTTTTCCGTAAGCGTTTCGGTATCCACCCAATCGATCTCCACTTCCGCGCCCGTCTCGTATCCGCCGTGCGCAAGCGCCTCGGCAACGGAGAGATAGGCGTCGTGGAGCTGCACGTACTTTCCGCACAGCGCGATCTTCACGTGCTTGCTGCGCGCGTGGATCCGCTCGAGCATCGCGTGCCACTCCGTCATATCGATCTTTTTGGGATCGAGGTGGAGGATCTTGCAGACGATGGTGGAAAGATTGCTCTTTTCGAGCATCATGGGCGCCTCGTAGAGAACGGGCACCGTGAGATTTTCGATGCAGCACTCAGGCTCCACGTTGCAGAACATGGCGATCTTCTCGCGGATGCTCTGCGGCATGGGCGCGTCGACGCGCGCCACGATGATATCGGGGAAAATGCCCATTCCCTGCAATTCCTTGACGGAGTGCTGGGTGGGCTTGCTCTTGAACTCGCAGGAGCCGGAGATATACGGCACAAGCGTGACGTGGATAAAGCAGCAGTTTTCGCGCCCCACCTCGCGGGAGACCTGACGGATCGCCTCGAGGAAAGGCTGGCTCTCGATGTCGCCCGTCGTCCCGCCGATCTCGGTAATGACGATGTCGGCGCCCGTCGATTTTCCGACCTGATAGATAAAGGACTTGATCTCGTTGGTGATGTGCGGGATGACCTGCACCGTCTGCCCGAGATACTCGCCCGCGCGCTCCTTGGTGAGCACGTTCCAATACACTTTGCCCGTGGTGAGGTTGGAGAACTTGTTGAGATTCTCGTCGATGAACCGCTCGTAGTGACCGAGATCGAGGTCGGTCTCCGCGCCGTCCTCGGTGACGAACACCTCGCCGTGCTGATAAGGGCTCATGGTACCGGGATCGATGTTGATATAGGGATCGAGCTTCTGCGACGCGACCTTATATCCGCGCATTTTCAGAAGCCGCCCCAACGATGCCGCCGTGATGCCCTTGCCGAGTCCCGAAACAACGCCGCCCGTGACGAAGATGTATTTTGCCATAAAAATTCCTAACTTCTCCTTCGTATTTTTGGTAAAACCGCTACCTGCGGTCAGATTTCCACTTCTCCCGTAAAGGCGAACGCCGCGGGGCCGGTCATGTAAACAGCCTCCGGCGTATAAGAAACGGAGAGGTCGCCGCCGCGAAGATGCACCGTGATCTCGGCGCACGCGTCGCAGAAT
>CALVWO010000065.1 GCA_944367465.1 uncultured Clostridia bacterium
ACTGTTGTTAATTTTATTTTTATATTTAACCGAGAAGAGCGTGGCTATGCAATCTGTGCATTCATTATCGCTTTACTATCTATTGTTGCAATGGTGGTGGTAATGGTCATTTTGTTAAATTAAATACATTTAATTTTATTTCTTTTAAAAAATATTAATGAAAGTTTATGCGTTTGCTTAACCTCGCCCGAACACTTTTGAACAGCAGTATTCATTACTTTTCCTCCTATATATTGGCTTCGGAAATTTCGATTATTCAACAAAACTCTACTATTACAGCAAAACAAATCCATTTGAGGGCGAGGGTGCCGTTTTAGAAGGTAACTATTGGCACTACGATGTAGACGGCAATTCGCCCGTCATTTGGACGAAAGAGACACTCTAATTATTGTGACAGATTCAACTATATTCAACAGAATAAAACTGCCTTTTGGGGCAGTTTTATTCTGTAATTTAGGGTAAGTATAGGTTTTTTAAGTCGATTTATAGTAATTGTGCTGAACCGCTTTGGGGATCGGCTGCCGCTTTTTCCGCCGCGCAATGCTTCCTTTCATTGGTTTTTATCGTTCATTGCACCTCTTGAATTTGCGCTTTTTCGGTCGCGCGTCCGCGAAAGAACGCGAGATCGATATCGTTTACAAGGTAGATATTGCATCTGTCTCATAAGTTCAAGAAATAACAGAAAAGTGTATGGGCAAATTGTAGCCCATACACTTTTCTGTTATCCCAAACTCCCTCTTTCCGAACGCCCATAAAATTGTGTCGCAACTAAAAAAGAAATGCGGCGTATGCGGGAGGACTGCCGTATATTTTGCAGGGAGACGTGGGGGAGGGACGGAGGTGCGCAAAAGCGCCATAAAACTGCATATTTGTACACGGTACGTCATATAATTTACCATTGCGGCAGAGCCGCTTTGGGGGGAATATGTCGGAAACAGAGTGGGATTCGATCGCGGAACGCGCCGCAGCGGAGGCGCGGTATATGCTCGGAACGGGCTGCACCGTCCGCGTGTGCGCGGCGCATTTTCATATCAGTAAATCCACGGTACATAAAGACGTCGCCGAACGGCTCCGTGCGAGCGATCCGCCGCTCTGGGAGGCTGTCCGCGGTGTGCTCGGCGTAAATCTGCGTGAGCGGCACCTGAGGGGCGGCGCAGCAACGCAGCGCATGTATGCGGAAAAACGTGCGCGCCTTGCGGGCGAAAAAAGGGCGCGGGCGTCCTTTTCCGGATCTGCCACCTCCCAAGATCCGCAAATGTAAAATCGCTTATCCGTCAAGCAAATTCAACAATTTCCTGCCGGCGCATGGCGGTACAGCGCATGGCATTTTTTGCAGAAATCTGTCGGAAAAGGGATTTTTTCCTCATTTTTTCATGCTCGTTGCCTTGTCAGTTCCGTATGATTGTGCTATAATAAACCAAAGAGAGAAAGATTATGGCGAAACTACTCGGAATTGACGTCGGATCGACGACGGTGAAAGTGTGCGTGCTGGATGAAGAGGGGAAAATCCTCTATTCCTCCTATGTGCGCCACTATTCGCGCGTAAAAGAATGTGTGTTGGGCGAATTGGAAAAGATCCGCCCCATTTCTGATGCTTTCAAGGCGTGTATCACGGGCTCGGCGGGGCTTGGCATCGCTCAGCGCGGAAAGATCCCTTTCGTGCAGGAGGTGCAGGCGGCATACGGCGCCATCCGCAAACTGTATCCGGATACGGACGCGGCGGTGGAGCTGGGCGGGGAGGACGCCAAGATCATTTTTGTGACGGGCGGTACCGAACAGCGCATGAACGGCAGCTGCGCGGGCGGCACGGGCGCGTTCATCGACCAGATGGCGACGCTCCTCAACATCACGGTGGAGGAGATGGACGCCCTCGCGCTCAAAGCGGAGCGCGTATATCCCATCGCCTCGCGCTGCGGCGTGTTCGCAAAGTCGGATATCCAGCCCCTCCTCAACCAGGGCGCGAGCAAGGCGGATATTGCCGCCTCCATCTTTCAGGCGGTCGTCGATCAGACGGTCTCCGGGCTCGCGCAGGGGCGCAGGATCAAGGGCAAGGTCTTGTTTCTCGGCGGCCCGCTCTTCTTTTTGAAGGCGCTGCGCAAGGCGTTCAAGACGACGCTGAAACTCGACGACGAACACGCGATCTTCCCCGATACGGCGCCCTGTTTCATGTCTATCGGCGCGGCGATGTATGCGAGCGAGGTCAGGGAGGAATCGCTCGACGAGCTTGCGGCGCGGCTCTCCGTCGTCTCGGACGGGGAAAATATCGCCGTGGGCGAGCCGCTCTTCCGCACGCAGGAGGAATATAACGAGTTTATTTCCCGCCACATGCGGAGCGACCTGGAATTTGAAAATATCCTCAAATACAAGGGCGACGCCTATCTGGGCATCGATTCTGGCTCCACGACGACCAAACTCATGCTCATCACGCCCGACTGCAAGATCCTGTATTCGCATTATCAGACGAACAACGGGCAGCCGCTCGATATCGTCGTGCAGCGCATCCGCGAGATCTATTCGCTCATCGGCGACCGCATCGTCATCCGCGGCGCTTGCGTCACGGGCTACGGCGAAGATATGATGCGCGCCGCGCTCAAGATCGATTTCGGCGTCGTCGAAACGATGGCGCACTTCAAAGCGGCGCTCCACTTTAATCCCGACGTGGACTTCATCATCGATATCGGCGGGCAGGATATCAAGTGTTTCAAGGTAAAAAACCGCGCCATCGATTCCATCATGCTCAATGAGGCGTGCTCTTCGGGCTGCGGTTCCTTTATCCAGACGTTCGCCAAGGCGATGGGCATGGAGATCGAGGAGTTCTCCCGCCTCGGGCTGTTTGCAAAGCACCCCGTCGAACTGGGTTCGCGGTGCACGGTGTTCATGAACAGCTCCGTCAAGCAGGCGCAGAAGGAGGGGGCGAGCGTGGAGGACATCTCCGCGGGGCTCTCTTCGTCCATCGTCAAAAATGCGATCTATAAGGTTATCCGCGCGCGCACGCCGGACGAGCTCGGCAAGCATATCGTCGTGCAGGGCGGGACCTTTCTGAACGACGCCGTTCTGCGCTCTTTTGAAAAGGAGACGGGGAAAGAGGTCATCCGCCCCGCCATCGCGGGACTGATGGGCGCGTTCGGCGCGGCGCTCTATGCCAAGGAGAACACTTCGGAAGATACGCTTCTGAGCACGCTCGTCTCCGAGGCGGAACTGGGCGCCTTCTCCTATTCTTCGCGCTCCGTCACCTGCAAGGGCTGTACCTCGCACTGCAACGTGAATATCCTCACGTTTTCCGACGGCCGCCGCTTTATTTCGGGCAACAAGTGTGAGCGCGGCGCGGGGCTTCCCAAACCCAAAAATCTTCCCGATATTTATTCGTTCAAATACGAAAAGCTGCTCGCCATGCCCGATGCGGAGGCAAAGGGGGAGCGCGGCACGGTCGGGCTCCCGCTGCAGCTCGTCATGTTCGAACAGCTCCCGCTGTGGACGACCTTTTTCGAAACATGCGGCTTTAAGGTGCAGCTTTCCGACCGCAGCTCGCGCGAGCTGTATTTCCGCGGACAGCACACCGTCGCGTCGGATACCGCGTGCTATCCCGCCAAACTCATGCACGGGCACATCGAATCGCTCCTCGATAAGGGCGTGGATTTTATCTTCTACCCCTGCGAGAGCTACAACCTCGATGAGCACGATTCCGTCAATCACTACAATTGCCCCGTGGTGGCGTATTATCCCGAACTCCTGAAGGCGAACAACGAGCGGCTCAGCGATGAAAATCTGATCATGCCCTATCTCGATCCCAACAGCGAGAATGCAACGGTGAAGGCGCTGCACCGCGCGCTGAAGAAGTATAAACTCTCCGCGGCGCTCATACGGCGGGCGTATCGGGCGGGGCTCGAGCGCATGCAGAGCTTTCATTCGCTCATCGTGGAGGAGGGGCGCAGGATCCTTGCGGACGCCGAACGCGAAGACAGGCAGGTCATCGTGCTGGCGGGCAGACCCTACCACGCCGATCCCGAGATCAACCACGGCATTTCCAAGCTGCTCAATTCGCTGGGGCTCTCCGTCGTCTCGGAGGACGCCGTTTTCGAAGACGGAAACTTCGTCAGGGTCAACGTGCTCAATCAGTGGACGTATCACGCAAGGCTGTACCGTGCGGCGGAGTTCGTCACGCGCTGCAAGAACGTCAATCTGGTGCAGCTCGTCTCCTTCGGGTGCGGGATCGACGCCATCACGACCGACGAGGTGCGCGCCATTCTGGAGAGCCGCGGCAAACTGTACACACAGATCAAGATCGACGAGATCAACAACCTCGGCGTCGTCAAGATCCGCCTCCGCTCCATGCTTGCGGCGATCGAGGAACAGAGCAGAAAACGGGTATAACATCTTCCGCGCACAGCTCGGGCGCGCCATCGCATTATGAAAGAGAAACAGAACATTCCCGAAAAACCTACGGTAGATTTTACAGAACCCTTCCCCGTGTTCACGGAGGAGATGAAGAAGACGCATACCATCCTCATTCCCGATATGCTCCCGTGGCATTTCGATCTTTTGGTGCACGTCATGCGCCGCGCGGGGTACAAAGTGGAGGTGCTGCACAACGAGGGACGCGCCGTCATCGACGAGGGGCTCAAACACGTCCATAACGATACCTGCTTTCCCGCGCTCTGCGTCATCGGGCAGTATCTCGACGCCTTAAAGAGCGGCAAATACGACCCCGAGCACACCGCGGTGCTCATCACGCAGTCGGGCGGCGGCTGCCGCGCCAGCAACTATATCCCGCTCATCCGCAAGGCGCTCAGGGCGGAGTTCCCCAAAGTCCCCGTGCTTTCGCTCAATTTTTCGGGGCTGGAAAAGGGGAATTCGCTCAGGCTCTCCGTAAAGGAATTCATTCAGCTCGCCTATGCCATTTTCTACGGCGATTTGGTCATGACGTGTTACAATCAGACCAAACCTTACGAGCTTGAAGAGGGGGCGGCGGCAAAGGCGCGCGTTGAATGCGTGGAAAAACTCAAGGCGGCGCTCGACGACGGCTCCTATAAAAAGCTGAAAAAATATACCCGCCTTATTCTGAATGCTTTTGCCGCCATCGGAGTGAGCGGCGAAGAGAAAGTGAAGGTGGGCATCGTGGGCGAGATCTACGTCAAGTATTCTCCGCTCGGCAATTCGCATCTCGAAGATTTCCTGCTTTCCGAGGGCTGCGAACCCGTCGTGCCTGCGCTCATGGACTTCATTCTGTACTGCGTCATCAACACCGTGAACGACGCGAAGTTCTACGGGCAGAAAAAGCTCATGGCGGTCGCGTTCGGGATCGTGTACAAATGGCTGTACGGCAAACAGAAAAAAATCATCCGTCTCATGAAAAAACAGGGGCGCTTCGAACCGCTGCACGACTTTGAACATCTCAGAAAATGCGCCGATCAGGTCATCAACCAGGGCGTAAAGATGGGCGAGGGCTGGCTCATCCCCGCCGAGATGGCTGCGCTCGCGGGATCGGGAACGGAAAACATCGTCTGCGCCCAGCCGTTCGGCTGCCTGCCCAATCACATCGCGGGCAAGGGCGCCGTCCGTGCGGTCAAAATGCTGCACGAAAACGTGAACATCGTGCCCGTCGATTACGACCCTTCGGCAACGCGCGTCAATCAGGAAAACCGCATTAAACTCATGCTCGCCAATGCGCGGGAAAACATGAAAAACAGGAAGTAACAAAGGAGCGTTCGCAGGTGAACGCTCTTTTCTTTATATCAATATCAGAACGGCGTGGGGGGGATTTGCTTCGCTAATGGGCGGCATAGGCAAATATTATATCGGAAGGGTGTGCAACCGCTTGAAAAAAAGGGCGCAAAATGGTACAATTTTACAGAAATAACTTCCCGGAATAACTTTTCCGTCCGTTCCCGCGCTATGCGGCGGAGGGGGAGAGGAGGAACGCCATGAATAAGAAGAACACCGTGCCCGATCCGGCGGAGACCGCCCCGGCAGAACGCGCAAGTCTTTCGGAGGCGGAGCCCGCCGTCGTCGATTTTTTTCGCGGAAAACAGCGCGGATTCTGGATCGCGGCGCTGGCGATCTCCTTTGCGATCGCCGCAGCGGGCATTTCGCTCGCATTTTCGCTGCCGCCGCGCGGAACGGGCGGAGACTATACCCTGAACATCATACTTGCGAT
>CALVWO010000066.1 GCA_944367465.1 uncultured Clostridia bacterium
GATCCCGTTTTCCGCGGTCTGATAAAGAGGGCTCAGAAAGATTGACAGCCCTCTTTTTTTGTGATATCATATCGTTGCGGTCGCAACGATTGCGGGCGCAACGATTGCGGGCGCAACGATATGGAGGGCAATATGGTAAAGTTCATGAAACAGCTCGGGGAGGTCTGGCGCTGCGCCAGTCTCTTCCGCATGAAGGAATACGAAGAGATCGGCATCGGCGTATATCAGGATTCCTATCTGATCGCGGTATGCGAAAATCCGGGCATCACGCAGGAGGCGCTCACCAGGCGCATCTACGTCCATAAGAGCAACGTCGCGCGGCAGGTGGGGGCGTTGGAGGAGCACGGATTCGTCACGCGGAAGCCCGACCCGAGCGATAAGCGGAACCTCTGCGTGTATCCCACGCAGAAGGCGTACGACGCGCTCCCGCATATCCGCAGGGTGCAGGGGGAGTGGAATGCGCGCGTTCTCGAAGGACTGAGCGACGAAGAACAGCGCGCTGCGGCGCTCCTGCTTGAAAAACTTGCGGAGAATGCGAAACGCGTGATCGCGCCGCGCGGGGAGGACGGGGATTGAAGCGGATATTTTCCTATCTTTCGCCCTATAAAGCGCGCATCGCGCTCGGTCTCTTTTTCAAGATCGCGGGTACCGTCGCCGAGCTCGTCCTTCCGCTCATCATGTCGTATATGATCGACGACGTCGTTCCGACGGGCGATATCCTTGCGCTCTCGCTGTGGGGCGGAGGGATGCTGCTGGCTGCGGTCGTTGCGTTTTTGGGCAACGTGAAGGCAAACCGCATGGCGTCGCGGGTCGCGCGGGATACGACGGAACGGCTCCGCGCCGACCTTTTCTGCAAAACGCTCTCTCTTTCGGCGCGGCAGGCAGACGAGGTGACGATCCCGTCGCTTGTGTCCCGCCTCTCCTCCGATACCTATAACGTCCACAACATGATCGGCATGATGCAGCGCCTCGGCGTCCGCGCGCCCATCCTGCTCGTGGGCGGGGTCACGCTCACGTTTATCGTCGACCCCGTGCTCGCGCTCGTGCTGCTCGCCGTCGTGCCGGTCATCACGCTCATCGTTGTGCTCGTCACCCGCAGGGGCGTGAGTCTCTACACGCGCCTTCAGCGCTCTGCCGACGGCATGGTGCGCAAGGTGCGCGACGACTATTCGGGGATCCGCGTCATCAAGGCGCTTTCCAAGGGCGGATACGAGAGCGCCTCGTTCCGCGCCGTCAACGAAGAGGTCTCCCGCTGCGAGACGAAGGCGAACGTCACCATGGGCGTCACCAACCCGCTTCTCAACGCCGTGCTCAACCTCGGCATGGCGGCGGTCATTTTCATCGGCGCCTACCGTGTGGCGGACGGCAGAGCCATGGCGGGCGACATCATCGCCTTCACCTCTTACTTTTCCATCATTCTCAACGCGGTCATATCCGTCGGCCGCATCTTTGTCAATATGACGAAGGGGAGCGCCTCCGCAAGGCGCATCGACGGCGTTCTCTCCCTTCCGGCCGAGCTTGCGCCGCTCCCCGACGGGGCTGCGGAGCGGGACGAGAACGAGACGATACGGTTCGAGCACGTTTCCTTCTCCTACGGCGGCGCGCCCGCGCTGGAAGATGTGAGTTTCTCGCTCGGGAAGGGGGAGTCGCTCGGGATCATCGGCGCGACGGGCAGCGGCAAGAGCACGCTCATCGCGCTGCTGCTGCGGTTTTACGACCCCTCGGCGGGGCGGGTGTTCCTCTTCGGGAAGGATATCCGCCGCTACGGCAACGCAGAACTGCGGAAAAAATTCGGCGTCGTCTTTCAGAGCGACTTTCTCATGGCGGCGAGCGTGCGGGAGAACATCGACTTCGGGCGCGGATTGTCCGACGAGGCGATCGTGCGGGCGGCGGAGTATGCGCATGCCGATGAATTCATCCGCGCGCACGAGGGGTACGACGGCGCTCTCACCGCCAGAGGCGCCAATTTCAGCGGCGGACAGAAACAGCGCCTGCTCATCGCCCGCGCGCTGGCGGCGGAGCCCGAGATCCTCGTGCTGGACGATTCCTCCAGCGCGCTCGATTACCGCACGGACGCCGCGCTGCGCAAGAGCGTTCTCACCCGCCTCCGCGGGACTTCCGTCGTCATGATCGCCCAGCGCATCAGTTCCGTGCGCTTTGCCGATAAGATCCTGGTGCTCGAGGGCGGACGCGTCGCGGGGTTCGGGAGCGACGAAGAGCTCATGCGCACCTGCGCGGTGTACCGCAATATTTATGCCTCGCAGCACGGCGGGGAAGGAGGGGAGCATGCCTGCGATCAGTGAATCCGCCATGACGGGCGACCGCCTTGCCGCGGGGAAGCGGCGCGAGGTCGTCGCGCGGCTCGCAAAGTACTTTTTCAGCTACAAGTGGCGCGTGCTCACGGCGTTTTTCCTCATGCTGGGCAGCAATGCCTTCGCGCTCATCGGCCCGTGGCTTTCGGGGCTCGCCGTCGATGCGATCGCGCTCGAGGGCGGCGTCGACTTCGCGGCGGTCAGCCGCTGCTGCGCGCTCATGGCAGTATTTTACGTCGTCTCTTCGGCGTTTTCGTATGTGCTTTCCGTGCTCATGATCCGTCTCAGCCAGAACATCGTGCGCAGCATGCGGCAGGATGTGTTCGATAAGATCCTCCGCCTGCCCGTCTCGCTCATGGACGGCATGCAGGCGGGCGATCTCATCAACCGCATTTCGTACGATATCGATACGGTGAACGCCTCGCTCTCCAACGATATTTTACAGGCGGCGACCAGCGTCGTCACCGTCGCGGGCGCGTTCGTCGGCATGGCGCTCGCCTCGCCCGTCATGCTCTGCGTGCTACTCGTCACCGTCCCCGTTGCGGTCGTCATCACCGTCGTCCGCTCGAGAACGGTGCGGCCGCTCTTCCGCAAGCGCTCCGCAAAACTCGCCGAACTCAACGGGTTTTCCGAGGAGATGCTCTCCGGGCTCAAGACCATCAAAGCCTACGGGGAGGAACCGACCGTCATCGAAAAGTTCTGCGCCAAAAATACGGACGCGGTGGACGCCTATTATGCCTCCGATTACTACGGCAGTCTCATCGGCCCTGCCGTCAATTTCGTCAACAATCTGGGCATGGCGCTCATCAGCACGGCGGGGGCGTTCCTGTATCTCTACGGATTTGTCTCTCCGGGCGGGATCTCCTCGTTTCTGCTCTATTCGCGCCGTTTCTCGGGGCCCATCAACGAATATGCCAACATCATGGGGGAGATCCAGTCCGCACTTGCGGCGGCGGAACGCGTGTTCCGCCTGCTGGATTCGCCCGAAGAGGCGGCGGACGCCGAAAACGCCGCGGAACTTACCGATGTGCGCGGCGCCGTCGCGTTCGAACATGTGCGGTTTTCTTACGACGGCGAAACGGAGGTCATCCGCGATCTCTCCTTCTCCGTCTCCCCCGGGCAGACCGCCGCCATCGTCGGGCCGACGGGCGCGGGCAAAACGACGCTCGTCAATCTGATGATGCGCTTTTACGACCCGCAGGAGGGGCGTATCCTGCTCGACGGCGCACCCGTCGGCAGCTATACCCGAAGCAGCCTGCGCGCTGCGTTCACCATGGTGCTGCAGGATACGTGGCTGTTCGAGGGCACCGTCTTTGAAAACATCGCCTACGGGAAGGAGGGCGCTACCCGTGCGGAAGTGGAGCGCGCCGCGCGCGAGGCGCACGTCGCCGACTTCGTCGGAATGCTTCCCGCGGGGTACGATACGCCCGTTACCGACGGCGGCGTCAATCTCTCCAAGGGACAGCGCCAGCTCATCACCATCGCCCGCGCCATGCTTTCGCCCGCGAAACCGCTCATTCTCGACGAGGCGACGAGCAATGTGGATACGCGCACCGAACTGCTCATCCGCGACGCAATGGCAAGGCTCATGCGCGGCAGAACGTGTTTCGTCATCGCGCACAGGCTCACCACCGTGCGCAACGCCGATCTCATCCTCGTCGTAAAGGACGGCGACGTGATCGAACGCGGCACGCACGGGGAGCTCCTCGCGCGCGGCGGATTTTATAAGGAGATCTACGCGGCGCAGTTCGAATAGTGCGCGTCGGGGCAGTCGGAAAGGCGCGCGGCGCGGACATGCTGTCCGCGCCGCGCGCTCTCTCTATTCAAAGTGCAGTTTGCTCACCGGGTAGTATTTCGCAAGTCCGCCCGAGGAGGTCTCGCGGTAGTTGTTCAGCAGGTCGCGTCCCGTGTTGTACATCGTTTTCACGATGAGGTCGAAACTGATCTTGCGCGAATCGGCAAGGAAGTTGGCAAGGCTCAGGGCGTTTATGGCGCGCATCGCCGCCACGGCGTTGCGCTCGATGCAGGGGATCTGCACCAGCCCCGCAATGGGGTCGCATGTCAGCCCCAGGTGGTGCTCCATGGCGATCTCCGCCGCGGCTTCGATCTGGTCGAGCCCCATCTCGAAGAGCTCGGCGAGCGCGCCCGCCGCCATCGAGCACGCGGAACCGATCTCCGCCTGGCATCCGCACTCCGCGCCGCTGATGGAGGCGTTCGTCTTGATCACGTCCCCGATCAGTCCGCCCGCAGCGAGCGCCCGCACGATCTGTTCGTCCGTAAATCCGCGCGTATCCTGCATGTAATGCAGTACGCTCGGGAGCACGCCGCAGCTTCCGCAGGTGGGCGCCGTCACGATCACGCCGCCCGCCGCGTTCTGCTCGCTCACGGCAAAGGCATACGAACATACGAGGCGGTTTTCCTTCGTCTGCGCCGATTCGTCGATGTGCCGCTGGTTATACAGGTGCTGCGCCCGCCGCTGGGTGCCGAGGCAGCCGGGCAGCACGCCCGTCGTGGTCAGCCCCTCATGGATGGAGCGTTTCATCTGCTGCCAGATATCCTCCAGATAGAGGAAGATCCCGTCTCCTTCGCATTCCCGCACATACTGCCACAGGCGGATATTTTTGTTTTTGCAGTATGCGGAAATGTCGTCGAAGGTCGAGAGGGGGTACACGTTTTCGTCGATGCCCGTATTGGCGTCCGGCTCGCCTTCGATGCGGATCGTTCCGCCGCCCACGCTGTAAAAACGCGCCGCGGCGAGCGGTTTTCCTCCGCGCAGGGCAGTAATATCCAACGTGTTGGGGTGTACGGGCGTGGGGGTCTCGCTGTCAAAGCGTACGTCGCACTTTGCCGGCGCGAACGTCTTTTTCAGCACCATGTCCGTGTTATGTCCCTTGCCCGTCAGCGCGAGCGAGCCGTACAGCGTAACGGCGAACGCGTCCGCCGCGGGGCAGCGCGCCTTCATGAGCTTCGCCGCGCGCTCGGGACCTATGGTATGCGAACTCGAGGGGCCGCGCCCGATCTTGTAAAGTTCTTTGAGCGATTGCATGAACAAGCCTTCCTTTTTGTCAGCCATATTATAGCGGCAATCCGAGCGGATGTCAACGGGGCGGCGGCTCGTTTTTTACGCCGCGTAAAAGACGGGATTATCTGCGGGCAGCGCCCCCGGATGGCTTCATCGGCGGAAGGGCTGCGGCGGAGTGCATTGCTCCGTGCTTCGCCGCTTCCTCGCGCTCCCGAGGGGATCTGTGATTCCGAGCAGCTTATTTTCTGTATCAAAAAACGGCGGGGCATTTTGCCCCGCCGTTTTTTGGCGCAGGGCTTGAGAGTTTGTTCGAACCATGGGGATAGGGAAACATGATATGTAATAAAAAAATTTTAATTACTGCCACAAAATTCTTGACAAGAAAGCGATGTTTGACTATAATGATAATTGAATTATCGGTAATTAGATTATCATAGGAGGCAGGTATGTCGGTTGCGGACAGAAGTATCGACCCGCGCATCATGGAGAGCGCGAAAGAGGAGTTCCTGCAAAAGGGATTTTTGGATGCGTCTTTGCAGGAGATCTGCAAAAACGCGGGGGTTACGACGGGCGCGTTGTACAAGCGGTTCAAGGGCAAGGAAGAGCTTTTCTGCGCGCTGGTGGAGAGCACCGTACAAGACCTCGAGGAGGTAGTGCTGCAAAAATCTGCTCTGCCGACGACGCTCACGGACGAACAGCTCAAAAAGGCGTGGGACATGGACAGGGAATATATGCAGTGGTGGTTTAATTATCTCTA
>CALVWO010000067.1 GCA_944367465.1 uncultured Clostridia bacterium
GGTGGAGATAACGAGATTCGAACTCGTGGCCTGTACGTTGCGAACGTACCGCTCTACCAACTGAGCCATATCCCCATGCAATTGTGTTATGATTATACCATAACTTCTAAAAAAAGCAAGCGTTTTTGCCGCGGTTTCGCAAATTTTTTTTGCAGGAGACCGAACTCCGCCTCAGACGGGGAATTCCTCTTCGATATTAAATCCCAACCCCGCCTCTTCCGATTCAGACCAGCGCTGCTGGATAAATTCCAGCACATGGACGTAAGCCGCCTTCGAACCCTCGCCATACGGACAGAGCGTCCCCTTCCGTTCGCTTGCCTGAAGCTCCTCCAAAGTAACCGTGATCTCGTCGATCAGATCCAGAAGCGTTTCTCTGGACTCTGCGGGGATCATGGAGCGCCGAATTTTCGCCATCTTCAATACTTCTGCCGTTTCTCTGTATTATCGCGTAAACATTATAGCACAACGCCCCGCCGCCTTTCAAGCGGATAGCGCCCCTTTCTGAAAATTTTCATACTGCGGATGATGCAGCCCGAAAAATCCGCGATTTGTGAATTCAGGAAAATATTTTGCACGATCGCACGAAAAACGATTGACAAGCGCCACAAAAAAAGAGTAAAATAGCACAGTAATCGATCGGGGGCATAGCTCAGTTGGTTAGAGCGCATGCTTCACATGCATGAGGTCACAGGTTCGAGCCCTGTTGTCCCCACCACGGCAAGGCACCGCAAAGCGCGGTGCCTTTTTTCGTACGCCGAAATTTTATCGGCGCGGCACGCAGCGCCGCCATGCGGCACTTCCCGGCAGCCTGCCGATCTCACGCACCGCCTATATATTGGAAAAAGCCGTCGTCCGCCCTCCCCGCTCTCTCAGAAAACCTCACGCCTCCTTTTCCGTTCCTGCATCTTTACAAAAAGAAAAGATATACAAAAAATAATATAAGATATTGAGCAAAAGAGGGCATGTATTTCGAAATTCATCGAAACAACTATGAAAAATATAGAAAATTTGCCTATATTTTTATTTTGACAAATCTCGAAATGAATGCGTGAGAGCCGAATTCGCCGACGCAAAACTCTCTTTTCCTCCCTTTTTTCCGACAAAGCAAAGAGCGCCGCTCCGCGGAATTTCCGCGGAGCGGCGCCACGCCTTATACGGCCGATTATTTTCTGTTTGCCTCGCTGAGGAAGTATGCCTGCGCGTCGAGCGGGTCGCCGAGCGTCTCCACTTTGCGGTACTCGCCGTCGGCGCACAGTTTGCGCGCCTTGATGTTATCGGCAAGCATCGTCTGGAGGATCCCGACGATCCTGTCGGCAATGCGGCTGTCAAGCACGGGCGCGGCGATCTCCACACGCTTATCGGTATTGCGCGTCATGAGGTCGGCGCTCGAGATGTAGGTCACGCGATCCTTGCCTCTGCCGAAGGAATACACGCGGGAGTGTTCCAGGAATCTTCCGACGATGCTGATGACGCGGATATTTTCCGTTTTGCCGGGCACTCCGGGGAGAAGGCAGCAGATGCCGCGGATCACAAGTTCGATCTTCACGCCCGCGGCGCTCGCCTCGGCAAACTTATCGATGATCTCCTTATCGGTAAGGCTGTTCATTTTGGCGAGAATGTACCCCTCTTCGCCGTTCTTCGCCTTTTCGATCTCCCGATCCATATATCGGATGAGTCCGCTCTTGAGCGTTTTGGGCGCGACGAGCAGGCGCTCGTACTCGAACTCCGTGTTGCAGATGGAGACATTGCGGAAGAATGCGACGGCGTCCTCGCCGATCTTTTTATCCGAAGTGACGATGTTGAGGTCGGTGTACTGCTTGCTCGTGGACTCGTTGTAGTTGCCCGTACCGAGATGGGTGATGTAGCGGAGTTCCTCCCCCTCTTTAAGCACTATGGAGATGATCTTGGAATGCACCTTGTAATTCTCCATACCGTAGATGATGGTGCAGCCCGCCTCCTGGAGCTTGGAAGCAAAGTACATATTGTTTTCCTCGTCGAACCGCGCGCAGAGCTCAATGACGACGACCACCTGCTTTCCGTTCTCGCTCGCGCGGCACAACAGTTCCGCGATCCGGGAATGATGCGCCAGGCGGTAGATCGTGATCATGATGGAGCTGACGCGCTTATCTTTGGAGCACTCCTCCAGAAGATCGACGACGGGCGTCATGGCGTCGTACGGGTAAGAGAGGAACACATCGTGACGGAACACGGTATCGATGAGCGAGGGCGTGAGCGCGAGCTCATCGGAAACGGCGCCCTTGAAGGGCGGGTATTTGAGCGGCGCGCCCTGTTCCGCGGAAAAGTAATTGCCGAGCGAGAACAGGAACTTGTAGTCGAAGAAACGCTCGTCGCAGAAGCAGAATTTCGGATTGAGGTCGAGGAGCTTGAGGACGAAATCTTTGAGCTTGCTCTCCGCGTTATCCACCTCGAGGCGGACGACGTTGAGCTTTGCGCGCGATTCCACCTTCTTTTTCATGATCTCGGAGAAATCCCGCTCCACGTCGGAATCGTCGATATGCGTATCGAAATCGGCGTTCCGCGTGACGCGCATGAGCATCTGTTCGTTGACCGTATAGCCCGTGAACGCAAGTTTGCCGAAGAGGCGGACGAGCTCCTCGAGCGGGATGAGCCGCACCTTCTTTTCGCCGCTCAGACGATACAGGCGGTCGAGCGAAGGATTGACGGAGATGACGCCGATCATGCGGCGGCCGTCTTTTTCGAGCTGACAGATCATGTAGCTGCGCTTGTTTTCGAACTGCATGAGCGGATGCTTTGCATCGAGCACCATCAGCGAAAGGAGCGGCAGAACGTGGCGCAGGAAGATCTGCCGGCACTCCTCCGTCTGGCGAGGCGTGAGATCCTCGGCGCGGAGGATGCGCAGACCGTTCTTGCCGAGCTCTTTGCGGAGCGCGGAATAGCACGACGCACGCAGTTCATACAGCTTCTGCACGACGTCGGCAATGCCGTCGAGCTGTTTTGCGGACGTGAGACGGGTCTTATTCTCCGTCGCCTGCGGTTCGGAGATGCTCTCGTTGTAGAGGCTCCCGACGCGCACCATGAAAAATTCATCCAGATTGGAAGTGAAGATCGAAAGGAACTTGCAGCGCTCCAACAGCGGATTGGTCAGATCGACGGACTGATCGAGGACGCGCTTATTGAAGAGCAGCCAGCTGTATTCCCGGTTGACGTAAATATCGCGGATGAACTTGTTTTTCACTTTTTGCGGAACTGTCAGTTTCATATTTTCTTCCTTAATTTCTCTGTCTCACGGATGGGGCTTATTGTTCGTCGGAGGGCTCGGAAGGCGTTTCGGGCGCGGGCGACGGAGCGGGCTGTGCCGCCTTGGGCGGTCTGCCGCGGCGCTTGGGTGCGGACGCGGGCGCAGGCGCCCCGGACGCCTTGGGAGCCGCTTTCTTCGCCTTGCTCCCGGACATGGTCGTCGCAGAAGTCTTGGGTGGTCTGCCGCGGCGTTTGGGTGCAGCGACGGGCGCATCTTTTTCCGCTTTGCCCTCGGACACGGGTGCCGCATCTTCAGCTTTTTCCGCCTTATCCGCGGACATGGTCGCCTTCTTTTCACCCGCGTTCTTCTTTGCGGAAGATTTCTTCTCCTTGGCGGGCGCCTTCTTCTCCGGCTTCACGTTCTCCTGCGGCACGGCGCGTTCTTCGCCGCCCGTTTCGTCCGTGGCAAAATCGTACCAGAGTCCCGTCTCCTTGCCTTCGAGCACGAGCTGAAGGAAGCCCTCCTTCACGCCGCGGTCGCTGACGATGATGTTGTTCACCCCGAACCGCTTGAAGAGCACTTTGAGGACGACCGCCGCCGAACCGATGAGATACAGCTTTTCGGGCGCGTTATTGAGGACGAGCTTGGAGCGATCCGCCCCCGTGAGCAGATGTTTTACCAGTTTTTTGAACTTTTTGTACTCGATGACCTTTACGCCGCCCTCCGCCTTTACGTTGGCGTAATCGGCATAGACGTCGTAAATGGCGGCGTTTGCGGCGCCGACCATGACCGCCGTGGAATACACGCCCTCGCGGGGCAGTTCGGCGCGGTCGAACTTATCCTTGACGTACGCCTTGATGAGGCGCGCCTCCTTTTCGTCGGGGAAGATGTTGGAGACGAATTTGCGGTACAGATCGAGAAGTCCGAACGCCATCGAAGTCATATCCTCCTTGCGGCGCTTGGCGAGGTCGCACACCTCGATGCTCTTGCCGCCGAGGTCGATGAGCACGGGGCGCTCATACGAGGCGTAATAGACGTTGGCGACGTAGTCGCAGTAGGCCTCGGTGACCGCGTCGATAAAGTTGACGGCAAACCCCGTCTCCTCTTTGACGCGCCTGCTCACTTCGTCGAAATTCTCGATATAGCGCAGCGCGGCGGTGGAAATGAGATAGTTGCGCTCAGCGCCGAAATTGCGGCAGGTCGTCTTCATTTCTTTGAGGCAGTCGACGAGTTTGTCGATGCCGCGCTCGGTGAATCTGCGCCCGTCGAGGTAATGGACAAGGCTGATGGGATAGCGCTCCTTGAACAGGATCTCCGTTTTATGCTCGTCCGCCGCGGCGACGATGAGGGAAAGGCTGCTCGAACTGACGTCAATGACCGAATATTTCATAATCATATATCTCCTTAAAACAGGTATCTTTTTAGTTTATGGATTATCCCCGAAGGAAATTCCGATCTCGCGCGCAAAACGCACCGTTTCGCCTGCGGGATCGACGAATTTATATTTCCCTGCGACGTCCGTGAGCGCATTGAAGGTGATCTTATTGTCCTCGAGCGCCACCGTCACGCCGAAACGCCCCTCTGCGGCAAGCCGCGCGGCATATCCGCCCATGCGCGAGCAGAGAAGACGGTCGTAGGCACAGGGCGCGCCGCCGCGCTGCAGATAGCCGAGCACAGAGTAGCGCGTCTCCACCCCCGTACGCTCGCCGATGACCTCGGCAAGATGGCGGGTGACGGTGCTTTCGCCGAGCTCCGTGCGCACAAAGGCGCGATCCTCTTTTTTGAAGCGCGCCTCGCTGTCGAGCAAAGCGCCTTCGGCAACGGCGACCATCGTATAGCGCTCCCCCGCCTGCACGCGCGCGGACAGGAATGAACAGACCGCGTCCACCGAGAACGGGATCTCGGGGATGAGGATCATGTGCGCGCCCGCCGCGATGCCGGAATGCAGCGTGAGCCACCCCGCTTTGTTGCCCATGACCTCCACGAGCATGATGCGGCTGTGGCTGCGCGCGGTCGTCTCGATGCGGCAGATGGCGTCGGTGGCGACTTCCACCGCCGTCTGGAACCCGAAGGTGAAATCCGTACCGTAGATATCGTTATCGATCGTCTTGGGAACGCCGATCACGTTGCAGCCCTCCATGCTCAGCAGCGCCGCCGTCTTGTGCGTGCCCGCGCCGCCCAGCGTAAAGAGGCAGTCCAGCCCCATTTTTTTATAGTTTGCGATCATTCTGGAGAGCCGCGTGCCCCCCTCTTCGGGCGCCGTCATCTTCTTGAACGGCTGACGGGAAGTGCGCAGGATGGTGCCGCCGACGTCGAGGATATCCGAAAAATCCTCCTCCGTGAGCGGATAGCTCTCCCCGCGGATGAGCCCGCCGTATCCTTCGGGAATACCGACGATCTCGGCATTCTTTACGTTGCGTTTCAGATACAGCCCTATGGCGCGGATGACCGCGTTCAGCCCCGCGCAGTCCCCTCCGCTCGTCAAAATCCCATATTTCATATAAAATCCTCCAATGTGTATTGTACTATTTCCGCGGGCGATTGTCAAGACGGCTCCCCTTTTTTTTCCTTATTTTACAATAATATTACATTTGCGTGACAAGTGCGTTACAAATTGCTTTTTTGCGAAAAACAAAAAAGCCGCCGCACTGAAGTGAACCCCAAAGTTTGGACAAAAAAGAATTAGATTGTTTTGGAATGAGTTCGGTATCCAACCGGGCTCATTC
>CALVWO010000068.1 GCA_944367465.1 uncultured Clostridia bacterium
TTGCAAGGAAGATGAGCAAAAAGATGCCGAAAAGATTCCGCCAAAGGCGTGGTTCGTATTTTTCCCTTACAGTATACTGAGGAAAGGAGGTCTACTATGGATGAATTCTGGAAGGCGCTCAAAGATATCGGCGCCGACTTTGTTCAGAACACGGGGCTCGCCATCGTCCGCACGGTCGCGTTCCTCGTTCTGGGGCTCATCGTCATCAAAATCGTGCAGATCATCGCCCGCTCCGCAGCCTTGAAGAGCAATAAACTCGACAGATCCGCCTCGACGTTCGTCATCTCCATCATCACGGTGGTGCTCTACGTCGCGCTCGTCATCATACTCGTCAGTTCGCTCGGCTTTTCCACGGCGGGCATCATTGCGGCGTTTTCCGCCGTCGCGCTCGCCATCGCGCTCGCGCTCAAAGACAGCCTCGCAAGCCTTGCAAACGGCGTGATCATCATCTTTACAAAGCCGTTCAAAAAGGGAGATTATATCTCCATCGGCGGGATCGAAGGGCTGGTGCAGGACATCCGCCTCTTCAACACCAAAGTGCTCACTTACAGCAACGAAGAGATCATCGTCCCCAACAGCGAAGTGCTGGGCGATAAACTCATCAATTACAGCTCCATGCCCCTGCGGCGCGTCGTCATCGAAGTTCCCGTCCCCTACGGCGTGAACGTGGCAGAGGTAAAGGCGTTTCTCCTGGAGGCGGTCGCGGCGTATAAATACACGGTAACGACGCCTGCGCCCTCCGTTGTGCTCGCGGAATACGGCGAAAGCACCCTCGATTTTTCCGTGCGCGCATGGGGTCCCACCGAAAACTATTGGGATCTCTATTTCGACCTCAGGGAGATCATCCTCAACGCGCTCACGGAGCACGGGATCGACCGCCCGCACAACAGGCTCGAAGTGCGCCTGCGCGACGGATGGGAAAACGATCCGGACGCGTTCGTACAGCGGCCGAAATCCGGAAATACGGCGCATAAAGGAGGCAGACAATGAATTATTTCCTGCTCGCCGGGACGGCTGCGGAAAACGGCGTCTCGAACGTCGATCTCATCCTGGAATACGTCATATACGCGGCGATCATCGTCGTCGGGCTCTTTGTACTCGCCCTGCTGCGCCGCGCGGGAAGGCTGCCCAAACACGGGGAACTCAAAAAACAACTCGCCGCATTTATCGGAGAACTCGAGATCTTCCGCCGGAGCGCCGCGTCGCTCACCCGCTACCAGTTCTTCCGCCGCGTCTCCAAACTTCTCTACCGCGCCGATAAGCTCGAATTCATTACGGCGCAGATGTCGGACAAAGAGCGCGACGGCGACATCGGGAGCGCTTCTCTGCTCATACAGAACGCGCGCGATCTCATCTCGCCGTACAAGTACGGCAAACGCGACTCCGCCGACCTTGCGGGATTTACGGAGGCGATCGAAAAGGTGAAGGATGCGGCGCAGATCATCGACAACATCATCGCCCGCGACAGCGAGCTTAAAGCCCGCCGCAGCAAAAAGAACGAGAGCTGACCGCATGGAGATCGTGAGATCCCTGTTTTTGCCGAACCTTTTTACAATCCACGGTTCCTCGGCATGCATGACCATTCCGAATAAAAAGCAGAGCGCCCTTCACGATTGTGAAGGGCGCCCCGCTTTGAGAGAATATGAAAAAATTGTGGAGAGTAGGCTTGTCGGTCAAGTGATGCCCCTCCGCAGGACGGCGGGTGGGTTGGCGGTTGCCTTTCCCCCGGATCGAAGGACCCGGGGGAGCGGATGACCCGCCGCAACCTTGATTACGCCTATATCATACACTCCCTTCGTGTTGAACGTGTGACAGCACAATTAAAACACGATAAAAGCCTAAAAAAGATATTTCGTGACGATCGCCTCCGCCGCGCGGATCCCGTCGGCAGCCGCCGATGTGATGCCGCCCGCATACCCGCAGCCCTCGCCGCACGGATAGATCCCTTCCGCATTCACCGCCTGCAGATCGTTCCCCCGCACGATGCGCACGGGAGAACTTGTCCGGGACTCCACTCCTGTCAGCACGCTCTCGTATGCGGCGAACCCCGAAAGTTTTCCGTCCATATCGGGCAAGGCGGCTTTGAGCGCATCGGTGAGCGCGCGCGGGAAGATCGCCTGCATAGGCACGAACGACGTGGCGGGCGCGTAAGTGGGTTTTACTTCGCCGAAATAATAACTCTCGCGGTCGGCGAGGAAGTCGCCGACGAGCTGCACGGGCGCCTTATATCCGCCGCCCGCCGCCGAGAATGCCGCCCGCTCCAGTCTGCGCTGGAATGCAACGCCCGCCAGGGGATGATCGCCGCCGAAGTCTTCGCGCCGAACCTGCACGACGAGTGCGGAATTGGCGTTCCTGCCGTCCCGCGCGAAGTCGCTCATGCCGTTGACGACGACGCCCCCTTCCTCGCTTGCCGCAGGCACGACGACGCCGCCCGGACACATACAGAACGTGAACACGGCGCGGTCGGAGGCGTGCGAGACGAGCTTGTAATCGGCGGGCGGGAGCGCGGCGTAACCCGAGCCGTACTGCGCACGGCCGATCGCGGACTGAAGATGCTCGATGCGCACCCCGACGGCGAACTCCTTCTGCTGCATCTCCAGTCCGCGCGCGAGCAGCATCTCGAAGGTATCGCGCGCGCTGTGCCCCACGGCGAGCACGAGCGCATCGCAGTTCTCCTCCGCCCCGTTCGCGGTGAAGGAAACGAGTTTGCTGCCGCGGATGCGGACATCTTCCAGCCTGGTGGAGAAGCGGAACTCGCCGCCCTGTTCCAGAATATACTGCCGCATGGCGGCGACGACTTTTTTGAGATGATCGCTCCCGACGTGCGGCTTTCCCAGATACCCCACCTCCGCAGGCGCACCGAACCGCACGAAGGTATCGAGCACGTCGCGGTTGAGCGGACTGTTCGTCTGGGTATTGAGTTTTCCGTCGGAAAACGCCCCGGCGCCGCCCTCGCCGAACTGAATGTTGCTCGCAGGATCGAGCACTCCCGTTTCGGAAAATTTTTTTACGTCCGCGGCGCGCTCCTCCACCCGTTTGCCGCGTTCGAGGATAACGGGACGCACGCAGTGGTCGAGCAGGCGCAGCGCGCAGAAGAGCCCGGCGGGACCCGCGCCGACGATGACGACCTTCGGATCGCCCTTCACGCGCGCAAAGGTACGGGGCGGCGGCGCATAAGGCTCCGTTCCGCACTCCACGGAATATACCCAACGGATATCGGATTTATCGCGCGCGTCAAGCGATTTTTTCAGGATCCTGAAATAACGGCAGGGCGCGCGCAGTTTTTTCTCGCACAGTCTGACGAGCGCGCTCTCCTTCTGATGGGGGCGCAGCGTGAGCCCCGAAAACGTCTTTCTCATCGTATAGCCTCACAGATATGGTGCGCGGACGCCCACGCCCAATGCAGATTGAACCCGCCGCACGCGCCGTCCACGTTGAGGATCTCGCCCGCGAAATACAGCCCGCGGCGGAACACGCTCATGAGCGCGCCGTCCGTTTCGGAGAGCGGGATGCCGCCCCGCGTTGCCTGCGCATAGTCAAAGCCGAGCGTGCCCGTTACGGCGAGCGGAAACGCCTTTAAAAGCGCAAGCACGCGCGCTCGGTCGCCTGCCGCGCGGCGGAACAGCTGCCGCCCCAGACCGTTGTTGACGACGCACAGGAGCCCGTCCTCCCCCGCGCCCACCGAGGCGGCAAGACGGTCGGGCGGGACGTCGGGCAAAAAGTCTATGAGGACGGTATCGCCCTTCTCCGCATAGGACGAGGCGCGGAACACCGCGTCGCCGGAAATGCCGCTCTCGGTAAAGAGTACGTCGCCGCGGCAGGCGTAGCGCTCCCTGCCCCCGCGCAGCACCTTTACGCCCGCGTCCACGCGGATGCCCTTGAGCCCGCGCACGGCGGCGGGATCGGTGCGGAGCTGCACCAGAACGGGCGAAAGCGCCGTTACGGTATGTCCGAACGCCTGCGCGAGCGCATACGCAGAGCCATCCGTGCCGAAGTTGGGCGCGGCGCGCCCGCCCGCGGCGAGCACAACGCAGTCCGCCTCCGCCGCGCCGCCCTCCCATGCAAGGCGGAACGAACGCCCGTCGTGGCTGAGCCGCGCGATGCGCGTCCCCGTATGCACAATCACGCCGAGGCGGGCGATCTCGCGGCGGAAGAGATCGGTCACAGCCGATGCCTGCCGCCCCGCGGGATACACCCTTCCGCGCGCGTCGGGCAGAAATATGCCCCCCATGTCCTCGAGAAAGCGCACGGCGTCCCCGCACGAGAAGCGCGCGAGGACGCGGGCGACCTTATCGCCGTCGTCCGAAAAATAATACTGCGGCGCGACATGGGTATTCGTGACGTTCCCCTGCCCGTTCCCCGTGGCGGAAAGTTTGCGCCCGAGGCGCTCGCCGCGTTCGAAGAGTTCCACCCGCATATTCCTGCGGGCAAGCAGAACGGCGCACGCCATGCCCGCCGCGCCGCCTCCGATAATGGCAATTTTCATCATATTCTTATGATATCGCAAAGAAAAAGTTTTGTCAATGTATTGACCCGCGCGAATTTTCGTGGTACAATAGAATAAATTCAAAGGAGCGAAGAAAAAATGATTAATCAACTGAACGCATGGTCTGATTTTGTTGACTATCTTTTGAACAACCTGACGCTTACCATCATTCTCGGTGTCATCATTGTGCTCATCATCGCGCTCGTCATTACGATGATCGTGCTTTCCTCGAAGTACAAGAAACAGAAACGCGAGGAAGAGGCGGCGGCAGCCGCTGAGGAGCCCGCGCCCGAACCCCTCCCGGACGAGACTTCCGCCGAACCCGTGCTCGCGCACGAAACGGAGGAACAGCCCGAGGAACCCGCGCCCGCACCCGAGGCCGAAGAGACGCCCGCCGAGGAAGAGATCCTTCCCGAGCCTGCGCCCGATCCCGAGCCGGAAGCGGAGGCGGAACCCGTGATATCGTCCGCCGAAGAGCCCGCAGAAGAACCTGCCGAAACGCCCGTTGAGGCGCCCGCGGAAGAGGACATCCCCGAAACGCCTGCGGAAGAACCTGCCGGGGAACCCGAGGCGGACAATACGGAACCCGCAGCAGAGGCAGAACCGGAAACGCCCGCGGAGGACAAGGCGGAGCCGGAAACGCCCGCAGAGGACAAGGCGGAGCCCGAAACGCCCGCGGCAGAGCAGCCCGCAGCCGCCGCGCCTGCGGAGGAAGAAAAAATAACGGAGGAAAAGACCATGGCAAAGCCCGAAAAGAAAGCGACGCCCAAAAAGACGACGGCAGCCCCCAAGAAGGCGCCCGCGGCAAAGAAGACGAGCGTAAAACGCGGACCCGTCGGCAAGTGGGTCATCCGCTCCACCGAAAACGCGACCTTCCACTTCGAGCTGCGCGCTTCGAACGGCGAGATCATGCTCGTGAGCGGCGAATATTCCACCGTTGCAGGCGCAAAGAGCGGCATCAATACCTATAAAAAGAGCATTGAGGCGGGCAACTTCGCCGTCGTCAAGACGAAGGCAGGCGACTATATTTTCCGCCTTCTCAACGCGCAGAAACGCCTTCTGTGCGTAAGCTCCAATTACGATACGCAGATCAACTGCGAGAACGCCGTTGAGTCCACCAAACGCTGGGCGGCAACGGACGTGATCGAAGTTGCGGAAGACTGATACCGGCAGCAAAAAAAGAGCGCCCTTTGTGATATGCACCCCAAAAGTTGGACAGACTTTTGGAGGTGCATATTTTTATGG
Organism: uncultured Clostridia bacterium; assembly: GCA_944367465.1. Taxonomy (GTDB): domain Bacteria; phylum Bacillota; class Clostridia; order Christensenellales; family Borkfalkiaceae; genus Gallimonas. Next base: position 5,732 of record CALVWO010000068.1, read on the forward strand.
CAAAAAAAGGAAATAAGCAGAAA
>CALVWO010000069.1 GCA_944367465.1 uncultured Clostridia bacterium
TTTTCTGCTTATTTCCTTTTTTTGCCATAAAAATATGCACCTCCAAAAGTCTGTCCAACTTTTGGGGTGCATATCATTTGCGGGCGTCCTTTCCTCTTTTTTTATTCTTCGAGATAGTCGCCGATCTCGCGCGCGTGTTCGATCTGCAGGAACACTTCGGCGAGCGCGTCGGTATCCGCTTCGGCGATGCGCCCTTCATCGGCAAGACGGGCGACGGCGGGATCGATGGGAAGCCTGGCAACGGACGGGATCGCGTATGCCTTTGCGAGTTCCTCCGCCTTGCTGGCGCCGAAGATCTCGTGCTGCTTGCCGCAGTCGGGACAGACGAAATAGCTCATGTTCTCCACGAGCCCCAGCACGGGTACGTTCATCATTTTCGCCATGTTCACCGCTTTTTTCACGATCATCTCGACAAGATCCTGCGGGGTCGTGACGACGACGATGCCGCTGAGCGGGATGCTCTGGAATACGGAGAGCGGAACGTCTCCCGTTCCCGGGGGCATATCGATGAACATGATATCGACGTCCTCCCACAGTACGTCCGTCCAGAACTGCACCGCCGCGCCCGCAATGAGCGTGCCGCGCCATACGACGGGGTCGTCGTCATGCTCGAGGAGGGTGTTCATCGACATCATCTGCATGCCGCTCTTCGTGCGGACGGGATAGATCGTCCCCTCTTCGCCGTAGGCGCGCTGGCTCACGCCGAACGCCTTGGGGATGGAGGGACCCGTGATATCGGCATCGAGCACCGCAACGCGGTTGCCGCGCGCTGCCGCCCGTACCGCCAGCAGGGAGGTGACGAGAGACTTCCCCACGCCGCCCTTGCCGCTCGCAACGGCGATGACTTTTTTGACGCTTGCGCCCTCGTGAAGGGGCTTTATGAACGACTTCTTATCGCGCGAGCCGCAGTTGCTCGAGCAGGTTGAGCAGTCGTGTGTACAATCTGCCATAAATCTTTCTCCTTTCTATGCAGACATTATACCACATTCCCGAAAAAGATACAAGCGGTTACCGCCGCTGATTGAGCGCATAATAGCGCCCTTTGAGCGCCATGAGCTCCTCGTGCGAGCCCTGCTCCGCAATTCCCTTATCGGCAATGAACAGAATGCGGTCGGCTTTGCGGATGGTGGAGAGGCGGTGCGCCACGATGAAGGACGTCTTGCCCTCGAGGATCCTGTCGAGCGCCGCCTGGATGAGCAGCTCCGTCTCCGAATCGATGGCGCTCGTCGCCTCGTCGAGGATGACGATGCGCGGGTTTTTGAGCACGATGCGCGCGAAGGAGATGAGCTGTTTTTCGCCCGAAGAGAGCCCCTCTCCCCGCTCGCCGAGACAGGCATGATAGCCCTCGGGAAAGCGTGCGGCGACGCGGTCGCAGTAGATCGCCTCTGCCGCCGCGATGCACTGTTCGTCCGTCGCCTCGGGCGTGCCGTAGCGGATATTTTCGATGATGCTCCCCTTGAAGATAAAGGGCTCCTGCATGAGGACGCCGATCTCCTTGCGCAGGGAGTGAAGGGTGAGCGAGCGCACGTCGTGTCCGTCCACCTCGACGCTCCCCTCCCCCACGTCGTAAAAGCGCGTGAGGAGGCTGATGACCGTCGTCTTTCCGGCGCCCGTGGGTCCCACGAGGGCGATCTTCTCGCCCGGGCGAACGTGCAGATCGAAATGCTCGAGCACGGTCATGCCGGGCTCGTAGCCGAACGTCACGTCGTTGAAATCCACCCTGCCGCGCACGTTTTCGAGCGGAACGGCGTCGGGCGCGTCGTGAATGGTGACGGGAGTATCCACCGTCTCGTAGATGCGCTCCAGGTTTGCCGAGACCTGCGAAAGCTGCTGCAGAATGGCGGTGAATTGCAGGAGAGGCTCCGAACAGATGGAGGTGTACAGAGTGAACGCGATGACGGTGCCCGCCATGGCGGTCGCGCCGCCGCCGATGAGGGCGAGCGCGACGGCATAGATGCCGAGGATGCCCGCGTTCCAGCACAGCTCCGAGACGGGCGCGTTCAGCTCGTTGCGGCGCACGATCTGCATCCACGTTCTGGCGCTGTCCTCCTGCAGATCCTTATATACGGCGCGGTTATAGCCGGAACGGTTGTTGCTCTTGATGACCTTTTCGCCCATGATCGATTCAACGATGAAGGCGTTGCGGTTGGAGTTTTTGGCGCGGTGCTTGCGGAAGAGACGGCGCACGGCGCGCTTGATGAAGTACACGCACACGGTGAGCGGGATCGCCGCCGCATAGATGACGCCCGTCAGGATGGGACTGATGCAGAGCATGAAGACGGTCGCCGCCACGATCTTGAGCACGTTGACGATGAGACTGAGAAGATAGTCGGTAAAAAAGTCGGCAAGTTCGTTGACGTACTCCGTGACGCGGATAGAGATCTTGCCCGCGGGACGGTTATCGTAATACTCGAAGGGCAGCTCCTGAAGCTTCAGGAAGATCTCGCGGCGCACTTCGGCGATGATCGTGTGTCCGAGCGTACCCATGATGCGCTGATGGAAGTAGGGCAGCACGGCGGTGAGCACGCCGAGCGCGGCGAGCGCGACGACGTACAGAACGAGCGCGCGCGTTCTCCCCTCCTCCATCGGGATGACGTCGTTGACGATCGCGCGGATGAGGAAGGGCGGCAGGAGCGCGATGAGCGAGGAACACGCCAGAAGGATGAACGCGAGCAGAAAGAGTTTTTTGTAGGGCACGATGCGGGCAAGGAGGCGCTTGAAATACTTGACGTCCACCTTCTCCGTCGTGACCACTTCGTCCATATAATAGGTATTGCGTTTCACGGCGTCATTCCTCCCCCGCCCCGTAGGACGAATCGTCGAGCTGACCGTCGCTCGTCTGCAACTTCCAGATGGCTGCGAACGCGCCGTCCTGTTCGATGAGCTGCTGCGCCGTACCGCGCTCGACGATCTCGCCGTCGCGCAGGAACAGGATCTCGTCGCAGTCCATGACGGAAGAGACGCGGTGCGTGGCGATGAAGAGCGTATTTTCAGGGCAGTGTTCCTTGATGGCGGCGAGCACGCGCTTTTCCGTCGCCATGTCGAGCGCGGAGGAAGCGTCGTCGAGGATGAGGACGGGCGAGCCCTTGATGAGGGCGCGCGCGATGGAGATGCGCTGTTTCTGCCCGCCCGAGAGCCCTACGCCGCGCTCGCCGACGATGGTCTCGTAGCCATCGGGCAGCTTTTTGATGAATGCGGACGCCTGCGCGATGTCGGAGGCGCGGAACACGTCGTCCTCCGTGCAGTCGGGGTGCGCGAACGCCACGTTCGCGTCCACCGTGTTGGAGAACAGGAACACATCCTGAAAGACGTAGGAATACGCCGCGCGCACCTGTTCGAGGGGATAATCGCGGATGTCCTTGCCGTCGATGGTCACCTCCCCCGCAGTGGCGTCGAAGATGCGCGAGAGCATTTTGAGCATGGCGGACTTTCCGCTGCCCGTGCCCCCCATCAGCCCCACCTTTTTGCCGTAGGGAACGTCGAGCGAAATGTGCTTGAGTACCTGCTTTTCACCGAGCGTGAAGCTCACGTCGCGGAACTCGATGTGCGGCTTTGCCGAGCAGACGAGCGCGGAAGGACAGTCGGGCACGGCGCTCTCCTCCGTGAGGAAGCGTTTGAGCCGCCCGCCCGAGACGAGCTGGTTCTGCATCATGAAAAAGGCGCGGGAGATCTGGGTGATGTGCGAGATGATCTTAGTGACGTACGTCGTTGCGGCTGTGAGCGCGCCGAGGGCGATATCGCCGCTCAATACGAGCAGCACCGCGATGACCACCGTGCCGACGTACCCCACCTGCTGAAATGCCGTGAAGATGGAGTTGAATTTGGCGGTGAGGCGCACCTCGCGGCAGCTGAGGTTGCGCACGCGGGTGTTGCATTCATCGAATTTTCTGATCTCCTCTTCCTCCGCCGCGAACGACCGCACGATGCGCACGGCGTCCACATTCTCCTGCACGTCGAGATTGATGGCGGAATATCCTTCGCGGATGGAGGCGAAAAGCCTGCGCGCCTTTTTGAGATAGCTGACGAGCGCGACGATGATGAAGGGCGTGAGGACGAGCGGGATGATGAGCAGGTATGTATCCAGCGTCGCCAGCAGCGCGATGGAGAGCACGATGGAGACGACGGAATCGAAGATGTTCATGAAGATGCGCGAATACATCTCTTTGAATATGATGGTATCGCGGTTCATCGTGGTGAGGAGCTCGCCCATGTTGTAGCGGGCGATCGTCTCGCCGTCCAGCTCCAGAAGTTTCGCGTACGTCTCCTCGCGGAGCAGGCACTCCATCCGCAGCCCGCACCACTGGTAGGAAATGTTCTTGCAGTATAAAAATACAAGGCGCGTACAGAGCACCCCCGCAAAGATGAGCGCGATGTTGCCGAACAGTTCCCAGCTCCCGGGAGCGCCGAGGCTTCCCGTAAACAGGAAATCCAAAAGCCCTGCGGCGGGCGGATCCGCGGGATCGTAGGCAATGATGTAATCCAGAAGTCCCGCCGAGATCAGCGGGATGGTCAGATCGCAGACAATGGCGATCAGGCTGAACAACTTGGACAAAAGCGAAAGAGGAATAAACTTTTTCCAGTACTTCAGCCCGAATCGGAATACGTCCATACTCCCTCCGAAAAAATCTCCGACAAATTCCGTGAAATTATATCACCTTTTCCCGCAATTGACAAGAGATTCCGGAAAAGAAACCGAGCCGGGAAAAAGCATTTTTTCGCATCGCCCCAAAAGATTTTTTGAATGGCAAAAAATTACAAATACATTACAATTTTGTGAGAACTTTTTTACAACCCCGCGCTATAATAAATAAAAGAGAGCATCGGGAAGGAGGCATGCGCGATGCTGTACACCAATACAACGGCGCGGACGCGGCGCGAGCTCGCCGCCTGCCGCAAAAAGAGACGATCCCTCCATTACGGGACGATGTGGCTCGCGCTCGTAAAGACGGCGGCGGCGTGTTTTCTCGTTGCGCTGCTCATATTCGTATACGCCGCAGGCGCCGCCAAATGGTGGGGCGCGCCCTTTATGCTTGCGTTTGCGGCGATCGCAGTCGCCCTCCCCTGCGCCTGCGCGTACTACACGCGCGAGATCGTACGGCTGGAACGGGAACTGAAGCGGCTGGAGACGGAAAACGATCCGCACGGCGCCGCCCGCGGCGTCCCCTTCCCCGCAGTACCCGTCCGCGGCGGGAAGTCCTGAAATTGTGACGGGGCGGCGAACTTTGCATTCGCCGCCTCTTTTTGCTTGCTTTTTTTGCACGATTGTGCTATGCTTGACTGGCTGTGATAGGTGGGGAGTTAGCGGTGCCCTGTATCTGCAATCCGCTATAGCAGAGCCGAACGCTTTTCTCGGTGCCGTCTATGGAAGGCTGCGTCGGGTAAGGAATGTTGATCGCAAGGTCTTATGCAACGTACCCCTGCGAACCGTGTCAGG
>CALVWO010000070.1 GCA_944367465.1 uncultured Clostridia bacterium
AGCTGTAATTCTTCCCGCTCAGGAGAAAGATCTTGTCCCGCGATCCATACGTTATCATATATACCTCACAAATAAAAACGAATACCGGCAAGCAGATTGCCGTACCCGAATAGTGTAACCCATTCCGCGGACAAATGCAAGAGCTTTCCGGAATTTTTTCACTTTTTTTTCGGGTCATGCGGGTACAGATATCCGTACGGGCGCAGAGATATCGGCGGACAAATGCTGTTTATTCCGATTATTTTTCGCCCGATCCTGCGTGCCGCCAACCTTCGCGGCGCACCATACGCAAACTCTGCGATTCATCGTCCGCCATGGGCGCGGGCAGCAGTTCGCACGCTCTGAGCTCGCTCACAAAGCCCTCTTCCGCCGCGAAAAGCGTGACGACGGGGTCGCCCGGATAAAAGCGGAAGGACGCCGCCTCGCACGAATTGACGAGCAGTTCGACGGCGGTGCCGTCGCACACGGCTTCGACCTCGTTCGTCATGCGGACGGGCAGGACGATCTCGCGCATATCCCCGCACGGAGTTCCCTCGCGCAGAATATGCATCTCCCCCGATACTACCTTCAGCCTGACGCGCGCGTTTCCCGTTTCCAGAAGGGTCGCCTCCCCTTCGCCGCGCGTGCGGAAGGAGAGATGCGCCCGTTCGCAGGGGGTGCGGACGGCGCCGCCCTCTGCGGGAAGCGCCCTTCCGGACAGCGCGCGCAGTCCCTCCGCAAACGCATAGACGGGTCTGCCGTTCTCCAGATGGACGGTGCGCGGGAGCGCCAGGCAGCCGCTGTACGAGCCGTCGGGCGAGGAACCGTGCAAAAGGCTCTCTTTCAGCCACGCAAAGAGCACCGTGCCGCCATGTTCGCCGCGGGCGAGGTTGGTCGCGTAAAAGCAGTTTTCGCCGTGATCGACGACCCCCTCCGCCGCGACGGCGAGCTGCCCGCCCGCAAACCTTCCGACGGCATAGCGGACGCGGTTTTCGCGGATGCTCGAATAGAGAAGTAGCATGGTATCGCCGAACATGACGGCATTCGGGCATTCAAGGATATCCCCCGCGCGCGAAAAGAGCGGGCATAGGAACTTCCAGTGCAGCAGGCTCTCGTCCGCCGCCTTGTACAGAAGGATATTCCCCTTCCCGTTCATGACGCCCGCAAGCAGCAGATAGCGCGCGCCGCCGCGTTCGAATACAAAGGGATCGCGCCACTCCGTGACGGGCAGCGGATGCAGATCGGGCGTGATCGTTCCGCAGCGCCGTGTACGCGTGAAGGAGCGGTTGCTGGCGCATATACGCTGGACGGCGCGGTCGCGCGCGGCGTTCTCGCCGAACCCGACGGACGTATACAAAAAAGCGTAGCCGTGCGGCGTCGGCACGGTACACCCCGAAAAACACCACCGCTCGCCGTGCGCCGTATCGGGAGCAAGCCGCACGCCCCGCCTCGTCCAGGAAATGAGATCGGGACTTGTGGCGTACGCCCAGCAGATATTCCCCCACTCGCTTCCGAAGGGGTTATACTGATAGAACAGATGCCAGAGCCCGTCCGCATAAATGGGGCCGTTGGGGTCGTTCATCCAGCCCTTTGCGGGCGCAAAATGGATCAATGGTCGTTGCATTACGATACCTCACCGTTATGAAATTCCCCCGTTCCGGCGCCGCGGCGCTTTACTATATTATACTCCCTGTGAGCGCATCGTCAAGGCGCATTGATAAAATTGTCGGAATCTTTCACAGTCCGAACGTATTCCGCACAGAAATGTTCATGCGGAAATGTAACCTCTTTGCATGACAAATAAAAATAAAGTCATTTTTTTCAGTTATCATATATCTTTTGTGAAGAATTTTTCATGAAAAAACGAAAAAAACTCCCGAAAAACTCTTCCGATTTGCTTGAAACGGCGGGCAGTTGTGGTATAATTGACATGAAATAACTGTTGTGAACGGGACGGTGATCTTGTGAGCTATCTGACCCTCGAAAACGTATCGAAAACCTATCGTTCGGGCGACGTCTGCGTGGACGCGCTCAAGGACGTGAACTTCTCGCTCGAAGACGGAGAATTTGCCGTCGTGCTCGGCTCGAGCGGCGCGGGCAAGACCACCCTTCTGAATCTTTTGGGCGGCATGGACAGCGCGACCTCGGGCAAGATCGTGCTCGACGGGAAAGACGTTACCGCACTCAACAAAAAAGGGCTTACCACCTATCGGCGTACGGATGTGGGCTTCGTATTCCAGTTTTACAACCTCATGCCCAACCTCACGGCGCTCGAAAACGTGGAGATCGCCGTAGAGATCTGCAAAAACTCGCTCGATCCCAGAACGGTGCTCACCGAAGTCGGGCTCGGGGAGCGGCTGCAGAACTTCCCGGCGCAGCTTTCGGGCGGCGAACAGCAGCGCGTTTCCATCGCGCGGGCGCTCGCAAAGAACCCCAAACTGCTGTTGTGCGACGAGCCGACGGGCGCGCTCGACTATGTGACGGGCAAGATCATTTTGAAACTTCTGCACGACGTCTCCAAACAGCAGAAAAAGCCCGTCATCATCGTTACGCACAACGCCGCGCTCAAAGATATGGCAGATAAGGTCATACACATCAAGAGCGGGCGCATTGAATGGATCGAGGTGAATAAAAATCCCACCCCCATCGAGGAGATCGAGTGGTGAGGACGTACTTAAAGACATTCGGGCGCATGTTCAGGCGCCATTTTACAAGGCTCATCTCCATCATCCTGATGGTGCTCGTGAGCGTGGGATTCACCGCGGGCATCGGCATGTCCACCGATAAGATCAACGATTCGCTCGCAGAATACCGCGACGCGCAGAACGTGAGCGATCTGATCCTGTTGAACGACGACGGCACCTTCACCGACGACGACGTGACCGCGCTCCGGGCGCAGTTCGGCGAACAGAACGTGCAGACGGGCGGCATGCTCGAATTCGAAGTGAAGGACGGCAAGGCGACCGTGAACGACACCGAGCTCACCTTTACGAACGTACCCGACGGCATCGTGCGCGTGTATCTGTTCGACGAAGCCGCCGCCCCTTCCGAAGTGACGCAGAACCTCTTTGAGGACGTTGTGACCTACGACACCTCCGCCGCGGACGACGACGCCATCGTGGTATATGCGGAGCGCGCCACCGAACAGCTTGAAGGTTATGACGAGGCGCAGACGTTCACGCTGTCTTTCTCGATGCACGATTCGAGCACGCGGACGGAGAGCATCCCTTTCCTCGGCGAACAGGAAATTGCGATCGAAACGGACATCTCCGCCACGCAGAACTACGTTCTCGGCGGTACGGTGCGCAATCCGCTGCACATGGCGGTGCGCGACGACCCGAGCTATACCGACGATCCCGCCTCCGACGACGAAGAGGATATGCTCGATCTGACGACGATCTTTTATGTGTTCGGCGACCTCATCGATACGAAGGCGGCGACGGATACGACCGTCTCCTTCGTCGACCCTGCCCTTCAGGACTTCAACGCCTCCCTCAACGAGGAATACGGCGGCGCAGGCGAAACGGATCTTGCCGTCAGCGCCGCGGATATGCGCAACCAGATCAATATCCGCCTGACCGACGCGGGCACGCTGTTCGGATTCGGATACGACGATGCGCTCGACGACGCAGAGGCTGCGATCGCATCGCTCGGGCTTTCCGCGGAACCGCAGGTGCTGACCCTGCACGAGAACTACTCCTTCGAATCGTTCACCGAATACGGCGGGAAGATCGCCGGCATCGGCTATGTGCTCATGGTCGTGTTCCTGCTGGTGACCATCCTCGTGGTACTCTCCACCATGACCAGGCTCCTCGACGAGGAGCGCGGACAGATCGCCTGCCTGATGACGCTCGGCTATTCGCCTGCGTCGATCATCGTAAAATATCTGCTGTTCGCGCTCGTCGGAACGCTCATCGGCGGCGTGGGCGCCTACTTTGCGGGATTGGGGCTTGCGCGCATCATCTACGTCAACTTTGAGTGGAACTATACGCTCCCGCCCTACTCCTCCAACGTCGTGATGACGTTCTATCTCATCACGTTCGCCGTCATCCTCGTCTCCACCCTGGTGGCGACGGCGATCGCGGGACACAAGCTGACGCGCGAACAGCCCGCAAACCTGCTTCGTCCGAAGACGCCCAAGGCGGGCAAGACGGTATTTTTGGAGCGCATCCCCTTTATCTGGAAACGGCTCTCCTTCAAATACAAGTCGACGATGCGCAACGTGCTCCGCTTCTTCGTGCGCTTTCTGATGACGGTCGTATCCGTCGCCTTCTCGACGGCGCTGGTGCTCGCGGGGCTTGCGGTGCTTGACTGCTGCCTGTTCCAGGATATCGGCGGCGCTGCCATGATCGCCGTGGCGCTCATCGTCCTCATCTTCGCGGCGCTGCTCAACTTCGTCGTCATATATACGCTGACAAACATCAATATTTCCGAACGCGAACGAGAACTTGCAACGCTCATGGTGCTCGGATATTACGACGGCGAAGTGGCGGGATATATCTACCGCGAGATCTACATCACGAGCATCATCGGGATCCTGTTCGGGCTCCCCCTCGGATGCCTTCTGTGTCTGTTCATCTTCAACGTGATGGGCTTCGGCTCCATTCCGGGCATCAGCTGGTTCGTCTGGGTGCTTGCGCCCATCCTTTCGGTGGTGTTTACGCTGCTCGTCACGCTCATGCTCCGCCGCAAGATCACGAAGATCGATATGAACAATTCGCTCAAAGCCATCGAATGAATTATAAAAGGTCTGTACAAATTTTTCCGATCTGCTCATCTCCTTCGTGAACAAAAGCATGGGCGGAGACGGGGATCCTTTTGCCGATCTTCCCCCGTTTGTTTTCCCGATGATCGGCGGCGCGATCATATTTTTGCCGCCGTGTGGCTCATCTCCGTTTTCCGGGCGTTCCCCATCAAACGCAGGATCAGAAAGCTCAGGCGAGAATCGGGCAGATAAAAAATCAAAAACACGGAAGAGGTGCGGAAAAAGTCCGCACCTCTTGTATTTTACGCCCGTATATGGTATACTGTAAGGGAGTAATACGAACCCGATCAAAAGCGGAAACTGTGCGCTCATACATTGTTGAACCCTTGCCCGTGCCACACGGCACGCGCTGCGGGCTTCGCCTCGTCTGAGACGCTCATCTTGCCGCTTTTGATTGCTACGCACCTTTGGCGTGAAGTTTTTCGTGTCAGTTTTTTGTGAAGATGACGCCGCTATACAAGCGTATTGCAAGGAAGATGAGCAAAAAGATGCCGAAAAGAT
>CALVWO010000071.1 GCA_944367465.1 uncultured Clostridia bacterium
AAGTCCGCATCCGTCACTTCATAGATCGCTTTGATCCCGTCAAAAGTCGAAGGATATGTAATGCCCCACAGCTTGTCTCACCATGAGGAGCCGAGCACTTCGTTTGTGAGCGAATACTCCTCATTCGCCCGGATATTCACTTCCGTAAAGTCGTCCGCTACGATATCGAACAGAACGCGGCTGTAACGGTCGTTGACGAGTTCTCCGCCGTACTTCTGCGTGTACTCCTTACCTTTTCAAAATTTTTTTCCTATAATGCAAAAGGTCCCGACACAAACCGCTGCTGTCAGCGATCTGCTGTCGAGACCTTTTTTCAAGGCTGTACCACTCGATATTTTACTATTCCCTTACACAGACGTAAGTTTTGTTTCTTGTCTATTCAAGAAACCTGCCGATATTTTTTTGAACACTCGCTTTGAAATGATCGATAAAGCCTGCGATATAATCGGCAATATCGACCTTCTTATCCATGAGCGGCGTCAAGTCCATCGCGTAATTGAGCGCGGAATAGGTGTCGCACGCGTGGCTTGCGGAGAACGTGGCATTCGCAAGCCTGCGCCCCTCTGCCGCCAAGTCGTACCGCTTGCCGCCGACGATCTGGCTGTCGAACACCGCCGAAAGACAGCGCATCAGGTTGGGATGCGCTCCGCAGTCGAGGTACACCTTTTCGTCGTCGCACATCCAATCCAGATCGCGCCACACCTCGCACCCGTACACCTTTTCAGGACGCTCCTCGGGCGGAAGCATGCGCAGTGCAGCAATCACTTTGAGTGCCGTGGCAACGTGCGTCTCGTGCTTGTCCGCAAGGTTATGGGTGTAGAGATATTTCGGCTTTGCCTTTCGGATGAGATCGGCAAGTTCTTCGACGATTTTGGGATTGCCCGCGTCCTTTACCTCTTTGGACGGGTGCGAGAGCATGGCTAAAAAACCGTACTCGCCTACCATCGCCGCCTTCTTCTGTTCGACGATGCGCACTTCCTTCATCTGCTCGTCCGTGTAATCGGCATATAAGCCGCTTCTTGGACTCCCCGCGCCGTCCGTCACGACGATGGCGCCGAACCACTTGTCTTGATTCCCGAAGCACGCCGCGATGGGCGCATACGCCATAAATTCAATGTCGTCCTGATGCGCGGAAATGGCAAGGTGTGTTGTGCGGGAAATTGCCGCCTGTTCCTGCATTCCGTCCGGAATATATGTGATCATCTTATCTCCTTTGCGAGCATTGCCGCTCCCACCAGCCCCGCATCGTTGCCGAGACTCGCCGCCCTGATGACGACGGGCGCATATCTGCCGCGCCCGAGAATTTTTGTGTCCACCATCTTCTGCAAGGGTAGCGTGAGCGCTTCCCCTTCCGCGGAGATCCCTCCACCGATGAGCACCGCCTGCGGACGGAACACGTTGACGATATTCGCGATCCCCTCCGCAAGGTAATTAAGGTACCGCTCCACGACTTCTTTTGCCGTTTCATCGCCCTGCCGCATTCCGTCGAACGCCGTTCTGCCGTCCGCATTGTCGGCGTTCCCTCTGCACAGCTCCCACATTTTGCTCTCGGGGTGAGCGGCCATTGCGTCCCTCGTCTGCCGCACAAGCGCGCTTGCGGAGGCGTACGCTTCGAAACAACCCCTTCTCCCGCAGGCGCAAGGCTCGCCGTCCATGCGGATGACCTCATGCCCGAGCTCTGCGCCCGCGCCCAGTTCGCCCGTAAACAGCTTCCCGCCGAAGATGATGCCGCTCCCCACGCCCGTGCCGAGCGTGATGAGAACGATGCTCCGATATTCCTTTCCCGCGCCGCAGGCGTACTCTCCGTACGCCGCCGCGTTCGCGTCGTTACAAAGCGTGACGGGAATCCCGAGCCGTCCGCCCAGATCGCTTGCGAGCGGCTTGTTCTCCCAGCCGAGGTTGCCGCCCGTGACGACCATACCGTGTTCGCCGTCGATGACCCCGGGGCAGCCGATGCCCACGCTTTCCGGCATACCCATGTCCGCGATCATCCCTTTGACCGCCTTTGCGATCGCGGACACGGTAGCCCCGTAATCGCAGCCCGCGGGCGTGGGAATTTTATCTTTTTTGAGAATATTTCCGCTCTCGTCGACTGCGCCGAACTTCACGAACGTGCCGCCGAGATCGATTCCGATCCGATAACTCATAATTTTGAAGCCGCCTCTTGATCGGCGATGAGGATACAGTCGGGATGGAGCTGCAACACGGACGCGGGGACGGCTTCCGTCACTTCCCCTTTTACCATCTTATACACGGCGTCCGCCTTGTTCGCTCCGCTCGCCAAAATTAAAATCTTCTTCGCCTGCATGATCTGCCGGATCCCCATCGTGAAGGCTTTTCTCGGCACTTCGGAGATGTCGTCGAACAGCCGTGCGTTATCCTTCACCGTGCTCTCTGCAAGCGTGACAACGTGCGTCCCGCTCCCGAAGGGTGTGCCCGGCTCGTTGAACGCAATATGCCCGTTGCTGCCCAAACCCAGAAGCTGAATGTCACGCGGGAGCTGTTCGAGAAGCGCGTCGTAGCGGGCGCACTCCTTTGTTTCGTTCTCCGCCATGCCGTTTTCGATGTTGGTGTTCTCGGGATCTATATCCAAGCCGTCGAACAGGTTCTTTCGCATGAAATAGGCATAGCTCTGCGGATGCGTTTTGGGCAAGCCCTTGTACTCGTCGAGATTGACCGTACGGATATGGGCGTAACTTGTCCCGTGCTTTTCATGATCTGCGATCATGTGCGCGTAAAGTCCGAGCGGCGTGGTTCCCGTGGCAAGTCCCAGTACGGCATAGGGATTCTCCTTTACGACATCCAGCATCACTTTCGCCGCTTTTGCCGATAACTCTTCATAATCTTTTGCAATGATAGTTCTCATGATTTCTCCTGCACCTTGATAAATTTTTGGGGCTTATGAAAACTTTCGCACAATGTAGGATTGAGCGCATACAGTTCCTGCCTGCCGTCCGCTTTTTTATCGAGGCGGAACGCGTTCAGCATGACCGCCGTACGGTCATACCCCTTTGCGGCAAGCGGCAATTTGATCTGTACAGCGTACCCCTCTTTCGTGCGCGAGACTTCTGCCTCAAACGGCGGCGGAAGTTTCTTTAACCTCTTTTCTCCGCCCGAAAACGTCACTTCGCCCCAGAACCGTACCCCGAACGGCGAAACTTCCAGTTCAAAGTAATGCTCCAAATTTCCGTCCGGGGAGAGGAACACCTCCACCGCGTCGCCCTGCCAGATGTCCTCGTTGTCCTCTTGGAACGGACTGATGATGTCTGCATCTTTTACATCGAAAAAGAACTCCGCCTCCCGTTCGCCAAAACGGAAACAAAAGGAACATTCCCCGTTCCCCGCGCCCGTCACGTTCTCCCGCAGATGACACGGCTTATCTTCTTCAAGCTCTATCATATCACCCGACAACACACGCGCTCTGCGCGGATAAAACGATTCCGCCGTCACACAGGCGGACATCCCCGTCCGAGAAAAGGACGCGGCCAAATTTCCCCTCGACAGTCTTTTCGTCGCGCGCGAGGTTGACGGCGACCGTCAGATCGCCCCGCTTGTAGACGAGCAAACGCTTGTCCCGCTGCGGGACCACCTCGATCATGTTGCCATGCAGCATTGTCTCTTGTTTTCGCAATCTGATGAGAGCTTTCACGAGCCAATAGAGGGAGGTCTGATCGCTTCGCATCTTCTCGACGCTCGTCGTCAGGTCAATGGGCAGGAACAATTTACCCTCTGCCGCAGACGAGAAACCGTGATTTCTACCTTCCGTCCAATTCATGACCGTTCGCGAACCCGTCCGCGCAAAGCCACACTCTTTCGAGGGGATATCCTTTTGATATTGCATGGCGATCTCATCGCCATAATACAAGAAGGGAACGCCGGGCAGGGTGAACAAGACAATGTAAAAGAGCCGCAGCGCCCGTCCGTGCAAAAACCTTGTCGGGCGCGCAGTATCGTGATTGCAGGAGATAAAGGAAAGATACCCCTTTTCGCGGTTGCGCCCGATGAGGTCGACTGTCTTTTGCAGGTTTTCCGAGATATCAAGCTTGGAGTCGGGCAGCAGGAAGCTGATATTTTGTTTATCCCACAATTCCCGGCGGGTAAGGTCGTTCGCAAAGGTGTTCTCCCGATCGTTTATGAAGTCCATGTCGAACCCAGCCGCGAGCGATCGGTCGGGATCCGTCCATTCAGAGACAAAGATAGCCCGCGGAAATTGTGCACGCACTTTTGCAAAAATATAATGCCAGACTTCGATCGTCGCCTCGCGGTCGGGATCGTTTTTCACGAGAGAATCCGCCATATCCACACGGAAGCCGTCCACGCCTATTTTGAGATAGTGAAGACAAATATCCACGATGAGATCGCGCGCCTGAAATGTGCGCTCGTCTTTATACGACATCTGCCATTCCGGATGCGTGATATGATTAAACCCGTAGTTGAACGCAGGCTGTGTACAGAAAAAATTCACCATGTATGCGCCGTCGCGGTCGAACCTGCCGCGCATGAGCGCGTATTCCTTGGGCGCGTTCCAAACGTTGTCCGTCCAGATAAACAGGTCGTCGTACGCGCTCTTTTGCGTTGAAGCGCTCTGCAAAAATAATGGATTATGCCACCCCTAATTTCTTTGCAAAATCTACCTGACTCAGCATCAGTTTCTGCCGAGCAAACTTGATCTTGTCTTTGAACTCCATCAGTCTATGACCCCTTTTTTGATTATAGTGCTATTATAGCAGATTTATCGTAAAAAATCAAGTCTCGGTTGTCCCTTAAATCAGACTCCCAAATGCCATTTGCAACCGTGGCGTGTGCTTGTCTTTGATACGAGAGCGACGGCGCTGATGCGCCGCCGCGACAAGCACACGCCACGAAAACAAACAACGCGGAAAACCAAACCGAAAGGCGCGGCGG
>CALVWO010000072.1 GCA_944367465.1 uncultured Clostridia bacterium
ACGCCCTATCCCCTCATCCGTCTGCTTCGCAGACACCTTCCCCCGAGGGGGAAGGCAAGGGGCGGGCGCGTACCCGCAACCTCCTGCTCAGATCACGGAATTTTGTCGCGCCTTTGCGCGAGAAAATTCGTGAATAAGTGTGAACCCTTTACTCCTCCTTCCCCAGCGACTGCGGCGTGACGGAGAAGGTGTTGGAAATTCCGTCGCGGGCGTAGTCGTAGGGAAGTTTTGCGACCGATTCGAGCGAGGCGAGCGCGCCGTGACTGTCGCGCCCGTGCATGGGGTTGGCGCCCGGCGCGAGCGGCTGACCTGCGCGGCGGCCGTCGGGCGTGTTGCCCGTCTTTTTGCCGTAAACGACGTTGGACGTGATGGTGAGGATGGACATGGTGGGCACGGATTCACGGTAGGTCGTGTGCGACTTGATCATGTTCATGAACGTTTTGACGAGCCAGACGGCGATCTCGTCGGCACGGTCGTCGTTATTGCCGTACTTGGGATAGTCGCCCTCGATCCTGAAATCGGTGACGATGCCGTCTTCGCTGCGGACGGGATACACCTTGGCGTATCTGATGGCGGAGAGGCTGTCTGCCGCGCAGGAGAGCCCCGCGATGCCCGTGGCGAAGAACCGGCGCACGTGACTGTCGTGCAGCGCCATCTCGAGCGCCTCGTAGGAGTATTTATCGTGCATGTAGTGAATGACGTTGAGCGTGTTCACGTACAGCCCCGCGAGCCAGCGCATCATCTCGGTATACTTTTCCACGACCTCGTTGTAGTCGAGCGGACCGTCGCCGAGGACGGGCGCGAAATGCGGCGAGACCTGGAGCGGTTTGCCGTTTTTATCCTTATCCAGCTCGTCCTTGCCGCCGTTGATGGCATACAGAAGGCACTTGGCGAGGTTGGCGCGCGCGCCGAAGAACTGCATATCCTTGCCCACGCGCATGCTCGAAACGCAGCACGCGATGCAGTAATCGTCCCCCATTTCGGGGCGCATCAGATCGTCGGACTCGTACTGGATGGCGGACGTCCGGATGGAGATCTCCGCGCAGAAGCGCTTGAAGTTCGCGGGCAGACGCTTCGACCAGAGCACCGTGAGGTTGGGCTCGGGCGCGGGGCCGAGATTGACGAGCGTGTGCAGGATGCGGAAACTGTTTTTGGTGACGAGCGTTCTGCCGTCCGTCCCCATGCCGCCGATGGATTCGGTGACCCAGGTGGGATCGCCGCTGAACAGCTCGTTATACTCGCGGATGCGCATGAATTTGACGACGCGCAGCTTCATGACGAAGTGATCGATGAGCTCCTGCGCCGCCTCTTCGGTGAGCGTGCCCTCGTCGAGATCGCGCTGGATATAGATATCGAGGAAGGTGGAGTTCCTGCCGATGCTCATTGCCGCGCCGTTCTGATCTTTGATGGCGCCGAGATAGCCGAAATACAGCCACTGGATCGCCTCCTGCGCCGTTTCCGCGGGGCGGGAGATATCGAACCCGTACTCCGCCGCCATGGCTTTGAGCGCTTTGAGCGCCTTGATCTGCTCGGCGATCTCCTCGCGGTCGCGGATCTTGTCGGGCAGCATGTCGCCGTCGAGAAGGCTCTTGTCCTCCTCCTTCTTTTTTATGAGGAAATCCACGCCGTACAGCGCGACGCGGCGGTAGTCGCCCACGATGCGCCCGCGGCCGTAGGTATCGGGCAGCCCCGTGAGGATGTGCGCGTGGCGGGCAAGGCGCATCTCGGGCGTGTATGCGTCGAATACGCCGTCGTTATGCGTTTTGCGGTACTTGGTGAAGATCTCCCTGACGCGCGGACTGAGTTCGTAGCCGTACATTTTGAGCGCCTCCTCCGCCATGCGGATGCCGCCGAAGGGCTGCAGAGAGCGCTTGAAGGGCTTGTCCGTCTGGAGTCCCACGATCTTTTCGAGATCCTTATTGAAATAGCCCGCCCTGTGACTTGCGACCTGCGAGACGATCTCGGTATCCGCGTCGTACACGCCGCCGCGGTCGTGCTCCTCCTTGGTGAGCTCCATCACCTGCGCCCAGAGCGCCTTGGTCGCCTCCGTCGCGGGAGCGAGGAAGGCATCGTCGCCCTCGTAGGGCGTGTAGTTGCGTTGAATGAAGTCGCGCACGTCGATATCGGAACACCATTTTCCGCTTTCAAACCCGCGCCATGCTCTGTTTTCCATGTTTTCTCTCCTGATGTTTTTTCCGTATGTAACCGCCGTTATTCCTCCAGCTTGGCGTCGAGCCAGACTTCGAGGATCTCTTCGGGCTGATAGCCCGTACAGCGCGCGATCTCGCGCCCCTCTTTGAACACGATGAGCGTGGGAACGCGCTCGATCTGCAGCTTCTGCACTTCGGCGGCGGCAGACTCCGTGACCTCGACATGCCGCACGGGGATCCCGCGCGCCGCCGCAAGGCGGTTGACGACGGGCAGCAGCGTGAGGCAGTTGGCGCACGATTCGCCGCTCACTTCCACAAGTTCGTACTTCATTTGCCCTCCTTACCCCTGCGCGGCGTATCTGCCTGCGCCGAGGATGCGTTTGGCGTTCTCCACCCGCTCCTTTGCGGGGGGTTCTGTGCCGTCGAGCGGATATTCAAGCCCCAGCGCGCGATACTTCTGCACCCCCATCGTATGATAGGGCAGCACCTCGACGCGTTCCACCGTATCCAGCGTATCGAGAAATCCCCGCAGGCGGAGGAGCGCGGCGTCGTCGTCCGTGATGCCGGGAACGAGAACGTGACGGATCCACACGGGCTTTTTATGCGCGCTGAGATACCTTGCAAAGGCGAGCGGCTTTTCGTTGCTCCTGCCCGTGAGCGCGCGGTGCGCGCCGTCGTCAATATGCTTGATATCGAGCAGGAACAGATCGGTGAGCGCGAGCAGCGCTTCGTAGCGCGGATCGTTCCCGTCGAAACAGATCCCGGAAGTATCCACGCAGGTGTGGATATTTTTCCGTTTGAGAAGGGTAAACAGCTCAATGAGAAAATCGAGCTGCATGAGCGGTTCCCCGCCCGAGACGGTCACGCCGCCCTTTCCCGTAAAATAACTCCTGTATTTGAGCGCCTCGGCAGCGACCTCCTCCGCTGTATAAATCTGTCCGCCGTCCGCCGCCCAGGTATCGGGATTGTGGCAGTACCTGCACCGCATCGGACAGCCCTGCACAAAGACGACAAAGCGGATGCCGGGGCCGTCGACCGTGCCGAATGATTCAAAGGAATGGATCCTGCCTTCCATATTTCCCCTTCTCCCCCGCCGGACGGGGGAATAAAGGGCAGTTTTTACCTGCCGATAAAAACTGCCCAGACGAACGGCTTTTATTCCCTGCGGTTCCATGCGGTGCTCCGCGCTTCGTCAGTTGCCGCAGGGGGATTGCTTCAAGAGCGCCTCTATCATATCACAGCTTGCGTGCCTTGTCAAGGATACAGACGCAAAAAGTCGAAATTTATTTTTCCGAAAATACCAAATATTGTGTTTAGAAAACAAAGTGAATACAATATTTGGTATAAAATTCCTCCCCTTCCACAAGCTGCGCGGCAGGAGGCTCACAGCGTGACGATAACCGTGCTCCCGTCGGCGCCCTCGACGCGTACGAGCTCCAGCGCGCCGTGTACGCGGCGCGCCGAACGCAGGATGCGCCTGACCGCGGCGCGGTCTTTCCGCAAAAGCTGCACGGCGCCCTCCCCCTTGCACGCCTTTGCCGCCGCCCGCAGACAGATGCCGAGCGGAAGGCGGAGGGAAAGGCGGAATTTTCCGTCGCGGACGGAGATCTTCATTCGACGAAGACCTCCACTCTGTCGCCGTCGGAACTCTCGATCTCGACGAGCTTGCCGACGACGCCCTGTTTCACGAGTGCGAGGATCTGCTTCCAATCAATCTTCTTTGCGGCGTCGCCGCCCTTGTCCGAGCCGAACAGGGCGCCCGCGCCCTGCCCGTTCCCCAAAACGAGCTCCGCAAGCGCGACGGGCAGGTTGACGCTCACCTTATCCCCCTCCGCACTCAAAATCCGCACCTTGAGAAGCAGTTTATCCATATCCAGCGCCGCGGGATCGACGGCGGAGACCGCCTGCCTCTGCGCGCCCAAAAGCTCGTCCGTTGTAATATGGAAAAGTTCCGCGAGTTTCGGAAGAAGGGAGATATCGGGCGCGGTGAGGTCGTTCTCCCATTTGCTGACCGCCTGCGCGGTGACCGAACACGCCTCCGCGAGCTCCGCCTGCGTGAGGTTTGCCGCCTTACGATAATATGCAATGCGCTGACCGAGAGTATTCATACTTTATCTCCTTTCGCCGCCTGTGCGGCGCCTTTGTTTTGCGCCCCTATTTTACCGCTGTCCGCGGACGGTTTCCAGCGACAAGGCGTTGATTTCCGCAAACCGTGCGTTGATTTTTTATCAACCGGAGGTTGATATCTGCCCCCGTCAGAAAAAAGCGCCCCGCGACGCGGGGCGCAAAACCTTATCTCAGTTCCGCATTGCAGTTTTTGCCGAGCGCCGCGACGATCTTTTTGAAGAATGCGTCGACGTTTTCGGGCGTGAGGGGCTTATCTCCTTCCGGCACGAAGGTGATGTGGAACGCCATGCTCTTTTTGCCAACGCCGAGGCGGGGTCCGCGGAACACGTCGAACAGCTCCGCCTTCTTCGCCGCCTTGCACGAACGCAGAATGCACTCCGTCATCTGTGCGCAGGTCACGTCCTCGCCGACGACGACGGCGAGATCGCGCACCGCCGCGGGGAATTTTGGAACGGGCTTATAGACGATATCGCGCGCGAACTTGCGCTCCATGGCGGCATAGTCGAGCTCGGCAAGGCACACCCGCTTTTCAAGCGCCAGCTCCGCGGCGATGGCGGGATGCAGTTCGCCCAGCCAGCCCACCTCCTTTTCGCCCAGCTTGACCACGGC
>CALVWO010000073.1 GCA_944367465.1 uncultured Clostridia bacterium
TCCGGAAAACTTATCTGCGGGGACTGCAAGCATAAGATGGGCGGCACGAGCGGAACGTCGCACACGGGAGATACGCATTATTACTATATCTGTCTTTCGCGAAACAGAAAGCGCTGCGTCTGCCA
Organism: uncultured Clostridia bacterium; assembly: GCA_944367465.1. GTDB lineage: Bacteria > Bacillota > Clostridia > Christensenellales > Borkfalkiaceae > Gallimonas. The sequence goes on from CALVWO010000073.1 coordinate 126, forward strand.
TTGCAAGCCTGTCAAAAAGCAGGTACTGGAAGATTATGTCATTCAGGCGACCGTCAATATGCTGCGCCGCAACAGCGTTATTACAAAGATTGCGGAGACCATCGTCAAAGTTCATGAGCGGATGATACGCTACGATTCAGGTTTGCAAAGGCTCCAAGCAAAGCGCGATGAGGCAAAGAAGGCTGCCGACAACCTTGTCAAAGCCGTTGAGCAAGGCATCATCACAGACTTTACGAAGGACAGACTCGCTGCCTTGCAGGAAGAAGTCAACCGCTGCGAGATAGAGATCAACAAGGCGATGCAAAAGACCTATGCGCATCTGACGGTAGAGGACGTTGAGAAGTATCTGCTCTCCAAAGTGTTTGAAGATCCAGACGATATCAAGGTACGCAAGCTGCTCGTGAACACGTTTATCCGCGAGATCATCTGGTACGGCGACCACATGGTCATTACATACAACTTCCAAGAGGACATCGTACCCGAGAAACTGACGAAATCTCACGTCGAGCAGGTGGAGAAAGAGATAGAAGAGGCTGAAACTGCCTCTTCTTCTTTTCCTATAAGTTCGTACATATGCGGATGCTCTTCACCAAATTGGAACTATCCGAACACCACTATTACAGAACAGTGAGTTCGGATAGTTTTTTTATTGAATTCACCGCCATAAAAGTAAAGACGAGTTTCGACTATCTCTGCGAAACTCGTCTTTATATTATAAATCAAATTTATCTTGCAGACAGCAGAACTGATTTAGATAATTTCCGTCTATATTGCCGCTCTATTTTTCTCCGTCTTCTTTTCAAGATTTTCCGCTGTTTAATATATTCTTCGCTTTCAGAAGCGGGGCAAAGATCCCACCCACGACCGTACGATTGAAGAAATGTTCTATGATGCCCGTCTTTGCTTCATACCAATCACCGAACGGATTGCGGGAAGGGCTCTCCGCAAGATAGGTAAGCACCGGTTCATACAGAGCGCGCGTCTTTTCTTTATCGTCCGTGAGTGCCGCTGTCCACAGGATCCAATCTGCCTTCATGTAGCTCTTGCGCGTATCGAGCGGCACGCCGTAACGTTCGTTTCTTTTGATGTAAGAAGCCGTCTCCCGTTCACAGACGTCCTGCCCCATCAGGCAGAATCCGCTCAGCTTATCGAAGAGGATATTATATTTGAGCGAATAGCTCTCCTCCTTGCTGTATGCAAGCGGCATGACGCCGTCTCCCACAATTTTTTTCAACGCGGACGCAAACCTCTCCGCTCGTACCTTATATTCTGCCGCCAGCTCGTCTTTTTCGAGCTTCCCGCAAATCACGGAGAACGCCTCGATGCCCGCAAGCGCCTTGATCGCAAGATTGACGTTATCGGCAAGATGCCCTGCAAAGTCGTCGGTGCAGAGCTGATTGGAGGGCTTCAGACCATAGTTTTCGAGATATTTCACCCACTTTCTGAGAAGCCGGAAGTTCGCCTTTGCAAGTTTTACCGACGCGCCCGCCAAAAGCGCCGCGGCGGTCATGACGAGCATGTTCCCGCACTCCTCGACGGGCATCTGATACTCATCGGTGTATACGCCGCTCGCCGCGGGACGCAGATACAGCATCGTGTGCGTGCGCGGATAGTCCCAGAAACAGTCCATACCGCAATTATACTTATCGTCGGCGCTGCGCACGCTGTACACCTGCCCGATGCACCACGGGTAGGTGCCGATATCGTGCGGCGCGAAATCGTACGTCCATACGGGCATTTTCGCAAACGTAAAGATGCCCATCAGCATGGCGTTTACAAGATCGGGATTGTAGATGAGATAGAGCGGAATGGAGGGATAGCTGACGTCCGCCGTGCCGATGCAGCCGTTGGAATCGCACTCCTTGGAGAGAAACAGCAATTCTCCCTTCCCGTTCTCCACAAGTTTGTGCGCGCCCACGCTCTGCCGCAGCGCCGCGCAGGCAAGCGTGTAATAAATTATCGGACGGCGCGCTGTTTACCGCACTTCCTCGATGTGCCAGATCCAGCTGCCGCAGTCGGGCAAACGGGGATAGAACAGTCCGGCGCCCATCAGCGCCGCGCCGCTCGCCGTTACGTTCAGCTCTTTTACCGTATACGTTTTACCTTCGTCCAGACCGCGCAGCTTCAGCACCCTGTCGTGGTCGCACGGGTCGCCGCGGAACCGCTCGCCCACGACGTACGCCCGCGTTTTATCTTTCCCGACGAGCATCTCGCAGAAATAATTCGTACAGAACGGGTCGGAAAGGCGGTACAGATCGCCCTTTAACACAAGTTCGTCTGTCTGCTTATAGTTTGCGATCTGCTCCCTGACCTGCGCCTTTTCCTCTTCGGAGAGCTTGGTAAGATCGAGCTCGTACCCCGTTGCGCCGAGCGAGGCAACGGCGCCCCGCGTTGCAAACGGCGTCGTCCGCTGCGTCTGGTGATTCGGGCAGGCGGAAACGTGGCAGCTCATGCTCGAAACGGGATAGCACACCGATGTGCCCCACTGGATCTTCGTCCGCTCCAGCCCGTCCGTATCGTCGCTCGTCCAGATCTGCGGGAAATAGTACAGCGCCCCGCCGTCGAACCTGCCGCCTCCGCCCGCGCAGCCCTCGAAAAATACGTTCGGGAACTCCTTCGTCAATCGCTCGGCGAGGTCGTAGAATCCCAGCGTATACCGGTGCCAGAATTCCCCTTGCCTGTCCGCGGGCAAGCTCGCCGTATAGTTCTCCGTGATGTCGCGGTTCTTGTCCCACTTGACGTAAGAGATTTCGTTTTCGCGCAATATTTTCGATACCGTTTCAAAAATATAGTCCACGACCTCTCTGCGCGTGAAATCGAGCACGAGCTGATTGCGCCCGCGGCAGGGTTCAACGCCCGCCTTCCCGATCGCCCAGTCTGGATGCGCGCGGTACAGATCGCTGTCTTCGCTCACCATCTCCGGCTCGAACCACAGCCCGAACTTTAACCCTTTTTCCTTGCAATGCCCGATGACCGCTTTCAAGCCGCCCTTCAGCTTTTTCTTGTTGACGAACCAGTCGCCCAGTCCCGACGTATCGTCGTCGCGCTTTCCGAACCAGCCGTCGTCCAAAACGAAGGTATCCACGCCCAGCTGCGCCGCCGCGTCGATGATGGAACACAGCTTTTCGTTATCGAAATCGAAGTACGTCGCCTCCCAGTTGTTGATGACGACCGGGCGGCGCACATAGACACGTTTCGGGTCGATGATATTTTCGCGGAAAAAGTCGTGATACGCCCGCGACATGCCGCCGAGCCCCGCCGCGGAATAGCACAGCGCCGCCTGCGGCGTGACGAACGATTCCCCGCTCTTCAGCTGCCAGCCGAACAGACAGTCGTTCACGCCGCCCTGCACGCGGATGCTCTTTTCGGACGATACGTCCGCGGTTATGGCAAACGAGCCGCTGTACAGGAGATTGAAGCCGTAACACTCCCCGCTCTCTTCCCCGCAGTCCTCCGACAGCACCGCCAGAAAGGGATTCATTGCGTGCGAGGAATAGCCGCAGAGCGACTCTATGCGCAAAGATCCCTCCGCGATCGGCGTTACGATCGGTTTCCTCTCAGACGCCCACGCGCCCGCCAGCCGCAATGCCGAACGGGTGCCGCAGGTATCGGGAAGTTCCGTGCAGAAGGAGAACGCCTTTTCCACTTCCGCCGCCTCCTTCCCCGCGTTGCGCACCACCATGTTCCGCACGAGGATATCCGAATCCTCCGAAACGGAATAGTTGAGATCGAGCTCGATATCCGATAGAGCGTCTCTGAGCGTAATGGTCAGCGTTTCGTCCGCCTTCCGCACGCAGGGCATGCCCGCAAGAGGAACGGCGCCCTTTACGATCTTATGCGAAACATAGCAAAAACGGCTCATCGCCGCGCCGTCTTTCCGACGCACCACGACGGTCGCGGAGCGGAAATCTCCGCGCCCGAAACTGCCGAGTTCCTGCGGCATCCCGCCCGTCGCCATATCGGCGTTCCTGTCTCCCTCGGAAGGCTCCGCCGCAACGCCGCGCTGCGCTTTCAGAAAACACGCGTCCGCCGCCGCGATCTTCCTCCCCCAGTACAGGTGCTGCAATATGCCCATCCTGTTGACGTACATGCAGTAGCTGTAATTCTTCCCGCTCAGGAGAAAGATCTTGTCCCGCGATCCATACGTTATCATATATACCTCACAAATAAAA
>CALVWO010000074.1 GCA_944367465.1 uncultured Clostridia bacterium
GGAATGAGCCCGGTTGGGTACCGAACTCATTCCCATACAATCTAATATTTTTTGTCCAAACTTTGGGGTTCACTTCAGATCGCGCGCGGGCGGCGCATTTTTTGCGGGAAATTTCGGGGCGCGTCTTGAAATCGCCGTCCGTATATGGTATACTGTAAAGAACAGCGCAGTCCGCCGTATCCGCGGCGGAGCGTAACAAAGGAGAACGGTCATGAAAAAGATACTTGTCGGCGCGGCTTACTACCCCGAGATGTGGGAGGAGAGCGAGGTCGAAAAGGACATCGTCCGCATGAGAGAGGCGGGCGTGAACACCGTCCGCGTGGCGGAATTTGCATGGGGGAAGATGGAACCCGAAGAGGGGAAGTTCGATTTCGGCTGGCTGGAACGCGCGGTCGGTAAGCTGGGGGACGCGGGCATCGGCGTCGTCATGTGTACGCCCACCTGCACGCCTCCCCGCTGGTTGCTCAACAAATATCCCGAAACGCGCATGGTGTATGCCGACGGCACGCGTACGGAGGTGTTCTCGCGCTGCCATCCGTGCAAGTCGTCGCCCGTCATGCGCGAGAAAAACCGCATCATCGTCACCGAGCTCGCAAAGCGTTTCGGCGCGCATCCCGCGGTCATCGGCTGGCAGATCGACAACGAGATCTTCCCCTACAACGAGGGCTGCTATTGTCCGCTCTGTCAGAGTGGGTTCCGCGCCTATCTCAAAGAAAAATACGGCACCGTGCAGAACCTCAACGAAAAGTGGGGGATGCACCGCTGGTCGCTCGAGTACGGCTCGTTTGAAGACGTGATCCCGCCCGTGCGCGGGCGCTGGGAACATCCCTCCCTGCAATCGGAGTGGACGCGTTTCCATTGCAAAAACATCGTCTCCTACGTCAACGAGCAGGCGGAGATCCTGCATGCTTACACCAAAACGCCCGTCGGCACCGATATGATGGCGACCAACCTGCTCAGCTACGAGGATATGAACGAGAAGCTCGACGTGGCGCAGTACAACCACTATGAACCCGCCGCCGAGCTGGGTCGCATGACGTTCGCATACGATTTTCTGCGGACGGTCAAGGATAAGCCCTTCTGGGTCACCGAGACGCAGGCGGGCTGGAACGGCAGCACCTTTGCGGAGTTCGGCTACCGCCCCGAGGGGGCGTGCTACGCCAACACATGGCTGCCCGTCGCGCGCGGCGGCGAAATGGTCGAATACTGGCATTTCCGCGCCCATCCCAACGGGCACGAACTGGCGCACGGGGCGCTCTTCAACACCGCCGGGCGGGCGTACCGCGTCACCGGAGAGATCGCCCGCGCCGCAAAGGAATTTGAGGCATGCCGCGATCTTCTCACGCGCACGCAGGTGCGGGCGCGCGTCGCCATCCACTATTCCTCGACGGCGGTCATCAACTCCGTCAACGCGCCCATGCTGAAAAATTTCGATTACCGCGCCACGCTGATCGATAAGGTGCATGCCGCGTTCCGCCACATGAACGTCGACGTCATCGAAACGGGACACGCGCTTGACGGCTACGAGGTCGTCGTCTCGCCCTTCCTCTCCACGGCGGACGAGAAGGGGCTCCGCGGGCGCATCACCGAGTGGGTGAAGGCGGGCGGCACGTGGATCGTAGGACCCATGTCCGATATCATGACCGAGTATTCGAGCAAATACACGGACGCGCCGCACTCCTTCCTCGAAGAGCTTGCCGGCGTGTATGCCAGGTACGATCTTCCCGTCGCCAACGGGGAGTACGCCGCAAAATGGACGGGATTCGAGGGCGCGATCGGGCTCTCCGCATGTTACAGCGCCTACGAACTCAGGGGCGCCGCGGCGCTCGCCGTGTACACGAACGGCGAGTTTGCGGGAATGCCCGTCATCACCGAAAACAAGGTGGGGAAGGGCAAGGTCATCCTGCTCGGGAGCCTTCCCGACTGCGCGACGCTGCAGGCGCTCACGCAGCGGTTCGCGCTTCTTCCCGCGAGCGACAACCTCGTGCTCACCGAGCGCACGGGGGAGCAGAACGCGATCATCGCCGTCGAGACGCAGGGGAAGGAGGGCGTGCTCATCACCGACGGAAAGCGGAAGGACGTGCTCAGCGGCAGGACGCTGAACGGCAGCGTCTCCGTCCGCCCGTATGAAGTGCTCGTGCTCGTAAAGGAATAAGAAAGCCGGACGGTATGCGTCTGCGGCAGGCGCGCTGCGCCCGCCGCAGACGCGGTTTCAGGCATGTAAAAGCCCGCGGAAAAATCCGCGGGCTTTTACAAAATATTGGAGAGTAAAAAACGATGCGGCTGGGACCGCTCCGTTTTTCGGCGAAGTCATGCGGAAAAGCCGTCTGTTTTTCCGCGCGGCAGTTTTCCCTGCCGACGCTTTTATTATATGCCATGCGCCGCCAAAAGGCAACCTACTCTTTGAAAAATGCACTCTACCCGTGCAATTTCGCGCAGTAGAGTCAAAAATTTACACTCTACTCACAGTAGAGTGCCCCGATTTTACACGGTAAGCATTGACAAAGTGCATAAAACGGGGTATAATAAAGCCATGGAAGATCAAGACGCCCTCGCGGTCATCATCGGCAAAAATATCACGCGCCTGCGCCGCCTTTCCAACATGACGCAGAGCGAACTCGCGGAAAAGATCAACTATTCCGATAAATCCGTCTCCAAATGGGAACAGGGGAACGGCATTCCCGACGTGCGCATTTTATTGCAGCTCTCCGACCTGTTCAACGTTTCGGTGGACGATCTCGTGCGCGAGCACAAAGAGACGCCCGTCATGCCCAAAAAGACGCGGCTCAAACGGCGCATCGTCGTCTCGCTCCTCTCGGTGGGGCTGTGCTGGCTCGTCGCGGTGGTCGTGTTCGTCTTTATCGGCATCATCGGTCCCGAGGTGCCGCACAAGTGGCTGGCGTTCGTGTACGCCGTGCCCGCGTCCGCCATCGTCACGCTCGTGTTCTCCTGCGTGTGGCACTACCGCTGGGCGCGCATCGTCTCCATCACCGTGCTCGTCTGGACGACCCTCGCCTGCATCTATCTCACGGCGCACGTACTGGGCGCCGAGATCGCGCTCATCTTCCTCATCGGCGTGCCTCTGCAGGTGCTGGCGCTCATTTTCTTCGCGCCGTGGCGCAGCATGCACACCGCAGTCCCCAAAGAATAATCCGCGCGCGCTCCGCCGTGCGCCAAGCGATCCGCGCCCGTCAGGGGCGCATTGCTATATGGAGTTGTTTGCATGAAAGAAGTACCCGTTCCCGCAGACGCGCAGGCGCGCGTCCGCAAAAAAAATTCTCTCGCGCGCGCACGCAAGGCGTACAATGCGCTCACGTTCGCGCTCGCGCTCGTCGCCATCGCCTGTCTCGTGGGGCTGCTCGTCGTGGTCATCGTGCTGGAAATGCGCGAAAATTCCGCGGCGGAGGCGCAGCTTCTGTATATCCTCACGGGCTCGTTCGCCGCGGGCGCCACGGTGCTCGCGTTCGGCGCGTTCTTCTGCGGCAAGGCGGCGCAGTCCGCCGCGGGCGCCGAGCTCGATTACCGCGAACGCTGCGACGGCGCCGAGAGCTTTTTCGTCGGCGAGGGCACGTTGCTCACCTTCGAGGCGGAAGGCGTCCGCCTGCACGCCGAAGAGGGGGGCAAAAAGCCCATCTCCGTACCATACCGCGATATGAAGTTCTATTCCGTCTGTACGCGCAGGAAACCGCGCGAGAAGGGGGAGTGGAGCGTCGTGTTCGAGATGCCTTCGCGCTATGTCGTCAAGGAGGGGAAGGGCAAAGACGCCCCGCCCCGCGCGCTCATCCAGGCGGACGGCAAGGAACGGCTCTACCGCGCGCTCGAGGCGCACGGGCTCGTTCTTTCGGGTGAACGTCCGCCGCGCGGAGAAAAGCGCGAGAACAGGAAATTCGCCGTGCGGGCAAAGTTTCTGCTGCCCGATGCGGAAAAACGCAAAAGGGCGGTCATTTACATGTCGGTCGCGGGCATCGTGACCGTTGCGGGCATCGTCGTCGCCGTCATCTGGCAGGACGCGATCACCATCGGCGCCATTCTTTC
>CALVWO010000075.1 GCA_944367465.1 uncultured Clostridia bacterium
GTGGACGCGGTAAAAGAGGGGCGCGGGATCTACTCGAACATCAAAAAGGTGGTCGGATTCCTGCTCGGCACCAACATTTCGGAAGTCATCGTGGTGTTCCTCGCCATGTGCATCTGGCAGATCTCGCCCTTCATCTCCATTCAGCTTTTGTGGATCAACCTCATCGGCGACTCCCTGCCCGCCGTTGCGCTGGGCATGGAGAAGCTCGAACACGACGTCATGGATCATAAGCCGCGCTCCAAAAACGAGAGTATTTTCGCGCACGGGTACGGCATACAGATCATTCTGCAGGGCTGTATGTTCGCGGCGCTCGCGCTCTCGAGTTACTGTATCGCGCGCTACGGGTTCGGGCTGAACGCCGAGCAGTGCAGCGCGGCAACCTTCCTTGTATTGGCGCTTTCGCAGTCTCTGCACGCGTACAACATGCGTTCGGGGCATTCGCTTTTCAAGATCGGACCCTTCTCCAACAAAGTGCTCAACTGGGTCACGCTGCTCGCCATTGCGCTCATTGCGTTCGTGCTGTTCACGCCGGGCGTGATGGATGTGTTCGGGTTCGGTACGGAGTATCTCCCCTGGGAGGTCTACGTCATCGGCGTGGCGCTCGCAGTTGTTCCCATCATCTTCATGGAGATCGCCAAGGCGCTCGATCTGGTACGGCATCACAAATAAAGGGGGCGCGCCGCGGAAGGCGGCATTCCCTGCATCAAACGGAGCAAAAAAACGCCGCGCAAAAGCGCGGCGTTTTGGTATATCGGCGCGCGTTTCTCACTTGCGTATGCCGCGCAAATGTGCTATAATGGTGGAAATATCATGAACGTCGATCTTACGCAACTGCATGGCAGGCGCGTCTGCGTGGCACTCTCGGGCGGGCGGGATTCCGTCTGCCTGCTGCACGTCCTCCGCGCCTGCGCCGGGAAAGAGGGCATCACACTCTCCGCGCTCACCTGCGAACACGGTATCCGCGGGGAGGAATCGCTTGCCGATCTCGCCTTTACGGAGCGCCTTTGCAGGGATTGGGGCGTGCCGCTGCGCGTGTTCCGCGCCGACGTCCCCGCGCTCGCAAGGGCGCGGAAGCAGGGGCTGGAGGAGGCGGGGCGCAATTTCCGTTACGCCTGTTTCGAGCAGATCCTCGCGGAGGGAGCGGCGGACGTCGTTGCAACGGCGCACCATCTGGACGACGCTGCCGAGACGGTGCTCTTCCGTCTCGCGCGTGGCACGTCGCTCGCGGGACTCAACGTGTTTCCCGCGCGGCAGGGCATTGCCCGTCCCTTCCTCGGGGTCACGCGCGCGGAGATCGATCGCTACATGGAGCGGTTCCGCCTGCCCTTCGCCGAGGATAAGAGCAATTCCGATGAGCGCTTTTCCCGCAATCTCCTGCGCAGCCGCGTCATGCCCGCGCTCGCAGACATCGTGCCGAACGCGGCGGAACACATCTCCGCCTTTGCCGTGCGCGCCTCGGAGGACGACGCGTACCTCCGTTCGCTCGCGTGCGCGGCGCTCACCGAGCGCGGCGGCGCCGTGTGCGTGCCGGTCGGTCTCCCCGCGCCCGTATTTTCCCGTGCCTGTCTGGCGGCGCTCGCCGCGTGCGGCGTGGAACGCGACTATACGAGCGCAAATCTTGCGGAGATCGCCCGCCTCACCGTCCTTCAGAGCGGGCGGAAGGCGACCCTTCCCGAAGGGGTCACGGCGGTGCGCGAGGGGAGCATGATCGCGTTCCTGCCCGCGCAGCCGCAAAACGACGGCGCGGAGCTCCCGTTCGGACATGGTACCTTCTCCGTGGGCGGATACACGGTCATGGTGGGGGAAACGTATGCGGAAGGAGCGCTCGTCGCAGACATGGACGCCTTTCCCGAAGGCTGCGTGATCCGCACGCGCCGCGAGGGCGACGTGTTCGCGCCGTTCGGCGGCGGCACAAAGCCGCTGAAAAAATTTCTTACCGATAAAAAGATCCCTGCGCGCATCGGCCGCGCCCTCCCGCTCGTTGCCTGCGGCGGCGAAGTGTTCGCCGTATTCGGAACGGAGATCTCGGAAAAGGTCAGGCTCACGGAACGCACCGTGCGCAGGGGATATCTTTCGATCATACAAACAACAGAGGAGAACTGAACATGCACGAAGATTGTGAGAGAGTCATTCTGACGGAAGAGGAGATCGCGGGGCGCGTCAAAGAGGCGGCTGCCTGGCTCGACGAACGTTTTCGCGGCACAACGCCGGTGGCGGTGTGCAACTTAAAGGGGAGCGCCATGTTTTTCTGCGACCTGGTGCGCGCCATGCAGACGGATGTGGAGCTCGATTTCATGGCGGTCAGCTCGTACGGGAACGATACCATCGCCGCGGGTCGCCCCAAGATCAAAAAACACCTCTTTTCCTCCGTTGCGGGGCGCGACGTTATTCTCGCGGAGGATATCGTGGATACGGGGCGCACGCTCGTCACGCTGAGGAACTTTTTCGAAGAACGCGGCGCAAAGTCGCTCACCGTCGTCACGCTGCTCGATAAGCCCTCCCGCCGCAAGGTGAACGTCTCGGCGGACTTCACCTGTTTCACCATCGAGGATGCCTTCATCGTCGGCTACGGGCTGGACTATGCTGAAAAGTACCGCAATCTTCCCTATATTGCCATCTTGAAGCGCGAAATTTACGAACACGACTGAAAAAAGCCCTCGCAAGAGGGCTTTTTTTCAAAATGGCTTGACAAGCGCGCGGATCTGTGTTATAAAAATAGTACAGATAATACAGATTTGGAGGGGAAGTCTATAAAAAAAGGTCTGCGGCGGTGTTTTGCAGCGGCAGCGCTTGGCGCGCTTGCTTTTCTGACGGCGTTCCTTGCAGGGTGCGGATGGTTCGTCAAAACGGTGGGGACGTATTGCTTTATAGGGGATATCTCCGATTCTCTGACGCTGGAGTTTTCCTTTGTGTTCCGTCCGGGGGCGACGGATCCCGGCGTTTTTACTGCAGAATCTTTGGAACAGATCGTTTCGGAGATGGACGCGCAGCAGAATGCGGAGGAGCTGGAGTGGCGGATCGAGGGAGGATCGCTGCTCATCGAGAAGGAAAAAGACGGCGTCGTTCTCTATTATCTGATCAGTCCGAGAGAAGACGAGAACGAATATTGCATTTTTTCGCCTGTATTCAGGATCGGAGAAACGGATTGGTTTGTTCCCACGCATCTGCTCGGCATAACGCTCGATACCTTTCCCGAAAGCTGGGAGGACGAAAGTTTTCCGCTTGTTGCGGGCGGGCGCGCGGATGTAGAGGCGTTCTATCGGCGGACAAATCTCTATACGGTCTCGCCCGATGAGGATGGCTTTACGCTCACCTTTCAGGAGGGGGAAGAAGTATATTCGATGCGCGTGAGTTTTTCCGAGGCGGAGGCGGGTACGACAGTGGCGTTTTCCGCGATATAGGCAAAAAAAACAGACCTCCGCGTGCTATGCACCCCAAAAGTTGGACAGACTTTTGGAGGTGCATATTTTTATGGCAAAAAAAGGAAATAAGCAGAAAAA
>CALVWO010000076.1 GCA_944367465.1 uncultured Clostridia bacterium
AACTTCTCCTTCGTATTTTTGGTAAAACCGCTACCTGCGGTCAGATTTCCACTTCTCCCGTAAAGGCGAACGCCGCAGGACCGGTCATGTACACAGCCTTCGGCGTATAGGAAACGGAGAGATCGCCGCCGCGAAGATGCACCGTGATCTCGGCGCCCGCGTCACAGAATCCGTTGAGAACGCCCGCCGTTGCGACCGCGCACGCGCCCGTGCCGCACGCCCATGTTTCGCCGCTGCCGCGCTCCCATACGCGCATCGTGAGTTCGTTCCTGCCGTCCACGCGCACAAATTCGGTGTTCACCCGCTCGGGAAACGCCGCGTGATGCTCGAAAGCAGGACCCGTCTTTTCCAGATCGACCGAATACGGATCGTCTACAAACGTCACGCAGTGGGGATTGCCCATCGAGACGCACGTGACGCGGTATTCCTTTCCGTCCGCAACGAGCGGCACGTTTACGGCGCGCTCCCCTTCAAAACGCGCGGGGATGCGCGAAGGTCTGAGTTCGGCGGCGCCCATATCCACACGGACGGAGCGCACGACGCCGTTCTCCGCATTGACGGAGAGCGTCTTGATCCCGCTGAGCGTCTCCACCTTTAGAACGGGTTTTTGCATGCCCTTGATCTCGTACAAAAACTTTCCGATGCAGCGGATGGCGTTGCCGCACATCTTCCCCTCGCTGCCGTCCGCGTTGAACATCCGCATGCGGGCGTCTGCGACGGCGCTGCGCATGATGAGCACGACGCCGTCTCCTCCCACGGAAAAATGGCGGTCGGAAAGTTTTACGGCGAGCGCGGCAGGGTCGTCCGGCTGCCAGTCAAAACAGTCGAAATAGATATAGTCGTTCCCGATGCCGTGCATCTTCCAGAATTTTTTTTGCATAGTTCCTTCTCAGCCGGCGGCGAAGATCCCCTTCTCCGCGCAGGCAAACTCGTAATGTTGCGCCGGCGCCGTGAAATGGCGCGGCAAAAGGCGCCGCTGCGCCATGCTTTTTGCGCCTTTTCCTGCCGCTCGCGCTGCCGGATTCAGTCCGGAAAGACCCCCGAACTTACCGTTCAATGATCTCGTCGCGCTCAGCGCCCACGGAAACGAACGTGATCTTGCACTCGCAGAGCTTTTCGATGAGTTTCACATAGTCCTGCGCCGCCTTGGGAAGGCTTTCGAAGGTGCGGCACCCCGTGATATCGCAGTTCCACCCCTTGACCTTCTCAAAGACGGGCTTGCATCTGTCGAGCGCATCGGAGAACGGGAACTCGTGAATGATCTTGCCGTCCAGCTCGTAAGCCGTGCAGATCTCAAGTTCCTCGAACCCGGAGAGCACGTCGAGCTTGGTGAGCGCGATCTCGTCGGCGCCCTGGCAGCGGATTCCGTAACGGGATGCCACGACGTCGAACGGTCCGACCCGCCTCGGTCTGCCCGTCGCGGCGCCGTATTCCCCGCCCGCCGCGCGCAGGGCCTCCGCCTTCTCTCCGAAATATTCGGCGGTGAAAGGCCCCTCTCCCACGCAGGTGGAGTACGCCTTCATGATGCCGACCGATTTATCCAGTTTGAGGTTGGGCACGCCCGCGCCGATGGGCGCGTACGCCGCGATCGTCGAAGAAGACGAAGTGTAGGGATAGATGCCGAAGTCGATATCGCGGAGCGCGCCGAGCTGAGCCTCGAACATGATGTTCTTGCCTGCTTTGTGCGCCTCGTTGAGCCAGAGCCCCACGTCGCAGATGTACTCTTTGAGCGGCTCGCCGTATTTTTTGAAGTATTCGATGACTTCCTCCACCGTGACGGGCGCATGATGATACCCGCCTGCAACGGTGAGGTTTTTCCATTCGACGATGTCTTTCACGCGTTCATAGAGGTGCTCGGGATGGAGCAGTTCCCCCATGCGGAACGCCTTTTTCATGTACTTATCCGCATACACGGGCGCGATGCCGCGGCGGGTGGAGCCGAACTTCTTATCGGCAAGGCGCTCCTCTTCGAGGCAGTCCATGAGCACATGATAGGGCATGGTGATAACGGCTTTATCGCTGATCTTGAGATTTTCGGGCGTGATGCGGATGCCCTGCGCGCGCAGACGGTCCGCCTCCTCCGTAAGATGTTTGATATCGATGACCATGCCGTTGCCGAGCACGTTTACGACACCGTCGCGCAGGATCCCGGAAGGAAGGAGATTCAGAATGAATTTTCCCTTCTCGTTGATGACGGTATGACCTGCGTTGTTGCCGCCCTGATAACGGCAGACGACGTCGTAACGGCGGGAAAGAAGGTCTACCATACGGCCCTTTCCTTCATCGCCCCAGTTGATCCCGCAAATGGATGTGAGCATGTGCTTTTCCTCCTCATAAGTTGGCGTTTATATGCTCTAAAACGCCGCAAAACAATCGGTTTTATTATACTATGGAAAGCGCTCTCTTGTCAAGCGTCCTCGGCAAAAAAGCAAATGCAATGTTTGCGCGCACGGCGTGTATATCCCCTGCAAATGTAATCTCTTTTTTGCAAAAATATTACAAATTTCTGCAATTTTTTTACATCAAACGGTTGACAAGCGGCAATTTTCCGCGTAAAATAAGGGGTGAATATATTGAAAATCTTATGGCAGACAGGAGGCGCCATATATGTTTTGCAGAGACTGCGGCACGCAGCTTTCGCTCCGCTACCTTGAAAACGAGGGGCTCATCCCCTTCTGCGAAAAATGCGGAGAGTTCAAATTCCCCTATTTCCCCGTTGCCGTCTCGATGACGGTCGTCAATCGTGCCGAAACAAAAATTTTGCTCGCGCGTCACACGGGAGAACAGGATTTCAAACTGTTTGCGGGATACATCAAACAGGGCGAAAGCGCGGAAAAAGCCATTCCCCGCGAATTGAAGGAAGAGACGAAACTCAACGCCATCAAATGGCGGTACTACGGTTCGCGCTACCACGAGGCAAAGAACGTGCTGATGCTCAACTTCATCGTTACAGCGGACGAGAACAGCGAGATCGCCCTCAACGAAGAGATCGAAGAGGCGAAGTGGTTCTCCCCCGAAGAGGCGAAAGCCGCCGTCAGAAAAAATTCCACGGCGGAGTATTTTCTGCTCGGCGCGATCAACGAACTCGGCAGAAAAAGGTAACGAAGCCCGCCCTGCGTACGACACGTCGTCCGTCCGGCAGATCCACGAAGAACCGCGCTCACGCGCACAGACATCAAAAAAAGCGGCTTGGAGCCGCTTTTTTTGATGTCTCCGACGATCAGCCGCGCACCTGTCCGTTCCCGCGGATGATGAATTTATAGGAAGTGAGTTCCCGCAGCCCCATCGGCCCGCGCGCGTGCAGTTTCTGCGTGGAGATCCCCATCTCCGCGCCGAATCCGAACTCGCACCCGTCGGTAAAACGCGTTGCTGCGTTGTGGTA
>CALVWO010000077.1 GCA_944367465.1 uncultured Clostridia bacterium
ACGTCGCTCAACTTCGTGGAGCGCGAGAAGGAGATCATCGCGTTCTGGAAGGAGAACGATATCTTTGAAAAATCGGTGAAAAAGAACGAGGGAGGGGAGGAGTTTTCCTTCTTCGACGGTCCGCCCACGGCAAACGGAAAGCCGCACATCGGGCATATCTTAACGCGCGTCATGAAGGACATCATCCCCCGCTATCAGACGATGAAGGGCAAACACGTCCTCCGCAAGGCGGGCTGGGATACGCACGGCCTGCCCGTCGAGCTGGAAGTGGAAAAGTCCCTCGGCATGGACGGCAAGCAGGACATTGAAAAATACGGCATCGAGCCCTTCATCAAAAAGTGCAAGGAGTCCGTGTGGAAGTATACCGACGAATGGCGCAAGATGAGTGATCGCGTCGGTTACTGGGTGGATATGGATAATCCCTACGTCACCTATCACGACGACTATATCGAGTCCGTCTGGTGGGCGCTCAAGGAGATCCACAAGAAGGGGCTTCTGTACAAGGGTCACAAGATCGTCCCTTATTGCCCGCGCTGCGGCACGGCGCTCTCCTCGCACGAGGTCGCGCAGGGGTATAAAGACGTAAAAGAGACCTCCGTCGTCGCGCGGTTCAGGGTGAAGGGGCGCGAGAATACCTATATCCTCGCATGGACGACGACCCCGTGGACGCTCCCTTCCAACGTCGCGCTCTGCATGAATCCCGACGAGACGTATGTGGAGATCGAAGCGGACGGCGCGCGCTATATCATGGCGGAGGCGCTCGTTCCCAATTTCTTTGAAACCTACACGCTCATCGAAAAACGCACGGGCAAGGAGTACGAGGGTACGGAGTACGAGCCGCTCTTCTCCTATTCCGTCGGTTCCTTCCGCGAAAAGGCATTCTATGTGGTGTGCGATAGCTACGTTACGCTGACGGACGGCACGGGCGTCGTGCATATCGCGCCTGCGTTCGGCGAGGACGACTACAAGGTGGGCAGAAGGTACAACCTGCCCGTGGTGCAGCTCGTCAACGAGAGAGGCTGTTTCGACGAACGCTGCCCCGAGCTCAACGGGCTGTTTGCGAAGAAGGCGGATAAGGTCATTCTGGATATGCTCGAAGAGAAGGGGCTGCTCTTCAAGAAGTTGCCCTTTGAGCATAGCTATCCCTTCTGCTGGCGGTGCGATACGCCGCTCCTCTATTACGCCCGCTCAAGCTGGTTCATCGAGGTGACCAAGGTCAAGGAGCACCTCATCGCAGCCAACCGCTCCGTGAACTGGATGCCCGAGACCATCAAAGAGGGGCGCATGGGCAACTTCCTCGAAAACGTCATCGACTGGGGGCTCTCGCGCGATCGTTACTGGGGCACGCCGCTCCCCGTGTGGGTATGCCCCGACTGCGGCGCGATCGAGGTCATCGGCTCCAAAGCCGAGCTGAAAGAAAAGTGCGGCGTGAAAGGGGATATCGAGCTGCACAGACCTTACCTCGACGAGCTCACCTGCGCCTGCCCCAAGTGCGGCGGGAAGATGAAGCGCACGCCCGAAGTCATCGACTGCTGGTTCGATTCGGGCTCCATGCCCTTTGCGCAGTACCACTATCCCTTCGAGAACAAGGATCTCTTCGAGGAGACCTTCCCCGCGGATTTCATCTCCGAGGCGGTCGATCAGACGCGCGGCTGGTTCTATACGCTGCTCGCCATTTCGACCATTCTCTTCGACCGCGCGCCCTTCAAAAACTGCATCGTTCTGGGGCACGTCAACGATAAAGACGGCGTCAAGATGAGCAAACACAAGGGCAACGTCGTCGACCCGTGGAGCGTGCTCGACAAGCAGGGCGCCGACGCCGTGCGCTGGTACTTCTATACGAACAGCGCGCCGTGGATCCCTTCGCGGTTCGGCGCCGAGGCGGTCAGCGAGGTGCAGCGCAAGTTCCAGGGCACGCTCTGGAATACCTACGCGTTCTTCACGCTGTACGCCGAGATCGATAAGTACGATCCTTCGAAGTACGATCTCAAAAAATGCAGACTTTCGCTCATGGATAAGTGGGTTCTGTCCAAGCTCAACACGCTCGTCAGGAACGTGGATCAGATGCTCGCCGCGTACAACATCACGGACAGCGCCCGCGCCATTCAGGACTTTTCCGATGTGCTCTCCAACTGGTATGTGCGCCGCGGCCGCGACCGCTACTGGGGGAGCGAGATGACGGAGGACAAGGCGGCGGCATACACCACGCTGTATACCGTACTCGTCACGCTCGCAAAAGTCGCCGCGCCGTACACGCCCTTCATGGCGGAGATGATGTACCGGAACCTCGTTCCCGCGTTTTTCCCGTCCGCGCCCCAGTCCGTGCATCTGTGCGACTTCCCCGCGGCGGACGAGAGCTTTATCGATCCCGCGCTGGAAAAGGGCATGGCTGACGTTCTGGACGTCGTCGCGCTCGGCAGGGCGGCGCGCAATTCGGGCAGCGTCAAGAACCGTCAGCCGCTCTCCGAGATGCTCGTGGCGAGCAACCGTCCGCTCTCGATCGAGGGCGAGCTCATGGCGGTGGCGCTCGACGAGCTCAACGTCAAAAAGATGACGTTCGTCACGGACGGCGCCTCGCTCGTGCGCTACGAACTGAAGCCGCAGCTGAGAACGCTCGGTCCCAAGTACGGCAAAAAACTCAAAGCCATCACGGCGTTCCTTGCTGACTGCGACGGCGCCGAGGTCGTCTCCGCGGTCAGGACGAACGGTTCCTATTCGGTGGAGCTCGAGGGTGAGCCTATCGTCCTTTTAGAAGAGGATCTGCAGATCTTCACGCAGTCGGCGGCGGGCTATGCCACGGCTGTGGGCGGCGGCATCACCGTCGCGCTCAACACGCAGCTCAGCGAAGAACTGCTGGACGAGGGAACGGAGCGCGAACTCGTCTCCAAGATCCAGACGATGCGCAAGGAGGCGGGCTTCGAAGTGACCGACCGCATCGCGGTGTACTTTACCGCCGCGGGCAGGGCGGAAAAGATGCTCAAAAAGGGCGGTATCGCCGCCGACGTGCTTGCCGTCAGCATCGCGGAGGGCAGTGCCGAAGGGTTCAGCCGCACGCTCGACGTGAACGGCGACAGCGTCACGCTCACGCTCGTCAAAGCAAAATAACAGCG
>CALVWO010000078.1 GCA_944367465.1 uncultured Clostridia bacterium
GCGTCGAGCCGCTCTTCGAGCTCGTACACGCGCTCGCGCAGCGCGCACACCTCGCGCAGGATGGGGTCGTCCTTCTCGGGGATGAGATCCTGTGTCTTTTCGCCGTTGATGCGCACCACCCGCCCGGGCACGCCCACGACGGTGGCGTACGGCGGGACCTCTTTCAGGACGACGGCGCCCGCGCCGATGCGCGCGCCTTCGCCCACCGTGAACCCGCCGAGCACCTTCGCCCCGCACGAGATGGTCGCCCCCTTTTTAATGGTGGGGTGGCGCTTGCCCTTTTCCTTGCCCGTGCCGCCCAGCGTGACGCCCTGGTAGATGACGACGCCCTCCTCCACCTCGGCGGTCTCGCCGATGACGACGCCCGCGCCGTGGTCGATGAACACGCCCGCGGCGATCTTGGCGGCGGGATGGATCTCGATGCCCGTAAGGAACTTTGCGAACTGCGAGGTGATGCGGGCAAGCAGCTTTAAGTGCATGCGGTAAAGGCGGTTCGCCCAGCGGTGCCACGAAAGCGCATGCACACCCGAATAGGTGAGCCAGATCTCGAATTTGTTGCGTGCGGCGGGGTCGTTCTTCTTCGCCGCGGCGATATCCTTCCTCAGCCTTGCAAAAAACATGTTGCTCCCTCCCGTATCCTTTTATTTTATGCGCCGCTTATGCGCGGCGTGCGGGCGCTTTTTTATAAAAAACGCGCCCCTACATCGCCCTATGGCGATATAAAGGCGCGTTTGTGCGCGGTTCCACTTTACTTCGGGAGAAACTCCCCTCGTTGCGTCCGGTAACGGCGGACTGCCGCGGGCATTGCCCCGGCCTCAGACGAACGGAACGCACTTCCCTCCGCGTCCGTGCAGGGCGCTCTCAGCGCGCGCGCCCCTCTCTGTGCAGGCGTCGACGGAGGTACTCTTTCCCGTTCTCGGCAAAGGATATTTTTCACGAATTTCTTTTTGAACTGACAAAAAGAAATTCCGTGATTTTTTAGAAAAACCCAATGTTCGCTAGCGCTCTGCATTCGGTTTTTCTCGCCGCCGCTGTTTCGCAACAGTATAGCTCGCGGCGGCTCATTTTTCCGCAAAAGCGCAAGTATGCGCAAATGTGGGGCGCGGGCGGAGGCATAGCCTCCTTGCGCAAGTGATTTATAATAATCTGCATAAAGGCGCAAACCTACGCCTTAAGCGTCAAAAATATTTTACGGAAAAGACGGGAATTTGTCAAGCGTTTTCGCGGCGGATGGGAAGGCAGTCGATCTTGTATTCGGCGAGGCACATATCGCGCATCGTCGGATTGTAGATCTGCTGTTCGAGAAGATAGCGCACCACGACGTCACGCACGTCGTCGTCGCGGAATTCGAACCCGCAGACGGCGAGCAGCAGCTTTACGTCGGATACCTGCAGGCGGCAGGTGAGCGCAAGCGCGAGCACCGTGTTCTTTTCGGGATACAGCTTTCCCTTTACCATCTTCTGCCAGAACCTCGGCTCGACGTCGAGAAGCGCGCCCGCGCCCTCCACCGTCTCCGAAACGTGCGCGAGCACCGTCGGCAGCGTTTTGGCGAAGGTGTTCTTATCGCGCAGGTCGCGCCACTTATCGCGCAGCGTGGGGAAACTGAACGAAAAGGTGAAACTCGTATCGGCGAGCCCCGCCTTGAACCGCGCGAGAAGCTGCGCGGCGTCCTTCTGGCGGTCAAGCCGCATGCACGCCGAATCGCGGCGGGCGATGTTGCCGTCCTCCGCGACGTACAGAACGTCGGGCATGACGTACCCGTCGATCGCGCTCAGACGGACGTAATCCGAATAGTGCGCACAGAAATATTCATCCAGCGCTCTTATAAATTCATGCTCCATACGCGTTATTGTAGCATGCCGCCCGAAAAAATGCAAGCGTTCTTCCGTGAAAAGGCGCTTTCACAGGCAGGTCACAAGGTGAACAAATTTTTCAAAAAATTTAACCGACGCGCCCTCATCTCCCTTTGTTTTCTCATTTTTTTCCGAGTTCACATCTTTTTTTGAAAAGTTCTGCGATTTTGCTTGCAAATTTTTTTCAAAAATGTTACAATGACATATGGAGGAGAAAAAATATACGGAGGGTATTCAATGAAACGCGAACGTATTGAAGAGATCGCCGAGCTTTTGGATAAGCGCGGCAAACTGACTCTGGAACAGCTCGACGAGCAGTTCCCGAACGTTTCGCAGATGACGCTCAGGCGCGACCTGTTCCAGCTCGAGCAGGAGGGGCGCATCATCCGCGTACGCGGCGGCGCGATGTCCGTGAAGGAAGTACAGAAAGTTTCGGGCGAGCCGTACACGAAAAAGACGACGATACACACCGACGAAAAGATCGAGATCGCACAGAAGGCGGCGAGCCTCATCGACGAGAACTGCTCGCTGTTCATGGACGGCGGCACGACGGCAATGTACCTTGCCAAGGAGATGCCCGATAAAAACCTGCACGTGTTCACCAACGGGCTTGCCGTGGCGATCGAGCTGGCGGGCAAGAAAAACCTGAACGTGACCATGCTGGGCGGACAGGTGATGAAGGACAACCTTTCCACCGCGTCCCCCGTTGCGAAGGCGTATTTCGACAACACCAACTTCGAGCTCGCCATCATCTCCGCTTCGGCATTCACGCCCGAAAACGGGTTCTCGTGCGGGTCGCAGGTGGAGGCGGATCTGCTGAAGATGGCGCGCGCAAAGGCGAAGGCGACGTACATGATGCTCGACAGCTCCAAGATCGGCAAGATCATGCCCTACACCTTCGCGCATATCGAGGATATCGACGTGCTCATTACGGACGACAACTTCCCCGCAGACCTGAAAGCGCAGTTCACCGCGAAAGACATCGTGGTCATGTGACCCGGAAACCTACTTATCTCGACGCGCCCGCCGCACAGATATGTGCGGCGGGCGCGTTTTTTT
>CALVWO010000079.1 GCA_944367465.1 uncultured Clostridia bacterium
TTGTTTGAAATCTTTTTCCTTTTGACATAAAAATATGCACCCCCTAAAGTCTGTCCAACTTTTGGGGTGCATATCAATTGTGCGGCGGCGTCTGTTATTTCCCGCTCCTTTCAGGAGTTATCCGTGTGCCTTTGCACGCCTGCGCAGCGCGCGGCGGCGCCTTTCTTTTTTCTCTTTGCGCGGCGTCACTTCGCCCGATTCGATGAGCCATCCTGCGGTATCTTTGAGCGTTTCGTACAGTTCGCGCGGGCGGTATCCGAGTTCTGCCGTCGCTTTATCGTGCGAGTAGCGCCCGTTTTCGTACAGAACGCGCAGCGAATAGGCGGTAAAGAGGGGCTTTCTCCCGCGCTTTTTTGCAATGAATTCGGAGAGCGGCGCCGCCATCTTTGCCATCCACGTCGGAACGGCGCAAACGTGCCGTCCGCCCGTAACGTCCTGCAACAGCGCGAGCATCTCGGGGATCTCGTAATACCCGCCCGAGAGGATGTAGCTCTCGCCCGTTTTTCCGCGCTCCGCCGCCAGCAGGATGCCTTCCGCCACGTCGCGCACGTCCACAAAGTCGTAGCCGCCGTGCACGCAGGCGGGCAGCTTGCCGTTCATATAGTTTTTCACGAGCTGCACCAGGTGGTTGCCCTTCCCGCAGTACGGACCGATGATGCCCGAAGGGAACACCGCCACGGCGGGCAGCCCCTCGCGCGCCATTCCCAGTACCATGTCCGCCGCCTTTGCCTTGCTGCGCGCATAGGCGCCGTCCACTTTATCGGGGTAGAAGCCGGTGATCTCGCGCTTCACTCTGCCCTTTCTGAGGTCGGGCATGGCATGTACCGAGCAGACGTACACGACCTTTTCCGCGTTTGCCGCGCGGCACATCTCCATTACGTTGCGTGTGCCTTCCACGTTCACCTTTTCCACGGCGGGGTTTTCCGCGCCGCCGATATCCACGATGCCCGCGCAGTGCAGGACGACCGCGCCGTATCCTGCGGGGATCTCAAAAAACGCTCGCATGGAGGCTTTGTCGAGCACGTTTCCCGTAAAGATCTCCGCGCCCGTGCATGCAAGGAACGCCGTGTTTTCTCCCTCCAGAACGAGCGCGCGGATGCGCTCGCCCCGTTCGTGCAGCAGCGTGCAGAGCGTGCTGCCGAGGTGTCCTGCGGCTCCCGTAACAAGATAAATGAGATTTGTATTTTTCATGGGATCGCACCTCCCTCTTGCAAAGTTTCCCTTTTTATGTTACAATAGATTTGTATATGGTTCCTTCCCGCTTATATTATACCATGCGGCGGGGGAGAACTGTCCGGTCAATTTTGACCTGTCTGCGCGTTTCTGAACACTCTGTCCGAAAGTGTACGGAAGGAGAACATTTCCATGAATATTGACGAGAATGCGCCCAAGGATCTGCGCGTGCGGCTGACGCACAGAATGATCATCGACGCGTTTTTACAGCTCCGCAGGGAAAAACCGCTGCGCAAGATCACGGTGAGCGAGCTCTGCGCCCGCGCGGGCGTGGGGCGCGGCACCTTTTACGCGCACTTTCTCGACGTGTACGACCTCAACGAAAAATTGGAGACCTATCTTCTCACGGAGTTCACCCAGACGCTCAAAGAGACGCTCGAACAGTCCGACGCGACCGCCTCCGTGCGCCGCGTATGCCGCACGGTGTTTGCCCTGCTCGAAAAGAACGAACGGGTGTGCCGCCTGCTCCTCTCAGCCGATAACGCCGAGGGCGTGGCGCGCTTTGTGGAGATGGGGCGGCAGCTCTGTATGGAATACTATGCGGTGTATTTTTCGCATACCCCGCGCGAGAAGGTCGCGCAGTTTTACCGCTTTGTCTCTTCGGGCTGCATCGCCTGCCTGCAGGCGCGGCTCGCGCAGAAGCAGCGCCCGCCCGTCGAACAGTTTGCCGACGAGATGAGCGAGATCATCCTCAAAGGGACGCGGTGCCTGCTGTAAGGTCAAAAAAAGCGCGCAGTTTGCCGCGGCGGATGCTCTGCGGCTGCAGGCACGTTTTGTCTGATATATGAGATTTTAAGGAGATATTGATATGCCGTTTATCGATTGCAGAGTCACCGAAAAACTCACCGAAGAAAAGCGCGAGGCGATCAGGGCGAAATTCGGAAAAGCCATCGCCATCCTGCATAAGCCCGAAAGCTACCTCATGGTGGGGTTCACCGAGGGTTGCGCCCTGTATTTTGCGGGCAAAAAACTCGAAAAGGGGGCGTATGTCGCCGTCAGCCTGTACGGGAACGCCTCCTCAGCCGACTGCGGGAAGATGACGGGCGCCGTATGCGCCATTCTCGAAGAGGAGCTCTCCATCCCCGGGCGGGCGGTGTATGTAACGTATCATCCCGTCTCCGACTGGGGCTGGGACGGCGCAAATTTCTGATGCTGCCCGTCCTCGAAACGCCGCGCCTTGTTTTAAGACCGTTCGGGAAAGAGGACGCCGCCGCTGTGTTCGCCATCTATTCGGACGAAGAGACGAACACCTTTTTGCCGTGGTTTCCCGCAAAAACGGCGGAGGACGCCGCGGCGCTCTGCGCCCGCCATGCGGAGGAATCTTTCTCGGTTCCTGTATACTGTAAGGGAGTAATACGAACCCGATCAAAAGCGGAAACTGTGCGCTCATACATTGTTGAACC
>CALVWO010000080.1 GCA_944367465.1 uncultured Clostridia bacterium
TAAAGGAGGGATGAAAAAAAGCTCCGTGATCTACACGGAGCTAAGAATTTGTCAATCATCTTTTTTGTAAAAGTATACGTTTCCAAAACGCATCCGCCGATAAGCGAAACGGAATTTTCATTTTATTTATTATAACATGGGGTCAGAATTCCGTCAATACTTTTTTTTCAAATAATCTATGCTTTTACAAATTATTGAGAGATAGGGAGGGCGTGCCGGAAAAAATTACGAAAAGAAACGCTCGCGTACGAATATGCGGACATGCCGCATAATAAATACATAATACAGACATAGGTTTCTTTTATCAATTTGTTCAAATAATATTTGAAATATATTAAATGTAACAAATACAGAGGTCATGCGGGAGGCTCTCTGTACGATCAAGGGAGGAAACGACTATGGCATCGAAACACGGAAGAGTTAGGATCATGCAAATGGTCCTGTTTGTCGCGGCATTTTTTGCCGCGCTTTTGGCATGTGTTTTGCTTGGTTTTTCGCCGAAGGAGCGCACCTCTGCCGCCGCGGCAGACGAGGCGGGGGCGTATATTGTAGTCGAAAGCTGTACATACGAGGGTGAAATATTCTCTTATACGCCTACCTCGGCGATCCGAGAATATCTTGTCGTAAAGCTTTATACTTCTGCCGATGATCAGGAGGGGGAGTCTATAAGTTATGCGTCGCTTTCGATCCAGGGGAATTTTACGCCCGAAACGCAGGGTCAGACGGAACCTTTTACAAAAAAGCTCACGGTCAGCTACACCTATAACGGGACTGTGCTTACGGCGCAGACGCCCGATTTTACCGTGACGCCTGCAACGCCGAGCAGTATAAGTGCTTCCTACAACGCACCGGAAGGCGTAGAGGCTTTCTCGGAGTATAACCCTGCGCTTCTGACGGTAGAGGTTAAATATGAAAATCAACAAAGAGAATTCGAGATCACAGATTATACTGTGGCATACGGCGACGCGGATGGGAATCCGACGGGGAAGAATGAATTCGAGTACGGAACGAGAGGGTATGCTTCGCTGATAATTTCCTATACCGAAAACGGTCAAGCGGAAGTTAAATGTACAGTATTGGATATTGCAGTTACCAAGATCCAGGTTTCGCCCGTATATTGTAACGAAACGACATTTCTGCCGACCGAAGGCAACGAAAACGTCGGGCAGGAACAGGTTATTGCAATCCAGAATTATAATTCCGAGTATATGAAGGTCGTCTCCGCGCAAAAAGACGGAGGCGATGCGGTCGCGTTCGATACCGCAAACGGCACTGTAACGGTGACAGATGCGGGCACATATACGGTGGTCGTAACCCTCACAAACCCCGCATATTTCTGGGCAGATGATGAGTCGGGGAAAGTACTTGAAAAGACGTTTACGCTCACGGTCAATAAAGCCGAACTGAGTCAGTTGGAAACGACTTTTATGCAGGGTGAAACGGAGCTGGAGCCTGAGGACGGCGCCGTTCATTGGGAAAAGGATACGGCGGGCATTTCGATCGCGGTTTCGGGCAACTATGGCGGCGGCACGGTCACCTATTACTTTGAAGGAGACAGTCATGACGGCACGTTCAAAGCCTATGATACGACTGATCCCAAAAATGTTCCAAACCTTGCAGGCAGTTATAAGATGTACATCAAGGTGGACGAAAGTGCGAACTTCCTTGGCGGGCAGTCGCAACCTGTCGCCTTTACGATCGGGCAGCGCGTGATCAGTGCGCCGACCGTCTCCGATCTCGTCTATAACGGCGAGGAGCAGACGCCGACGATCAGCTATGCAGCCGAGGGTGATGGTGCGTACATCTCTTATGAAATCGAAAAAGGCACCAAGGTCGGGACATACACGGTCACGTTCACTATCGATCAGAACAATGCGAAGTGGGCGGACGACGCAAGCGATTCGGGCACGATCTCCGATGATGAAAAAACGCTCACGATCGAGTACGATATTACGCGGCTTGCCATCAAAAAGCCCGCTCTCGACAATACGACCCTGACATATAATAATGAAAAACCGCAGTCCGTTGCGCTTACGCCGTTCAACCAGACGAGCGAGGGCGGCTCGTTCGATGCGATCGACAATGCTGCGATCACGATCGTCTACAACGGTGAGAACAGCTCCGATAAAGTCGGAGCGATCACGGTGGACGAGAACGGTACCTTCTCCGTCATATACGCGGGCACGTATACCGTTACCATCAAATTGAAGGATACCGCGAACCTGATGTGGGAGGGTCCCTCAGACGAGTCGCCCGATACAGGCGAAGTCGTGCTTACGCTCACCGTTGATAAAGCGACGGTGACCGTCCCGGATGGGCAAAAGAAGCCGTATGACGGCACGTCGCAGACGGGTGATTTTTCATCTGGCTTGTATACCGCCGCGCAGGGCAACGACTGGACGGACGCGAAAGAATATAACGTCACGCTCATGTTGACGGATCCTGCGAATTACCGCTGGGAAAACGACGAAACGGGAACTTCGGACACGGCGACAACAACGTTCACCATCACGCAGGCATCGAACGCGTTCACAGAGCAGCCTTCCATCGTAGGCTGGACGTACGGTGACGAGGCGCGTGTTCCCACGGGCGCAAAGGCAAACTACGGCGACATCGTGTATATGTATGCGTCGTCCGCAGGCAGCGACTATTCGGAGAAGGTTCCCACCGCCGCGGGTACCTACTATGTGAAGGCGTTTGTTTCGGAAACAGACAACTGGGCGGCGGCGGAGTCGGATGCGGTCTCCTTCACGATCGCCCGGCGCGAGATCACTATAACTTGGTCCGAAGAGCAGCTTACCTATAACGGGAAAGAGCAGGCGCCCACGGCGACGGCGGGCAACACCGTTTCGGGAGACGACCTCAAGCTCACCGTGACCGTTGAGGGCGAACATAAGAATGCGGGTACATATACGGCGCAGGTCACGTCGATCGGCGGCACGGGCGCGGCGAACTATGCGATTCCCGCAGAAAATACGAAGGAGTTCACCATCGCGCGGCAGGGCGTCGCGCGCCCGACGGAGGATACGACGGCGTACGTATACGACGGCGGGGAAAAAACGTATTCTCCCGAAGGGTTTGCCGCGGAAACGATGACTATCTCCGAAAATCGTGTTCAGACCGACGCGGGCACATATTTTGTCATCGTCTCCCTGAAAGATAAGACCAATTACGAGTGGAAAAACGAATCCGGGGCGCTCGACGGGCAGGATGATATCACATTTACCTTCACCATCGCGCGGCAGGCGATCGCCCAGCCCGTAGTTTCGGGAACGTATATATACAACGGCACGCCGCAGAATTCCAACGTTGTGAGCTGTGAGCAATACACGGTCGAAGGCAACGGAAAGACGAACGCCGGCGAATATACGCTCACCGTCACGCCCACGGCAAACTACTGCTGGAAGGGGTTGGAAGGGGGCGCCGCGGAAGATTCGATCATCCTTACGTGGACGATCGCGCGGCTGGAAGTCACCGCGCCTGCGATCGAGCGCGAAATGGAGTATCAGAACGGGAGCGTCCTGAAACCGGAATTGAGCGGCACCATCATGGTGAGCGGCGTTACGGGCGAGATCAAATATACATGGAAGTATTCCAATGCGAACTCCTCGGCCTACGGAACTTATTCCGTCACGCTTACGTTTACCGATCCCGTAAATTTCTTATGGATCAGCAATGAAGGGAACCAAAACGATAACGTGCCCGAGGATGCATTCAGTGACGACAAGCAGTCCGTCACGCTGTCTTACAACATCACAAAATCGCTCTATGAACTTACCTATTCGCTCAAGGACTGGACATACGGAGATACGCCGAGCACGCCCGACTATAATGAGGAAAAAATGCCGTCGGAAGTGGAGGAGGCTATTGACAGCGGTAAAATCCAGATCAAATATACATACAGGGCGGCAGACGAAACGACTTACACGGATGCTTCCGCGCTCCCTGCGGGGAAGTACACGCTGATCGTCTATATCCCGGAAACAAACAGCTGCGAAGAGCGTACATTTACGACGAGTTTTTCGGTCTTACAGCGCACGATCACCGTCACGATCACCGTTTCGGACGGCGTTTACGGCAGTTGGGAGGAGGCGACGTTTACCTTCAGCGGCAATACGGAGCTCGAGGGCTACGAAACGATCGCTGAAAAAGATATTTTGCTCGTGTATACGGGCTCGACGGGCTCGCCCATAGAGGGGCTCCCGCGCAATCAGGGCAGCTATTCCGTCTCGGCAGAGCTGTTAAACAAGCAGAACAACTTCAAGCTGAACACCTTGTATGCAGGCGGCTCTTCGGACGGCAGCTTTACGATCAGCCCGCGCACTCTCGGTGTGTCGGGTTGGAGCGGAAATTCCTTCGAATATTCGGGGAAGAGAAGCTCCCATCAGCCGGTGGTGACGGGTGCGAACGTCGTCTTTAGCGACGACATCGAGAGCTTGGCGCTCACCTATACCGTCACGGCGGTTACGGGCAGCCTGACGGGCGGAAAAGCGGTCAATGTCGGTACGTACAAGGTCACGATCGGAAGCATCGGGAATGCCAACTATCAGCTTCCCGCGGGCGGCATTTCGTACGAATTCACGGTCACGGCGAAGGCGGTCACGCTCAGCGTGAGCGTCGCGGAAGGGCAAGGCGTCTACGGCGCATTTAACGGGAAGGGCAGCCTTTCGATCACGCCGAACGGCTTGTGCGATGGGGACGATCTTTCCCTCGATGTCACGTTCCAAAAGACCACCGGAGCGGGTATCGGCAGCGTTTACCACGCGGGCGGCTATACCGCCACGATCGCGCTCGGCAACGACAACTATGTGCTTGCTGCGGGCGATAACGTCGAAGACGGGAAACAGACCTTTTCGTTCACCGTTGAAAAATGCCCGGTCAAAGTAGATTGGAAAGAGACTCCCTTCAGTTACGACAATACGGATCACGATTACGATACGCTCAACCTTGCAACGTTTGCGGGCGTGGGCGCGGAAGCCGGGCAGGACGCGATCGTGCTCAACGTGTCGCTTACGCAGGGCGATTTTACCTCCGCAGGCGACAATCATACGCTGCAGGCGAGCCTTCCAGTCGCATATCAGAACGACTATACGCTCACGGGAACGGAGAAGGCGTATACCATTTCCCCTGCGAAAATTACGATCAAGTTGAAAGACCAGACGGCGACGTACGACGGCACGACCAGCTTTACGATCGCCGCCGAACAAGGCGTAACGTACGACGTTGAAGGCGAGACCTTCGGGGTCGAGATCGACGGGTATATCAAGTTTACCATTCAATCGCTCGGGAAAGATGTCGCTTCCTACGACGTTGCGGGCAAATGGTCGGGAAATAACAATTTCAGCGTAACGTTCGGGGGCGGCAGCGCGGTCTTTGAAAACGCGTTCCGGATCACGCCGCGCACGATCACCGTTATGTTCAACTCCTACGACGGCGGCACTTACGGCGCTGCAAAAGAGACGACCTGGACGGCAGTCGGGCTTGCGGACGGCGAAAATGAGAGCGTGCTGGGAGGAAAGGTCAGCTATCTCGGCACGGGTTATGACGGCTCGGCATGGAGCCGCACAAGTTCCTCCGCGGGGAAATATACCCTCAGTATCACCATTGCAAACGATAATTATTGTTTTGCAGACGGTACGCAGACTTATGAGGAGGCGAGCGCGAACTTCGAAGTCAGCAAATATGTGATCGAAACGATCACCTGGGCGACAAGAACGTTCACCTATAACGGCAACAGCTTCGACGACGACAATTTTGCCACGGCAACGGGGGTGAACGACGACGGCACGCTTTATCTCACCGAAACGATCACCGCGCTCGGCGGCGGAGACCCGATCGCGTTTATCAATGCGGGCGACTATCTCTTCACGGCGAGCCTCACTGATGGGCAGGCACATAACTATGTGCTTGCAGAGAACGCGGAGATAACGCACGAATACACAATCGGCAATGCAACGATCGGAATTTCGGGCGTTAAGGGCTACAAGGGAACATACGACGGAAACGAGCACGATGTCCGCATTGCAGGCGATGCGCAAACGCAGGGCGATATGACCGCAACATGGGAATACAGCCTCAACGGCACCGACGGGTGGAGCAAAACGCTCACGCTGAAGAATGCCTGCGAAAACACGACGGTGCATTACCGCGTCACGGCGGATAATCACGAAACGGCAGACGGCACCTTTACAGTGACGATTGCAAAGCGGGATATTACCATCGCGTTCAATGCCGTCATCACCTATGGCGACGCCCTTCCCGCAGTGGGTTCCGAACTTTACACGGAGAGGGTGACGGGCGACGACTACGTGACGGGCGAAAGTTTTGGCTACCTCGGCATCACGATCGACGAGATCACGGCGGAAGGTTACACGGCGGGCTCGCCAGTGGAAAATTATGTTCTGCGCTGGAGCTACAGCGGCACATCAAGGAACTATAACGTGACCGCCGCCGAGGGAACGCTCAAGGTCAGCCCGCTTGCACTCACGATATATATCAAAAGTCTGACGAGTAAATACAGTACGATCGATGAATCCGCGGTACAGAACAGCTGGAGTTATGTCGGGGATGCAAAAATCCTGTTCGGCGACGACGTTTTCACGATAAAGACGACTGCGACGAACAGCTCCTCTGTCGGCGATTACTTCCTCTATGCCATGCTCGGCGTGGACGCGGGGAACTATGCAGTAACATTTACGGGCGATACGACGTACGACGGCGCGGCATACGAGGGCAAGGAGGCAGGCATTCACAAGATCGAACCTCTGCCGATCGAGGTGACTACGAAGTCGCCGTCCGGAGAATACGACGGCACGGCAAAGGAATGGGAGGCAAAAGTCGGCTCCGGCGGTCCTCAGGGGGTTAAGATCACGCCGGTATACTACCTGTCGGACGGGGTAACCAAACTGGATGATGCGCCCGTCGACGTGGGAACATACTATGTAGAGTTTTCATCGTCCGATCCCAACTATACTTCGGCGAAGATGAGAACAGAGTTCACCATCACCGCCCGCGACATCACGGTCACGATCACGGCGTCGGGCGGCGAGTACAACGGCGCGGCGTATTCCGCATCGGTCTCGTTCAACGGTGTCGCCGCCCGCGATCAGGATGCGTTTGCGCGCGGCGATGCCTATACGATCACCTATTCCGGAGAGCTCTGCAACGACACCGCTTACGAAAGCACCACGAGCGCGCCCGTAAAGGCGGGTTCGTACACCGCAACGGTCACGCTGAACGAGGGGAAGGGCGCGGAAAACTTCCGGAACAATTACAAGATCACGAACACCGCGGATGGGGAGTTCGAAATTTCGCAGAAGAAGCTCACCGTAACGGTAGGCAACGCGAGCGTCGTGTACGGATACGATATCGGGGAAGGTACCTTCTCCGTCTCGTACAAAGGCTTCCTTTCCGGCGAAGAGGGCGCCGACGGCGCGCTCGGCGGCGATCTTTCCGGCACGCTCTCTTACACAACTTCCAACAAGAGCGGCGGCGCGGCGTACAAGGCGGGCGACGGCGTAGAGAACAGCTATACCGTTAAGGCAAACGGGCTTGTTTCAAACAACTACGCAATCGACTATGCCGACGGTACGCTCTCCGTCACGCCGCGATCGATCACGGTGAATATCAAAGATCAGGCGCACGATTATACGAGCATGGAAGTTGTCCTCAACCAGGGGGAGGGGACTGCCTATACCGTCGCGGAGGGAACGCCGAAGTTCGGGGAGGACGATCTCGATATCACGGTGTCCGCAGTCGGCGCGACGAACGCAGGCACTTATCCGATCTCGGCACAGTGCGGCAACGAGAATTATTCCGTCACTTTCACGGGCTCCTATGCGGGCGGGGAAGAAGGCACGCTCACCATCGATCCACTCAAGCTCACGATCAAAGCGAACGATATCTCCGTACAATACGGGACAGATCTCGGCGAAATCGGCTTCAGTGTCGCCTACGATGGCTTTGTGAAGGGCGAAGGACCGAGCGTGCTCGAGGGAGAGCTTGTTTATACGACTGCCGGCGAAGGCAGCTCGGCGTATGCGGCGGGCGCCGCGGCGGGGAGCGCATACACGATCACGATCAGCGGCGTCTCTGCAGACAATTACGATATCGAGCCCCAAAGCGGTACGCTCACCGTGATCCCGCGCAAGGTCTGGGGGGGTGACGACGGCAAAGTGCCTGACGGCACTTACGACGGCAGCCCTGTCCCGGCGACCGTCACTTTCCAGAACGTCTATAACAATGAGCAGGTGAAGCATAATATCGTGTACAGCGGCACCTCCAACAGCGGGCAGAGCTACACGGAGAACAGCACCGCACCCGGTGAGGCAGGGTCGTATACGATCAAAGTCACCATCACAGATCCGAACTACTGCTTTGCGGACGACAGCGGCGAAGGGAAAAAGTCTTTTGAGTTTTCCTATACGATCAACAAGAGGACGCTGAACGTCTCCTGGGAGACGCAGTCGTTCAGTTTCAGCACGGATGAGAACGAGTATATCAATACCCTTCTCGGGTTTGACGAATCGCGCATGACCATCGTAACGTGGACGGAAGGCGCGGAAATGAACCAAAGCGGCGATAACGTTAGGCTCACAGTGAGGGAGCGCGGAAGTTACTTTATCGTCATTCAGCTCACGAACGACGCGTTCAACAACTATCAGTTCGGCGACGAAGCGCAGTCGGCGACCAGGTACTTTACCGTCTCTGCGTCGAAAAACTCGCTCACGATCAGGGTGGCGCAAGGGTGGACGTACGGAGACGATCCTATCCTGCCTGAGTTCGAGCTTGCCAACGGGAATCCCGAAGACGTCGTGTACTCCTATGCGGAGTACGTTGAGGACGGCGATCCCGCGGATGCAAGTTACACAACGATCGTCCCTTCCGGCGCGGGCAAGTATTGGGTGCGCGTCAGGTACAACGGCAACTCCGATTTCGGCATGGCGGTCGATTACGCAGTGTTCGAGATCGAAAAATGCACGCTCACCGTGCCCACGCTCGCATCCGAAAGCGCAACGTACACGGGCGAGCAGCTCTCCGTCGTGCTCAGCAATTTCAACAGCAACACGATGGGCATCATCAACACGGACAACGTGCTCATTCTCGAGAGTGAGGGGGGCGTGATCACCCTGAACGCGACCAATGCCGGCACATACTCCGTCACGCTCACGCTCCGCGATACGGCGAACTACGCCTGGAAGGGCGTGTCGCCCGATCTCACGCTCACCTGGACGATCGCACCCGCAGAGGACAACGCGATCACGGAGTTCGCTTTCTCCAAGTCGTATACCTACGGCGAAACGCTCGCCGCGCCCTCGGCGACGGCGAAGTACGGCACGGTGAATTTCGCGTACGCGGTCTACGACGAGAGCAAGGGCGAGGATTACGGTCAGCTCACGGGCTGGACGCGTGAGGCGCCGAAGAATGCGGGCACTTACGTCATCTGCGCGTATGTGCGCGACGCCGATCACAACTACAACGACGCCTATGCCTATATTAAATTCACCATCGGCATGGCGAAACTCACGGTATATATCGGGTTCGCCGGCGTCACTTACGGGGAGGCGGCGCCGGATTCCTTCCAGATCCTCTCCTATGCGGGCTTTGTGAACGGCGACGGCGTATCGTCGCTCGGCGGGCAGCTCACGTTCTCGCACGAATATACGCCCGGCTCCGATGTCGGCAGTTATCCCGTTACGGCGTCCGGATACACGTCGGAGAATTATTCCATTTCGTATGAAGCGGGTACGCTGTACGTCACGCGGGCAGCCGTCACCGTCGTCATCGGCGATCAGCAGTCCGCCTACGGCGAAGAGATCGTGCTCGATCAGTCGCAGTTCGAGGCGGGAGGGCTCGTGGCGGGGGATAAAGAGGATGTCCTCGGCGTTGTGCTTTCCAAGGCGGAGGGCGAAAATGCGGGTACGTATGCCATAACCGGCACGGCGTCTGCAACGAATTATACGGTCACGTTCGAGAACGGCACCTATACCGTCACGCAGGCGGAGAACGCGTTCACGGAAGACCCGACCATTCAGGGCTGGATCTACGGCGGGAGCACAAATTCGCCGCAGGGCGGGCAGGCGAAGTTCGGAACGGAGACGATCGTGTATATGTATGCGTCGTCCGAAGACGGCGACTACGAGACTTCCGTTCCCACGAATGCGGGTACCTACTATGTGAAGGCGTTCGTCTCCGCCACCAACAATTATGCGGCGGCGGAGTCGGCGGCAGTCTCCTTCACGATCGGAAAAGCGGTGCTCACCGCGCCCGTGCTTGCGGACGGAGAGACCGTGTTTACCGGCAGCGAACAGACGAACACGCTCACGAGATTCGACAACGTCACCATGGCGTTCTCCGCCGGTATCTCCGTCAGCGTAGACGGCAGCAGCATCACGCTCATGGCGACGGACGCAGGGGCGTATGCGATCACCATCTCCCTCAAAGACAGCGGCAATTATGCGTGGGAGGAGGAGGGAACGAGCATCACGCTCACCTGGACGATCGCACCCGCAGAGGATAACGAGATCTCGGAGTTTGATTTCTCCGCGTCGTTTGCTTACGGCGAAACGCCCGCCGCGCCTTCGGCGTCGGCAAAGTACGGCACGGTGGTCTACTCGTACGCGGTCTACGACGAGCGCGTGGGCGATGATTTCGCTCAGCTCACGGGCTGGACGGATGAAATGCCGAAGAACGCAGGCGTGTACGTCGTCCGCGCTTATGTCTCCGACGAGAGCGGCAACTACAACGAAGCGTATTCCTACATCAGATTCACCATCGAAAAGGCGACGCTCACCGTCGTCATCGGCAGCGACAGCGTCATGTACGGCGAGGAGGCGCCCGAAACGTTCGGGGTGAGCCACACGGGCTTTGTGAACGGCGACGGCGCGTCCGTGCTCGGCGGACAGCTCACGTTCTCGCACGGCTATTCCGTCGGAGCGGATGCCGGCGGGTATACGGTCACCGCGTCGGGGTATACATCGGAAAATTACGTCATCGAATATGCCGCCGGCACGCTGACCGTGACGCCCGCGCCCGCGATCGTGGCGATCGGCGATCAGTGGTCGGCGTACGGCGAAGAGATCGCGCTCGATCAGTCGGAGTTCGTGGCGAGCGGGCTTGTGGCGGGCGACGAGGAGAGCGACCTCGGCATCACGCTCGTCAAGGCAGAGGGCGACGACGCGGGTACGTATATCATCAGCGGCGCCTCGTCCAACGGAAATTATACCATCACGTTCATCAACGGCATTTACACGATCACGCCGCGCGGGATCACCGTGGAGATCACGGCGGGCGGCGGCGTGTACGGAGGAACGATCACGCCTGCGGCAGCGTCGCTCAGCGGCGTTGCGGAGGGGGACGAAGTCTCCGTCACGCTCACCTATACGGGCACTTCGAACAGCGGCGTTTCCGTCAGCGGCACGGAAGTCCCCGCGCTTGCGGGCAGCTATATCGTCACGGCGAGCGTCGCCGACGGCAACTATACGCTCACGGGCAATGCGAGCGCGGCGTTCGTCGTCGACCGCATGACAGTGGAGAAGCCTTCTGCGGCGGGTAAAACCTATACGGGCGCGGCGCTTGTTTCCGGCATTTCCGAAACAGATCGCTATACCGTCTCGGAGCCCGAAAACATGGTGGACGCGGGAAGTTACACGGTCGTGCTCACGCTCAAAGACGCCGCGAATACCCGCTGGGCGGAAACGGACGGCGCAGCCGTCTCCGTGACCTTCACCATCGCGCAGGCGCAGAACGCCTTCACGGCGCAGCCTTCCCTCGCGGGCTGGAGTTACGGCGGTCAGGCGAATGCACCGACGGGTGCGCTGGCGCTCTTTGGTACGGAGAGTATCGTCTATATGTACGCTTCGTCCGAGGACGGCACCTACACGACGGCGGTGCCCTCGAGTGCCGGAACGTACTGGGTGAGGGCGTATGTCCGCGCGACCGGAAATTATACGGCGTCGCAGTCGGAAGCGGTATCGTTTACGATTGCAAAAGCCGTGCTTGCGGCGCCCTCGCTGGAAAATGCGTCGGCAACGTACAGCGGCAGCGAGCAGACGAACACGCTCACGGGATTCGATAATGTCTCCATGGCGTTCTCCGCCGACATCTCCGTCAGCGTGAACGGCAGCGAGATCACGCTGAAAGCGACGAACGCGGGCAGTTATACCGTCACAATATCCCTCAAAGATGCCTCCAACTACGCATGGGCGGGCGGCGGAACGAGCGTCACGCTCACCTGGACGATTGAAAAGCGCCTCGTCGAAAAGCCTTCCGCGTCTGCGGAGGAGTATACGGCGAACGGCGGCGAGATCGTCTATCTGCCCGTCGGATTCGATGCGGCGATCATGGAAATGACGGGCGGAACCGCCACTGAAGCGGGCGAATATACCGTTACCGTCTCGCTGAAGGATACGGCAAATTACGCGTGGAGCGACGGCTCTTCCGATCCCGTCTCGTTCACATGGACGATCGGCGAAGAGGAGATCTCGCTCACCTGGCTGGTGATCACGCTCTCCTGCGTGGCGGGCGCGGAGGTCATCATCCTTGCGATCGGCATCGCACGCAGAAGAAAGATGCAGCCCGAGGGCGGCGCACCTTCCGACGGCGGCGACCTGCCGCCCGAAGGGGACGGGTCGCCCGACGGCGAGGGAACTCCCGACGGCGAGGAACCCGAGACAGCGGAAGAACCCGCCGCGGAAGAGCCCGCCCCGGAAGAGTCTGCGGAAGCTGAGGAACCCGCCACGGAAGAGCCCGCGGCAACGGAGGAACCCGCCGCGGAAGAGCCCGCGGCAACGGAGGAACCCGCCGCGGAAGAGCCCGCGGCGGAGGAACCCGCGGCAGCGGAAGAACCCGCAGCAGCGGAAGAACCCGCACAGCCCGAAGACGGCGCAGGGAACGGAGGCGCGCAAAGCGGTAAGCTGTATTCCTTTGCCGCAGGCGCCCCGCTGCTTGCCGTGCTCGCGTCGGCAGGCGAAGGTATTGCGAGCGGCGTGCTCGGGGCGGTGGTCGTCGGTCTCTTTATTGCGATCCTTGTCGTGTTCCTGAAAAAGAAGAAGGCAAAGCCGCAGGAAAATGCGGAGCCCGCCGCAGAGGAGCCCGCCGCAGAGGAACCCGTTCAGACGGAAGTTGCAGAGGAGCCCGTTGCGGAAGAGCCTGAGCAGCCCGCCGAGATCCCTGCGGAACCGGAGGAAATCCCTGTTGCGGCGAGCGAAGAACCCGTCGAAGAACCTGTCGCGGAGCTGGAAGAGGAGTCCGCTCCCGTCGAGGAGCCGATCGAAGAGCCTGCCGCGGAGCCCGAAGATGCGCCTGTCCCCGCAGAGGAGCCTGCTCCGGCGGGAGAGGCGGAGGAAGAGGACGCCGAGGAGAGCGTCGGCGAGATCGCGGTCGCGCAGGTGCCCGAAGAGTGGAAGGCGGGGATCGGACTAGCCGCGTTCGGGAGCGACAAGATCTATTTCAGATACAATTACAGTTTCTATGCCAAGCTCGTGCAGGCGTCCGCCGAGATGCAGCAGCGCTATGGCGAGCTCTGCGACGAGATCGACGCCTATCCGCGCATGAAAACGACGGTGAGCTGGAAACGCATGCGCGTATATTCCGGCAGAAAAACGCTTGCGATGCTGTTATTCAAGGGGAAAAAGCTCTGCATCGCATTTGCGCTCGACCCCAAACAGTACGCGGAGACGAAGTACCGCGGCGAAGATATGTCGGATAAGCGCAAGTACGAAAAGACGCCCATGCTTCTGAGGCTGTCGTCTCCCCGCAAGCTCAGATACGCCAAGCACCTTCTTTCCGAAGTCGCCGCCGCGTTCGGGCTGGAAAAGGGCGAAGTGCAGCATTCCGTGTTCGGGCTCCC
This sequence comes from uncultured Clostridia bacterium, assembly GCA_944367465.1. GTDB lineage: Bacteria > Bacillota > Clostridia > Christensenellales > Borkfalkiaceae > Gallimonas. The sequence goes on from CALVWO010000080.1 coordinate 13,850, forward strand.
GTACCGTTCAACGGACGATCTCATCCGCGACGGGCTCATAAAGGTGCTCGCGAGCGACCGCCGCGACGCGCGCGGCGGCACGGTCGTCCGCGCGGACGTCGCCGCCATGATCCGTCAGAAGATCTCCTTCGTCGAGGCGCACGCCGTTCTCTCCGACGAGGACGCGCAGTCGCTGATCGAGGACGCGACCGCGGAACCCGTCGCCGCGCCCGCGGGGCTGTCCGCAGACGAGGCACCCTCCGCCGCGGAACCCGCGCCTCGTCCCGCAGGCAAACTTCTCAGAGACGTCCCCAAGAGCAGGCGCGGAACGGTGAACATCGATACGCTCTCCCGCGTATTCGGGGCGGGGGATGTGGTCAGCCTCGAAGCGCTGAAAGCCAAAAAGATCCTCCCGAAGAAGATCGCGGCGTACAAGGTGCTCGCCCGCGGGGTCATCGATAAACCGCTCATCGTCGAGGCGCAGGACTTTTCGCTCGACGCGGTCAAAATGATCACGCTCACGGGCGGCAAGGCGCGCAAGGTCAGGGCGGGGGACTGATCGTCAGATATCCGCGTTTCGGCGGATAAAAGCAAATTGTGTGCCTGCGGCAGACGCCGCAGGCACATTGTATTTTCCCGCAAGAAAAATCTGCGGCATAAAACTCTTTTCTTTTCCGAAAATTATGGTATACTGTAAGGGAAAAATACGAACCACGCCTTTGGCGGAATCTTTTCGGCATCTTTTTGCTCATCTTCCTTGC
>CALVWO010000081.1 GCA_944367465.1 uncultured Clostridia bacterium
GCTCCGATCGGACGGGATCGGGGCGCGGAATTGCGTAAATTAAAAAAATTTCCGTCGGGAATAGTGTGAATTGTACGCCCCTCTGAGTATTTCGCCGTAAAATATTGGATAATACTGTTATTACTTCGCCCCCAGGGGGAAGGAACGCATGTATTTATCGGTATTCTCGGCAAGATTGAAAGATCTGATGGTTTCGGAAGGCGTAAGCCGCCATAAACTTTCCGCGGAAACGGGCGCGCAGCGCAAATCCATTGCAAACTGGCTGGACGGGCTCAATTTCCCGCGGTACGACGCGCTCATAAACGTCGCGGATTATTTTAAGGTGAGCACCGATTATCTTGTCGGATTGTGCGATATTATGCGGGAAAAAGTCGAACTGCGCTGTCCGATCGCGGAAGTCCGCCCGCGCCTCATCGCAAAACTCAGGGCGTTTATGGCGGAAAAGGGCATGACGAAGTACCGCCTCGCCAAAGAACTGAATGTGGAGCAATCAACGTTGGAGCGCTGGTTCAAGGCGGGCGCCATGCCCGAAGTCCTCGGGCTGATACGTCTGACGAAGCTCATGGGGGAATCGTTGGATAGTCTTTTGGGTCGTGAATGAGCGAAAAACAGATGAATGAGGAAGAAAACAAAAGATTGGGGCAAATGATATTTGCTCTTGCGCGCGGCGACATCTCCGCTCTGGAGTCTATCTATACGCTGATGTCGAAGTTGCTCTATGCCATCGGAAACGCGCATTTCAAGCAGAAAGCAGATATCGAAGACGCCATCCACGATCTGCTCATTCTGCTTTATCGCAACGCTCATAAATTCCGAAAGAACAAAAACGCATGCGCCTGGATCGTAAAAATGTTCCAGAATTCCATACGCAGCCGCCTGCGCCGCTGCCGGACGGAGACGGAGTATCTGGCGGCGCACGCCCATGCCGCAGCGGCGTGCGAAGGCAAAGACGATCTGAAGTATATCGAAAACCATCTGTTCATCAGGCAGATCTTCGAAAAACTCACCGATTACGAGCAGGATCTGATGATCTACCGTTATTGGGGCGGGTTTACGATCAGGGAAGTTGCAGATATTCTCGAAAAGCCCAAGAGCACCGTAGAGAGTCAATTAAAAAATCTGGAGAAAAAGATCAGAAAATTCTGATTTTTTTCGTACGTTTGCCCCCTGTAAAGCGTTATATGTGTAAGAAATTTCAGGAGGTGCATTTTTATGAAAAATGCAAAACGAATCAAGGTTGTCTCTCTGTTTGCGGCGGCTCTCGTGGGAGTGAGCCTGCTGCTTACCTGCTGCCTGATCAAGGCGCCTTCCGCTCAGGTCAGTGCGGATACCGAGATCGTCTATTACGACAGCGTGTACGGTGCTCCCGTCGGCTCTTCCTCAACGGAAACTTACACAATTGACTGCGATGATTATGAAATAACAGCTGATTATACTTACGACAGCGCTCCTGCGTTCGGGAATACGGATGCCTCTTTCAGGAATTATTGCGGACCTGCTACGGGCATGGATATTGTGCTCTTCAATGACCGATGGAAGACGAATCTCATTCCGAACTACGATCCGGGTATCACATATCTCGGGAAATATTACTACCTTTCCTTGCCGGATACATATTCAAAAGCCGCCTATGCGAGTATTTATTCGCTGATGAAAACGGGAGAAGTGGGCGGAACGACTTCCACAAATTTCCGCAATGGACTTAAGAGCTTTGTGGAAAATGCGGGGTACGATATCTCGTATTCGTCCATCTATTCCAATTCCAAAACGGTCAATCTCAATGCGCTGAAAACGGCGATCGATCAAAATAAGGTCGGCGTTATCATGTGCAGCGAATATAATTATATTATGAGATTAAGCGTGGCGAGTGGTGAAACTGCCATGACGGTTGTAAAGGAAAATTCGACTGTTCCGCATATGATGATGGTCTACGGCTATCTCACCTGCGCCTACTATAAAAATGGAGTAAACTTTCAAACTGAAACATACTTATATGTTACAAGAAGTGACGGGTCGCGTGATTTGGGGTATATGCAGGTCAATGACGACTGTCTCGATATCGATGAGGCGTATATTGTAACGATATCCTGATTTTTCAAAGGAGAATTTATGGCAAACAGGCAGGATGATTGGGAAAAACTCGTTCATATTGCGGAGGAATATGAACCTGATCCCGATTTGGGGAATCGTACGGTTCGGGAATTGAAACATTCTCCCGTAAAAAAACGGAAAAAGTGGTCGGTGTATCGTTGGCTGAGCATTGCGGCATGCTGCCTGGTCGTCGTCGGGCTCTCTGTCTTTCTGCCTGTCTATTTTTCCTCCCGGAATGAGATCATCTATTACTCGTCCGAAGAAATCGAGATGATTGACGTCAACGATGTTGCGCAATTTCAAAATGAGTATAGTTTGAATTTCAAATATTTTTCTAAAGATATCGTGGTATCACAAGCAGGCAAAATTACTGAATCTAAAGAGATAGGGTATTTTAGTCAAGATGTGTTTTATTTCAGCGAGGTCGGTGTAGACGCAATAGAAGTTTATATGGTACTATTACCAAATGCAAGATTTAATTTTCTTGAAAATTATGAATCTATATCAGATTCGATGAGGGTTGAAGGGGTGGAAGTGATGTATGAAACTCCTGATAATAACGTTTCTTCGGAATGTCTCGCAAAATTTACTTACGAAAATGTTGACTATTATATGACGATCACAACAAGCAACGGTTCCGCGGAAACGATCGAAAATTATGTAGAATTATTGCTCGGCATATAAGATCGTCCGGCAAAAAACGGCAGCGCCATACAGGCGCTGCCGTTTTTTGTTTGTACGGATCTATGAGCTATGGTTCGGGTAAA